>ONCN01000150.1 GCA_900316335.1 uncultured Eubacteriales bacterium | reverse complement strand
TGGCGTGTCTTTGGTTACTTTCTGCACGAGCAGAAAGTGACGCCCCCGGCAGGGTGCGCAGGTTGCAGGGTTCAGAGCATTACCATTGGGTGGCGGGGGCCTGTGCAACCTCCAACCTATCTCAACACCGGCGGTGCCTGCAATGGCGCTTCGCGACGGGTCGATGTGGTCATCGACCCCTACGGAATAGGTGCCGCGCCGGTTCGTACGGATCACGTACGCGACACACCGGCACGCACAGGCTGCATAATACGTGCGCTGCGCGACTGGCCGCTGTGGTCAGCGGCCACTACAGGGTGCGATGCTCGCCCTACACAGGGACCTGCGGTGTCTGTGGGGTGGTGGGGATGAGAATATCGAGGCGGAAGAGGTTGTCGTCGGTGCGGACGCTCATGCTGCCGTTGTATTTTTGCACGATGTGGCGGATTGAGAGCATGCCGAAGCCGTGGTATTGGCGGTCGGCTTTGGTGGTGACGGGCAGGCCCTTGGAGAGCTTGACCGGGTGGCCCAGGTAGTTTTCAAAGTGGATGCTGATAAAATCGCCCCGGCTGCCGATGCGGAAGCTGACGATGCGCCGCTCGCGCTGGGTCTCGCCCATGACGCTTTCGATGGCGTTGTCCAGGGCGTTGCCGAACAGGGCGTAGATATCCATGGTGTCGAGCACCGAGAGCTTTTCGCCGTCGCCCACACAGGTGAGCTTGATCTCATGCTCCTGGCAGTAGAGCAGCTTGTCCATCAGGATCAGATCGAGCGTCTCGTTGCCGGTCTTGACGGCGCTCTCATAGAAGAGCACGGCTTCTTCGATCTGGCGGATATAGCGCTCCTGCTCCTCGCCGGGCTCCATGCGGCGCAGCGCGCGGAGCTGGTGCTTCAGATCGTGGCACTTGCGGTTGATCAGCTCTACGTTTTCGGCGGTCATCTGCTGCTTTTTCTGCTCGGCGTACAAAAGCTGCTCGACCACGCCGTATTTGCGCTCGAGATCAGACTCCTGCAAAAGGCCGTACTGCATCATAAGCGCCAGGATGTCGGAGATCACGTAGGACAGATAGACCGTGACCTCCCACCGCGCGCCGGCGGCGCGCTGGTTGAGGATGTTGACGATCAGCGTAATGAGCACCGCGTTGATCAGAAGCCTGCGGTCAAGCGCCTTGGACCGGTTCCAGCCCGTGAGATAGCGGCCCACCGTGAAAAACACGACGGGATACACCAGCGCCATCAGGCTGAAGGACACGCAGATGCCGCCAAGGGAGCCCTCAGCAAAGCCAAGGTACATCTTGATGATCCAGTAGACGTTGAAGACAATGTTCTGCGCAGGGTGGGCCGTGGCGGTGGAGAGCAGCGCCTCGGCCGCGGTGCAGCGGTAGCACACCCGCATGATGAGCCAGGTGTAGCTGATGGGCACCAGGAAGAACAGCCGGTCGATCATTTCGCTGGGGGTCAGGCCGTTGGGGAAGATCTGCCCGCAGGCGTCGTAGATCACCAGCATCGGGATGGTCATGCCGATCATGCGCAGCCAGAACCAGGAGCGGCGCGGGTAGCTCCACATAAAGAGGTTGACGATGATGACCAGCTCAAACGGATAGCTGTCCAGCATCCGGCCGATGGCCGCCAGCACCGCGCTCATAGGACGCTGTCTCCCATATACTCGGTCAGGCGCTGGACAAACTCCTTTTTCTTGGTCCGTCCGATGGGGATGCGCGTCTGACGCAGGGTGATCTCAGAGCCGGACATCGACGTGACGTAGCGCAGGTTCACCAAAAAGCTGTTGTTGCAGCGGGCAAACCCGTATTGGCTGAGCTGGGTCTCGCGCTCTTTGATCGAGCCGCGCTCGCTGTAGTCGCCCGAGGCGGTGTGGTAGACCAGGGTGTGGTCCATGACCTCGACGTAGTACAGCTCGTCGAGGCGGATGCGGTGCACCGCGCCGGGCAGGGTGAGGATAAGCTCCCGCTCGCGGGTGCGATCGCGGTAATCCAGTGCCCGGCGGAGCTTGAGGCAGAAGTTCTGATACTCCACGGGCTTGACCAAAAAGTCCATGGCCCGGACCTCATAGCCCTCCAGGGCGTATTTGGCCAGGTTGGTCACAAAGATCAGGCAGACGTTTTCGTCCACCCAGCGCAGCCGCCGCGCGGTCTGCATGCCGTCAAGATTGGGCATTTCAATGTCCATGAGCACCACGTCATAGTCCGCGGCATAGTCGCTGATAAAGGCCAGGCCGTCCTTGAAGACCCGATGGCGCAGCTCAAGCCCGCTTTCGTTGCCGAAGCGGGTGAGATAGCCCTTGAGCTTTTCTACACTTTTCGGATCATCTTCCACGATGGCGATGCGGTACATAACGGACCTTCTTTCCGGATTATCCTTGCACAGCTTCGCTCTGAAGCTGCTGTCTGAGCCAAAGCAGCCGGTCCTTCATGACCCGCTGCACCAGAGGGGAGGTCTGATCCCCGTCATACCCGTGATAAGCCCCCGGGACCGCGGTGCAGCAGGTTGGGACGCCTGCTGCCGCCAGTTTTTCGGCGTAGGCCAGCGCTTGATCGCACAGAGCGTCCATCTCGGCAGCCTCTACGTACGCCGGGGCAAGCCCGGTGAGCTCCGGCTGCTCCATGGGTACGGCACAGCCGTCCGCCGGCTGCGCGCGGCGCAGATAAACGCGCCACATATTCTCGTTGGCCCGGGTCGACCAGGTTCCATGGGCATAGGATTTCAGCGACGAGTAGTCCCCTGCCCGGTCTGTAACCGGGTAGATGAGCATCTGGCCCAGGGGCCGGGCATACCCGCGATCCCGGCAGGCAACGGCGGTCTGGGCGGCAAGGCAGCCCCCGGCGCTGTCGCCATAGAGCAGCAAACGAGCCCGGTCCACGTCCTCCCGGTTCAAAAGCCACAGCAGCGCGTCCTCGCAGTCCTGCTGGCCGGTCGGATAGGGGTGGGTCAGAGAAAGGCGGTACTGCGGAAGCAGGACACGGCAACCCAGCTCCCGTGCCAGGACGGCGCCGATGGTGAGGTTGGAGTCATAGATCGAGAAGAAAAAGGCGCCGCCGTGACAATAGAGCACGCAGGGCAGCCGCTTCTGCGCCTGCCCGGCAGGCTCCAGAAGCCAGGCAGACAGTTGATGACCGTCCCGGGCAGCAAATCGGACCCGCTTGCGCACCACCCCGTCCGGGCAGCGCCACAATCGGCAGGCTGCGGCGTTCCATGCGTTCTGCAGGACAATCCAAAGACGCTTATGCGGCGCGTCGGAGGTGACGTCCACCCCGAGGCCGGGCTTTCGCAGCTCGGGGTTGTAGGAATAGTTCGGGCGCATGCAGCCGCCTCCGTCAGTTGAAGCGGACGACCCGGTGGGCCAGGCGGTAGGTGCCGACCGCGAAGGTGCGTCCGGCCTTGCCCGGCACGCCCAGCAGGGCCAGGGCCGTGCGCTTGCGGAAGTAATCGGCCCACTTGGGGTCATAGTCGCGGCAGGTCTGCCACATGGCGTCCAGATTTGCGTCGGCCTCCTCGGTCTGGTTGAGGCGGGCGTAGATCACGGAGATGCCGAACATGATGAACATCTCATGCTTGAGATACGCCCGCTGCTTCCGGCTCTGGATGGCGTCAAGGTGGAAGGCCGTGAAGCACAGCTCGGTGGCGCGAAGCTGATGCTGGTAGCGGCGCTTCATCACGTCCTCCTGCACCGACTGGCCCTCTCGGCCGATGGTGTAGCGGTAGAGATCGCTGTTCATATAGTACAGCCGCTTCACGCCGGCAAGATTGCCGTAGACGTAATAGTTGTCCTCGTAGAAGAGCTTTTTCGGCAGCTCGATGCCCCGCTCGCGCAGAAGGGCGGTGCGGAAGGTGCAGGCGTGGATCATCAAAATCTGGTCCACACGGAAGGGCCTGGTCTCATCCCAGGTGAAGATCCGCCCCGCAGGCAGCGCGTTGGAGAAGATGATCGACCGGTCCCCTACCCCGTCGGTGTGGGTATAGAAATAGTTGGTGAGGAACAGATCCACGCCCCCCTGCCGGTCGCACGCCTCCAAAAGATCCAAAAACCGGGGGAAATCGGCGCTCAGCGCGTCGTCGCTGTCCACGGTCTTGAAGTATTTGCCCGTGGCATGGCGCAGGCCCTGGTTGATGCCCTCGCCGTGGCCGCCGTTAGGCTGGTGCACGGCCTTGACCATGGTTGGATACCGCGCGGCGTAGTCGTCTGCGATGGCGGCGGTGTTGTCCTTGGAGCCGTCGTCGATGACGATGATCTCCACCCGCTCGCCGCCGGCAAGCAGGCTGTCGATGCACTTGCCCATATAGTCCTGAGAGTTGTAGCAGGGCACCACTATGGTCAAAAGCTTCATGTTCTGTCTCCTTCCGTCAGCTCCTCGGTGAGGGCGAGCGCACGGGCGATCACAGCGTCCATGTCGTAGTATTTGTATTCGCCCAGGCGGCCGCCGAAGATGGTCTTCTCCTCTTGGGCCGCAAGCCTGGCGTAGGCCTCGTAAAGGGTCTTGTTCTTTTCGTCGTTGACGGGGTAATACGGCTCGTCGCCGGGCTTCCACTCGGCGGAGTATTCCCGCGAGATCACGGTCTTGGGCTGGGTGCCAAACTCAAAGAACTTGTGCTCGATGATGCGGGTGTAGGGCGTCTCGCGGTCGGTGTAGTTGACCACGGCGTTGCCCTGGAAGTTGGGCATATCGAGCACCTCGGTCTCAAAGCGGACGCTGCGATACTCCAGGCACCCCAGGCGGTAGCCGAAGTAGGCGTCGATGGGGCCGGTGTAGATCACGCGGCGGGCCAGCGCGTCGAGCGAGGCTTTTTGCGAAAGATACTCGGTGTCCAGCCGGACCTCGACGCCGGCAAGCAGCCGCCGGATCATCTCAGTGTAGCCGCCCATGGGGATGCCCTGGAAGCGGGCGTTGAAATAGTTGTTGTCAAAGGTGAAGCGCACAGGCAGCCGCCGGATGATAAAGGCGGGCAGCTCTTCACAGCGGCGGCCCCACTGCTTTTCGGTGTAGCCGCGCACCAGCTTTTCGTAGATGTCGGTGCCGACAAGCGAAATGGCCTGCTCGGCCAGGTTTTTGGGATGCTCGATCCCGGCGGCCTGCCGCTGGCGGGCGATCTCTGCCTCGGCCTGCTGCGGGGTCACCACGCCCCACATCTTGTTAAAGGTGTACATATTGAAGGGCAGCGAATACAG
The DNA here is from genome assembly GCA_900316335.1 of uncultured Eubacteriales bacterium. Classification (GTDB taxonomy): domain Bacteria; phylum Bacillota; class Clostridia; order Oscillospirales; family Oscillospiraceae; genus JAFRPC01. Next base: position 137 of record ONCN01000150.1, on the reverse strand, counting down.
CTCCCCATGATAGTTGGCGACCGGAGAATTGGTATAGTGGTTGAAGTCGGCAAATTTTTGGACGTAGTCCCAGACGACCTCGTCGTTGGTGTGGAAGATATGCGCCCCGTAGCGGTGCACCTGGATGCCCTCCACCG
>ONCN01000088.1 GCA_900316335.1 uncultured Eubacteriales bacterium | reverse complement strand
AGCGCGCCGCCCATGTTGCCGCAGCCGATAAAGCCGATGGTTTGGTAGCGCATAGGGGTCACTTCCTTTCAGTCGGTTCTTTGTGCAGCAGGGTCGTTTCCAGCTCCCGGCGGAGCTCCACCAGACGCTCTTCACGATCCTGTATGTTTTCCATCATGCCCGCTGCAGCCTGGCGGATGGGATCCAGGCGGCTTTGCGCCAGACGGCGGAGCTTTTCCTGCTCCTCCATGCGGCGGGCCGTAAGCGACAACAGCAGATCGCCAGGCTGACGTGGCGCGGGCTTCCAGTCTCCGGCGGCCTTTGCCTGCAAAATTGCCTCATAGCGGTGATAGGCACGGGTGACACAGTCGCCCCAGGAGAGGTAGATCTCATCCATGGCGCGCTGTCCGACCCGGCGCGTAAGTTCACGGCGATCCGAGAGCTCCAAAAGGCATTGAAAGAGGGACTCGGCGGTTTCGTCAATGAGAAATCCGGTTTGCCCATCGGTGATATCCTCGGCGGCACAGGAGCCGCGCACCAGAACGGAGGCCAGGCCGCAGGCGGCAGCCTCACGCACCACAAGGCCGTTGGTATCGAAGGTGGACGGGAATAAAAACAGATCCGCCCGGGTATTCCAGGCGCGGAGCGTCTCACGGTCATAGATCGGGCCGGTAAAGATGCACTTTTCGCCAATACCCAGGTCTGCCGCCCGTGACTCGAGAAGCTCGCGGTCCGGCCCCTTGCCTACGAAAACCATGCGGAAATCTTTTCCCGCCGCAGCCAGGTGAGAGAGCGCATCCAGAATCAGCGGCAGGCCCTTATAGGTGATTATTCTGCCGACAAACAGGTAGACCGGAACGTGCTCCGGCAGGTCATACGCCGCCGTTGCGCGGGCGACCGCCTCTTGATCTGCGCGGCCTCTTTCAAAATCCACGCCGTTTGGCATGACCCGGTAGTCGCCCCGGTAGCCAAGCTCGCGCAGGTTCTCCCCTGCGCCGCGGCTGACCACCCATACCTCGTCGCAGGCCTGGATATTGTCCACCATGGCGGAAATGACCTCGCGTGCAAGGGGCTTGATGCGGATGACGCGCTCGATATCGATGTTATACTTTGTGTGATAGGTGTATACCAGCGGCGCCCCGGTCTGCTCGCGCACGAGGCGGGCAAGCAGATTTGTGGCGGCCGGGCAATGCACATGGAGGATATCTGGCGCAAAGTCTGCAAGCTTTGCCACAGCCCGCGTTTCAAACGGATCTCCGGCACGATAGCCGCTGGCAACCGCTTCGGTCCCGAGGCTGCGAAAGCGCACCACAGGATAGGATAGCGCGCTGTCATCCGCCTGTGGATAATAGGGTGTGGCCACCGTCACACGGGCATCGTGGTCCCGGGTCAGATGGTCAGCGTAATTCATGACCACGTTTGCCACCCCGTCGATCACGGGGGGAAAGGAGTCATTGAGCAGACAGACGTTCATTGAGATCCTCCTTCGCGGAGGCAATGAGCGCCTCCTTTTCGCTGTGCTTGAGCTGCTTGAGGTGCCACTCACGGGACAGGGCGGCCTCTTTTGTGGGACAGCACTCCTGATAGACCAGCGCTACCGGCAGGCGGGAGCGGGTATATTTGGCGCCTTTTCCCTGATTATGGACCTTGGTCCGCCGCACAGGATCGGTGGAATACCCTGTGTACAGGGTGCCGTCCCGGCAGCGGACCATATATACGTAATGCATCAGTCGGTCACATCCACATCCAGGCCCAGCTCCCTCGGCAAGAAGCGGGGACAGACGTTTTCGGAGGTCATGATCACAGAAGCGGCAAGGAAGGATCCGATCTGGCAGGCCTCTTTGAGCGTTTTGCCATAGGTCAGGCCAATGGAGGCGCCGGCGCAGAAGGCGTCGCCCGCGCCGGTTGTATCCCGGACGGTGACGTTCCGGGCGGGGACGTAGCCCTTGTCGCCGTGCATATCGGCATAGATGGCGCCCTTGTCGCCCAGGGTGATGATCATGCTGGGAATATTGGCGCGGGTGACCTTTTCCGAGAGGATATCCTCAAGCTGCTCGATGCCGGTCTGAGAATAGTCGTCGGAAAAGAGGATCCCGGCCTCCTGCCGGTTGCAGATGAAGCAGGCGGTATCCTGCAAAAAGTCCCGCCGCTGGACAGCAATGGACATATTTGCAACCACAGTGTAGATAGGCTTGTTGTATTGCTTTGCAAGCTTGAAGGCACGTTTGACGATCTCTTTGTCCAGGCAGATCTCAATGATGATGCTGTCTGCGTTGCGGAAGATCTCGTCGCCGTGTTCCTCCAGAATATCCAGCAGCGGCAGCATATTGGGCCTTTGCGAGATCGAGCCAACCACGTCGCCGGTGTGGTCGAACACTGCAAGCCAGGTCCCCATGCCGCCGTGGACGGTGCGGATATAGTCGGTGTTGACCTTGTGGCTGCGCAGCTTGTGGAGTACGTCGGCTCCGGTGCTGTTATCATCTACAAGACTCACATAGGTGGGCCGGAGCTCTACGTTGGCAATATCCTCCGCCACGTTGCGGCTCACACCGCCGTGCACCTGCTCAATGCGGCCTACATTCCGCCCCTGCGGGATATACTTGTCCTCAGGGAAGCCCTTGACATCTACAAACACGGCACCAATGACAACAATGCCCATACAGATACCCTCCTGTGAACGTGTTTCTTTGGTCATTGTACCATTTGTTCACAGAAAATTCAACCAAAAGTATTCCGTTTTTTCACGTTTTGTGTTATGATAGGGGCGCGGCGAGGGCCGCGGGTGATTTTATGACAAGGCAGGGGGATGCCATGAGCGCGCAGCGATGTGAGGATTGCTGGAACTACAACTACGACGAGGAAGCAGATGAGTACTACTGCCGGATGGATCTGGACGAGGATGAGTACTACAGGGCGTTCGCCCGGAAGGACAGCCGCTGTCGGTATTTTTTGCAGGCAGACGACTACTATCTGCCCCGGCACCAGTAAGATCAGACCACCCCTGAAAGGAACGCTATGAGATACGCCATCTACACCTTGGGGTGCAAGGTGAACCAATATGAGTCACAGGCCATGGAGCAGATCCTCACGGATCTGGGCCATGAGGAGGTGGACCTTGCGGCAGACTTTGACGTCTGCATCATCAACACCTGTACCGTCACCGCCGTGGCGGACAAGAAAAACCGCAACGTGATCCGGCGGCTGAAAAAGCTCCACCCGCAGGCGGTGATTGCCGTGTGCGGGTGCTACAGCCAGCTCAAGCCGGACGAGGTGCGTGCGCTTGGGGTGGACGTGGTCTCGGGTTCTGCCGGACGGGAGGCCTTTTTGCAGATGGTTTTATCCACAGCAAAGGACCGTGCGCCCCGTGTGGACGTGGACCGGGCGCTTGAGCGCCGGACGTTTGAGCTGCTGCCGGCGGGCGGACTGGCTGCCAGAACCCGCGCCATGCTGAAGGTGCAGGACGGCTGCCAGAACTTCTGCACCTACTGCGTCATCCCGTTTGCACGCGGGCCGGTGCGCTCCATGCCGTTGGAGCAGGCCTTGTGCGAGGTCGAACGGCTGAAGCAGGCGGGATACCGGGAGATCGTGCTGACCGGCATCGAGGTGGCCTCGTGGGGCCGTGATCTGCCCGGTCAGCCGGGGTTTGCCCGGCTGGTGGACGCTGTGTGCAGCGCTGTGCCCGAGATCCGGATCCGCCTGGGATCGTTGGAGCCGCGCATCATAGACGAGGACTTCTGCTCGCTTCTGGCCGGGCACAAAAATCTCTGCCCGCACTTCCACCTTTCCATGCAGTCCGGCTGCGATACCGTATTGCGGCGCATGGGCCGTAGATACGACACCGCGCGATATTTGCAAAGCGTGCGGCTGCTTCAGGCCAGCTTCCCCGGCTGTGCGGTGACGACCGACATGATCGTGGCGTTCCCCGGCGAGACGGAGGAGGAGTTTGCGCAGAGCCTTGCGTTCATCCGGCGCTGCGGCTTTGCCCAGATGCACATTTTCCCCTATTCCAGACGGCCCGGCACTGCGGCCGATCGCATGGACGGGCATCTGCCCAACGCCGTGAAGGAGGCCCGCTCCAAGGCTGCCATCGCGGTGGCAGAGGAACTGAACCTGGCCTACCGCAAAGCAATGATTGGCTCGGTACAGCAGGTTTTGCTCGAAGAGCCCGCCGGCGCATATGACACCGGCCACGCTCCCAACTCCATCCGGGTCTATTGCCCCGGAACCGGAGATCATAATGTAATTGTTCCGATCCGGATCACCGGCCTGTACGAGGACGGGCTGTTGGGTGAACGGATCGAAGCAGAATCGTCCGGCTCTGCCGGACAGACGCAATAACAGAAAGGAAGTCATTTGTATGAAGAAACAACTCCTTGCGGCCCTGTTGGCAGCGTTGCTGCTGCTGAGTCTCACCGCCTGCGCAAAGACACACCAGACCACCTCCGACACGGTGGACGCTGACGTGACGGTCCCGTCCTTGGAGACCTCTCCCGCCGGCGAAGCCCCCGCCGACGACGAGGCTGCCGAGGATGCGCCTGCTGCCGCCCCTGTGGCAGTGAACATGGACGAGATCCTTGCCGAGATCGACAGCAAGTCTGTCTCTGACTTCTCCGTTGCCGATGAGATGACCGAGTATGTGAAGATCTCTATCACCGGTTATGGGGACGTGGTGATCCGGCTGCGGCCTGACATCGCGCCGATCTCCGCGGCAAACTTCCAGACTCTAGTCGGCCAGGGCTTCTATGACGGCTTGAGCTTCCACCGGGTGTATCCTGGCTTTATGATCCAGGGCGGCGACCCGGAGGGCACCGGTATGGGCGGCAGCGACCAGACCATCCGGGGCGAATTTGCCTCAAACGGTATTGAAAACAACCTGTCCCATGTGCGGGGCGTTCTGTCTATGGCAAGAGCGCAGGATCCGGACTCCGCTTCCAGCCAGTTCTTCCTGATGCATGCCGACAGCGATTTCCTGGACGGCAACTATGCCGCCTTCGGTTACGTCGTGGCCGGGCTTGACACCATTGACAAGGTCTGCCAGGTTGAACTGACCACCAACGCCTACGGCGAGCAGTCTGTACCCGTGACCCCGGTGATTATGGAATCCGCGGTGTTTGTAACGCCGAACTGATCATGGAAGGAGGAACCAAACATGGCATTTGACATCAAGGCAAAGATCGAAGAGCTCATTGAGAAGATCAAGGGCGACAAGTCCCTGGGCGATCGCTTCCAGAAGGACCCCACCCGCACGGTGGAGGATCTGATTGGCGTGGATCTGCCCGACGATCAGGTGAAGTCCGTGGTGGACGCCATCAAGGCAAAGCTGGACCTTAGCAAGCTTGGCGACACCCTCGGCGGCCTGCTGGGCAAAAAGTAAGCGACGCAAAAAGCGGTCGAAGCGGCAGCGCTTCGGCCGTTTTTTGTCTGCACGTGGGACTTTGGGCGAGCCGAAGGCATGAATAATCCATGAAGTTTTCTGTCCGGCTCTTGCAAATCGGCGTGGTATTCACTATACTATATCCAATCAACGCCGCGTGTAAGAAGGAAAACAAGGATGAAAGACAAGCTACGGCCCTTTTTTACAATCGCATATTGGAAGCCGAAGCTGAAAACCGCGCTGGGCTTTTTGCTGAACCCCAGGTTTGTGCTGTGCTTTGGCATCGCCTGGTTTTTGACCAACGGTTGGTGTTACATCGCAGTCGGGCTTGGCACCTGGTTGAAGCTGCCCTGGCTGGCCGGCGTCGGCACCGCCTGGATGGCAGCGCTTTGGTTCCCCTTCACGCCGGAAAAGATCGTCACGGTGCTCATTGCCATGTGGCTGTTGAAAAGACTGTTCCCAAACGACCAGAAAACCCTCGCGGTGCTGCACCGGCTGCATGCGCGCTTCCGGGCGCAGCATCAGGCGTGGAAGGCGCAGCGGGCCGAGAAAAAGGCACAGCTATCCGACCTCGGACAGAGCCAGCAGGAGCCTTCTCAGGCTCAAGAAGAAGTTGACCAGGTGGGTGAAGCAGTAGGTGACGACAAACCCCGCCATGCCCCAGCGGGGCAGCAGGAGGAAGAGCAGGACCACGTCCAATAGGTTGGTGAAGCTGTTGTAGCGCACCAGATGAAGCTGCTGGCCAAGACCCTTCTGCATCCCGTCGACAATGGCGTCAAGGTACAAAAACAGCACCATAGGCGCAAAGATCCGCAGATAGTATCCGGCCTGCGGGCTGTGATACAGCAGCTTGCCCAAAAGGCCGCCGCACGTCCAGTACAGGAAGAACACGCAGCCGGCGAAGAGCGCGGTGCCGCGAAGACACCGCCGGGCAAGGCCGGATGCCCGTTTTTTGTCGCGGCGCGCTTTGGCGCGCGCAAGCTCCGGCACAAGTAGGTCCGATAGCGCATAGAGCACCGATGCTGGGAAAAACAGAACCGGAAAAACCATTCCGCACACCGTGCCATAGGCAGCAAGCGCCCGGTGGCGAGAGCCGCTGCGTTCAAGCCCGTATGGAATCAAAAACTGCTCGACTGATGACAGGCCGGAGCGCAGATAATCGTTCAGAGCCAGCGGCAGACACAGGGCGAGCAGCGGTCTGAGCTGGCCGCCGCAGAAGGGCTGTCGGCGCACCCCGCTCCAGAGCAGAAGCACCGACAGCACGGCGCTGCCGTAGGAACCGCCAACCACTGCGCAGAGCGTGGCGCTGAGACTGCCTTTGGCCATGTGGAGAAACAGCAGGGTAAGGCCGAGCGAGAAGACCCGCTCCAGCAGCTCCACCGACACAAGCTCCCGCACGCGGCCAAGGGCTGTGTAGCCTGCGCCGAGGATGCCGCACAAAAGCTCTAGCGGCAGCAAGACCCCAAGCACGCGGATGGCCGGCGCGGTGGCGGCTTCCTTGAGCAAGACGCGCGAGATGAGACCGGAGCCCACGATGAGGCACAGGCCCACCAGTGCGCTGAGGCCCAGGCCCCAGCACAGGGCTGCGCGAAGTGTTCCTGCCGCGGCGGGCAGGTCCCCCTCCCCCTGTCGCCGGGCCGCCTGCTGAAGCACCGCGGGCCGGATCCCCGAGGAGGCAAGGGTTCCGGCAAACAGGCCGACGGTCAACACCAACTGCATGAGGCCCATCCCCTCTGCGCCCAGACGGCCGGAGAGCCAGACCTGGTATCCCATTCCCATCAGCCGCAGCAGAAGGCCGGACAGGCTCAGCATGGCGGCGTCTTTTTTTAAGCCCGTGATAAACCATCACCCCGGGAAAGCTTATGCATCCCGGGGTGATGGTATTTCTGGTTTTCAATACTCGCCTGCTGCGTACATGACTGCGCTCAAGACGCACAGCGGCGCGGTCTCGCAGCGCAGGATCCTGGGACCGAGGGTACAGATCTCAAGGCCATGCTGCGCAGCTTGCTCCGCCTCTGCGGGTTCAAAGCCGCCCTCAGGCCCGGTCATAAGGCTGAGGGTGTGGAAGGAACCATTCTCCAGACTCTGGCGCAGGGTGCGGCTGCGCTCGTTTTCATACAGGAAGATGGCCTTCTCCGCCTGCGCAGCACGCTTGAGCGCCTCAGAATAAGACGAGAGCGCTGTGATCTGCGGAATCAGCCCGCGCCGGGACTGTTCGGCAGCGGACTGGGCAATCTTCTGCCAACGCTCCAGCTTTTTCTCCAAGCCCTTGCTGTCGGGCCGTGAAACGCAGCGGGCAGTGGGAAAGGCCACAAGCTCCGCCGCGCCAAGCTCGGTCGCCTTTTGGATCACATGCTCGAGCTTGTCGGATTTTGCATAGGCCATATACACCGTCACCGCGACCCGGGCTTCGGCGGTCGATGGGACGGGCGCGTCAACAGACAGCAGGATCTCAGATCGGCTTGCCTCCATCACGGAGGCAGGATAGTCCAGGCCCTTGCCATCGCAGAGGGTGACGCGCTCACCGGCTTTCAGCCGCAGGACCTGCGCGTGGGCGGCATTTTGGCCGGTAAGGGTGTAGCTGCCGCTGTCCGGCGTCAGATCAAACACAAAAAATCTGGCCATGGGTCACTTTGTCTCCGTGTCGATGACGTGGATGTGGTTGTTGATATGGTCCATGCAGTAGCACCGATAGCCGCTGCATTTGGAGCAATAGCGGAATTCCAGCTTTGGATCATCGGCGTCGGTACGGCCGCAGACCGTGCATTTGAAGCGATAGGAGCCGGGCGCGCGCTTTGCGCCGGCAAACCTGGAATGGGCGCTGCCCTTTTGCTTTTGCTTCCAGCTTTTGCGCGTGGGATGATAGCGGATGAAGTCCGGCATCACTTCCATGATCCCCTTGCCGAAGAAGAGGAAGTAGTTCAAAATGGACACCAGCGGAACCAGCCAATACAGGAAGACGCCAAGCCCATGGGTCAGGCCATAGATCATTTGGATAAAGCCGACGACCACGCCGTACAAGGTCAGGCCAAGAGACAGCCAGGCCATCCACTTGACCTTTACCGGGAGCACGAACCACATCTGGATCTGCTGGTCCGGGATCAAGGTTGCAAGGCCTAAAAACAGGCTGAGGTTGATATATTCCACCGTCGCAACGCCGCCGAAGAGGAGCGCCGCCAGGTCGGTGAGCACAATGCCGCACAGATAGTAGCAATTAAAACGAAGCGTGCCCCAATACTGCTCAAGAGAGCTGGCAGCCCACTGGTAGAAAAACAGGCCAAGCAGTCCGAGGACGGGGTTTCTTGCGACCATGAAGAGGAAAATATAGGTCACAAGCCGCCAGACCTGGCCATGAAGGATCAGATCCGGGTCATAAGCCAAAAACGAAATGACCTGCTCGCCGCCTATATTCAGCAGATCCAGCAGAAACACGATCACATTGGCCACAGAGATATACAGCATGAGATTGGGGATCCCCCGGTCACGGTTGTTGAAGAAAAACCGGTTGATCCTGGAACGCAGCTTTTGCATGGTATCCCTCCTTTGACGATAGTATAGCGTATTCCAATGGTTTTTTCAAGGAATAATCTGGAAACATCCGAAACTTTCAGACCGCCTTGGCGTGCAGCGGGCTTAGTGTAAAATAATTGTAGGAAAAATAAAGACAGAGGGCACCCCAATATGGTTTAATGAATTTACCACAAACATTAACCGTAGAGAGAGGTGTCCCC
>ONCN01000168.1 GCA_900316335.1 uncultured Eubacteriales bacterium | reverse complement strand
GATGGAATCCGCCGCGCTCTTTGTGGTGGCGGATGCTTTGGGCTGCCGGTGCGGCTCATGCTTCCATGTGATCTGGAACCAGGAGCGTGAGGCTGCCGGGCTGGATCAGACCATGAGTGAAGACACCTCCGCCTCTGTGCGCGTTGCCGTAGACGCGCTCAAGCGCATCATCGCACAGGACAAAGCCAGATAACGATCAAAAAGGGTCTGCCTCAGAAGCAGGCCCATTCTTTTCATGCTTCACTTAATTTTATATGGAAAATCACAAAAAATATCCAAAAATATTTTCATATATTTAGCTAAATTTATTGACATTCCATTTAATAAAATGGTATAATAACTATGTCAAATTTTAACAGGAGGGCATTCGTCATGAAAAAGAGAGTCATTTCGTTATTGCTTGTCATGTGTCTGCTTATCTCCCTGCTTCCCGTTGTCGCGCTTGCGGCCTGGGCGGCTGAGGGAGATCTGCCGACCACGCTCAAGCTCGAACCTTCCGCAACCAACAACATCCCCGCAGCCATTGAGGTATTTGCCAGGACCAGCAGCAGCGGCGGTGGCGGCGGCTGGTGGGGAGGCGGTGGCGGTGCGAGCGCCACGACCTACGAGCTCTACCTTCCCGGCAACGTAGATCCCGCCAAATGCTTCTTCTCCTGGGCCGATGGGCTCAAGGCAACGTTAGACGGCAAGCAGTATGACAGCGGCGCCTGCCCGATTCCTGCACCGGGCGAGACCAAGACCTACACCTTCACAAAAGGCACCACAACAAAGAGCTTTGAGGTAAAAACCTGGCAAGGCTCTGAATCCGTCAAGCCGATTTTTATCGAGATCGACGAGAGCAAGGGCACCATTGCCGCGATGGACAATGATTCGAAGCACGAGGCAAGCTGCTCCGGCATCGTCTTCATCGACGGCCAGCAGTTTGTCCTGTCAAAAATCAAGGGCCGCGGCAACTACACTTGGTCACAGGCCAGAGACAAGAAGGCCTACAACCTTTCTCTGGATACCAAGGTCTCCATCCTCGGCATCGACAGCCCTGCAACGAAAAAGTGGTCCATCCTCAGCGAAGTTGCAGACCGCAGCCTTCTGTCCAACCGGTCCGGCTTTGCGCTGGCGCACCAGATCGGGGTCGGCCAGGATACCGCATCTGCCGACGTCTGGATGAACGGCGAGTATCAGGGCTGTTACACGGTCACGCCCAAATACGACTCCTTCGTGACCAAAGACGGCTACCTGATTGAAGAGGATAACTATAAAGAGAATTCCGTGGAAAGCGGCGGCGACCCCCAGTTTGCGCTCGACGGGCTCAAAGGCGAGGACGGCTGGGGTGGCAGCACCAGTTATAACTTGATCACCGTCAAAAAGATGGGCGACAATCTGCTCACGGTCAACGGTACGCTGGATGAAAGTCCTGCAAATATGACGGCTGCGGCCAATAAGATCAAGGATTGGCTCCAGGATGCCTGGGACGCCATCCGCTCTGATACCGGCTATAACAGCAAGGGCAAGTACTATACCGACTATATTGACATCGAGTCCTTTGCCAAGACCTACCTGATGCACGAGTACGTCAAGAGCTACGACGTCTGCGCCGGCTCCATTCTCTTCCACCGTGACGGCCAGACCGATGCCGACAAGCTGATCGCCGGCCCCACGTGGGACCTTGACAACGCCATGGGCAGTACCCAAAACAATATGAGCCTGGGCTCCGTCGGCGATCGCCGCAGCGGCAAGGGCGCTTTTATCTCCGAGATCAACGAGTATAAAACTTCCCTCTACAAGACCCTTGGCAGGCACGAAGACTTCATGGAAGAGGTTTACAAACAGTATAACCTCAACCGCGCTGCCTTTGAAAACCTGCCCAATACGATGCAGGCTATGGCAGACAGCATCGAAGCCTCCGCAATGATGAACCATGCCAAGGTAGAATATATCTCCAACTATAACAACCATAACTACGGTCAGGACCAGACGCTGGAGGCCGGCACCGAATACGAGCAGAAGATGAAGCGTACCGGCGACAGCAGGACGAACTGGCCGGATTATGCCTCCAACCTCAAAGAGTATATCAAAGCCCGCTCGCTTTGGTTCAAGAACGTCTATACGCGTGAGGATGAGGGCTTTGTTGCCAGCATCAACGCCGGCCAGGGTGCGACAGTCACCGTTTTCGACACCCAGGAAGACGCTGTAAACAACGTCAACGGCAAGGTCGGCGAGAAATACGCCTATGCCCGCAACAGCCAGACCGGCGAAATCACAAAGGACGGCACCGGCCAGGTGAACTTCCGTATTGCAATGACCGCCCCGTATCAGCTCGACGCGGTCACGGTTGAACCGACTGAGAACTTCAACAATCTCAAAGGCCCCACAGATACCGGCGTGGAGGGCCTGTATCGTGTGACCAAGATCACCGGACCCATCACCATCAAGATCGCAACTGCGGAAAACATCTGCGCGCACGAGTTCAACGACGAGGGTGTTTGTACCAAGTGCGGCATGGAGGCCTATAAGATCACGATCGACTGCGACGAGCATTGCACCGTTACCGTCTACGACTCGCAGGATCTGTCCGGCGAAGGCCACCCCAACGCAAAGACCGCCTTTGCCCGTGCCAAGACCGGCGAGATCGACGTCAGCGGCAGCGGCCAGTTGAACTTTATTGTCAACGTGGAAGACGGCTACGCTGTGGACGACATCATTGCCGAGCCGATGAAGTACGGCAATCTGAAAAACCCCGCTGACGCGTCCATACCCAACAGCTATCGTCTGACCAAGATCGAGGGCTCCTTCCTCCTGCATGTGACCACCAAGAAAACCGGCAACCCCTCGTCCGACTATTTCGCCGATGGCGATTATGATAAGGGTACTTGGGAAATTCTGAACCCGGATGCAGAGAATTACTCAGTCGTGACCGGCGAAGGCATTGTGATGCCGACCCAGCGCAACGACATCTACTCTACCGGCGCGCCGTGGAAGAACTGCTTCGTCACACCCACCGAGGGTGATTGGAAGGCCGTGACCAAGGCGGTTTATCCTGAGGTCCCGAAGGAAAACTATCAGCAGGCCATGATGCTTGTCTGGGGCGATGAAGACAACTATATCCGCCTCAACTGCCAGACGCGCAATCTGACCATTGAACCCGGCAAGGAGACCAACGGCAGCTTCTCCTCTAACGGCTTCCAGAAGCCCCGTGCGCAAGCCGCCGAGGACGGAACCGTGACGCTGTATTGGATGATCGAGAAGTCCGGCACGACCTACACGCTGCGCTATTCGCAGGACGGCCTCAACTTCACAGACCTCGGTTCCACCACTGCGGATTACGAAGCACCGAAGATCGGTTTGTTTGCCACTGCCAACACCGACCAGGGCGCCTCCAACGCGATTGACGTGTACTTTGAGTATCTTGCGGTGCTCAGCCACAACGGCGTTGAAGAAGTGACGCCTGCCGAGATGCTGACCTGGGCTGCACAGAACGTTGCAGATTACATTGGCGCAGCGCTGCCGAAAGCCGAGGTAGACAAAGATCTCGAGCTGCCGAAGGCGCCGCACGGCTATACCGTAACGGTCAACTGTGACTATCCTGAAATCCTGGATGCTGCCGGCAAGTTCACCAAGCCTGAAACGGATACGCAGGTCAAGGTTTCCATTACCGTACGGGAAGGCGACGCCGTCGGCGCGACCGCGGAAGTCAAGCTGCTTGCCAAGGGCAAAGCAGCAGCGGTTGTCCCCACCGCGACCTTTGTGTGTGACGAGCACTGCTCCATCACAGCCTATGACACGCAGGACCTCAGTGGTGAAGGCCATCCCAATGCAAAGACGGCCCTAGCCCGCGACAAGGCCACCGGCAATCCGCTTACCGAAGGCGGCCAGATCTGGTTCGTCGTCAAAGTGGACGACGGTTATGAGATCGACACGCTCACAGCCGAGCCGACTACAAGCTATAACAAGCTCAAGACTCCCGCAGACGAAACCGTTCCAAACAGCTACAATCTGACCAAGGTGAGTGCAGACTTCACAGTAACTGTTACCACTAAGGTGAAGGGCGGCTCCGCCGAACCCGAGCTCGACAAGGCCGCTCTGGAAGCTGCCATCAAGGACGCCGAAGCCGTCAAGAAGGACGACTACACCGACGAGTCCGTGAAAGCCCTGGACGAGGCTCTTGCCGCCGCGAAGAAGGCGCTGACCGACGCCAAGACACAGGACGAGCTTGACGACGCAGCCAAGGCCCTGAATGACGCCATCAAGGCCCTTGAGAAGAAGCCCGACGAGCCCGTCCTCGACAAGACCGCGCTCGAGGCCGCCATCGAGGACGCCGAGGCCGTGAAGAAGGACGACTACACCGAAGAGTCTGTGAAGGCTCTGGAAGACGCCCTTGCCGCTGCCAAGAAGGCTCTGGACGAAGCCAAG
>ONCN01000066.1 GCA_900316335.1 uncultured Eubacteriales bacterium | reverse complement strand
AATCAGCTCCTGCCAGATCCCGGCGTAGTACAGGCCCTCGCCGCGCGCAGCGTTTTTTCGGTTCCCATACACGTGCTCCGGCATCAAAAAGGGCTTTGCGTTCCACGTTGCGCGCCCCTTGTGCGCCATGGTCAGCACGCGATCTGCGCGAAAATCCAGCGTGCCGTACCCGGCCTTTTCCGGGTTCCAGGAAAGCTGCGCCGCCGGCAGATAGAGCGCGTTTGGCCGGTTTTGAAACCGCCCGGAGGCATGCGGGTGCCAGCGATATGCGGCGATCTTCTCGGGGTCTGTCAAAATCTCCCCGATTTGCAGATAGCCGTAGATCACGTGAAGATCCGCGCTGCCGAAAAAGTCCGCGCTCTTTCTGACAAAGCGATACCCGTCCGGTCCCTGCTCCACCCGCCGAAACCAGCCGAAGAACAGGATCAAATCCCCCTGCTCCACGCCTGCGTTTGCCATCACGCCCTGCGCAGCGCCCGCCTGTCCGAAAGCGGGCTTCCAACCCTCGGCCAAGCCAGCGCGCAGACCGGGCCGCAGGTCCGGGTCAACGTGACAGTGCGAAAACGCCCTTCCGGGCCGGAGCTGCCATAGCAGCGCCGCGTAATTGACGCCATTCCAGCTCAGATCTTCATACCGATCCCGGTCGTTTGTCGGGATCGGCAGCGACAGCAGCGTCCCGTCCGGCATGATCGGACTGGGGCAGCCGCCGTTGGATGCGTCAAACCCTTTTCGGGACAAAATGACCTTCATACCGGGTGCTCAGCAGCCCTTTCTGCCGGCCTTGTGATCCGCAATCGAGCAGGCGCTGGGGCTGCCGTATTCGATCAGGCCCGCGTCCGCCGGGTCGATGGAGACTCTGCCGTCCTCAAACACAAAGGCGGGGATGCCAACGTCGCCGATTTGCTTGCAGCGGTCAAACACGGGGCTCGTATCCCGCAGCCTGGTGAAGGCGCTCATGTTGCGGATGTTTTCTCCGATGTTGACGTACGTAAATTCGTCCTCCCGCCCTACGATCTGCTGATGCACGTAGTCGCAGTAGGGGCAGGTGGGCATACCGTAGATTTTGATCATGACGTTTCTCCTTTATAGCAGTTCCAGCATTTGTCCGGGATTGTCGGCGGCCTTCACCTTGTCGAAGGCGCGCTCGATGATCCCGTTTTCGTCGATCAGATAGGTGGTCCGGACCACGCCCATGCTGACCTTGCCGTAGTTTTTCTTTTCCTTCCAGACGTCGTAGGCCTGTATGACCGTCAAGTCCGGGTCAGACAGCAGGGGAAAGGGGAGACCGTGTGCAGTCTCAAACCGCTTGTGCGAGGCCACGCTGTCGCGGCTGACGCCCAAAATCACCGCGCCCTTTTCCCGGAACTGCGGCATCAGATCCCGAAAGCTGCACGCCTGCTTCGTGCACCCCGAGGTCATGTCCTTTGGGTAGAAGTACAAAATCACCCTCCGCCCCCGATAGTCCGACAACCGGTGCGGCGTCCCATTCTGATCCAACAGTTCAAACTCCGGTGCAGGTGTGTGGATTGGCAGCATATTGGTCTTCCTCCTTGATCGCTCTTTTCTTATTGACTTCTTTCATATATAAGTGGATATTCGTCCAATCCCGTTCTTGCATGCTCAGGTCAAGGCTGGATAACCGAGTTCCGTCCTGCTTCTTTTTCCCACGATTTCGGTTCATGGTGCCAATGGTCCCACAGTGTGCCACGGCGTAGACGCGAACGGTATGACCGGAGCCCAGCGGAACATCCTGATAGTTCTCGCCGCTGTCCAGAAAGCGATTGAACCCTTTGATGCGCGGCATCCGGCCAGTCAAAGCATAGATGACGCCCTCGTATGTGTTTTTCCCCAGACAAATTATGATCTTCGGCTCGACGATTTCCGCAAGCCGCTTGAAATACGGGGTGTCATCCCGCAGCCATTTTGACCGGAATGGTCCGCTGGTGCCATGTTCCCGATAGCCCAGGACATAATTGGTAAAGAATAGGTCCGGCTGTTTTTTGCAAATATCATAGTCCAAGATCTTGAACAGTTTGGCGAGGTTCCTGTCTGTCGTCCAAAGAGACGTGACGTCGAAGTCTGGAAAAAACGGTTCCCCGGTGCCTGCATTAACCCTGCGGATTTTCTGCATCGTTGGTTTTGACGCTTCATCGCAGGGGCAGCCCCAATCTTGACCGACCAACATTATTTTGGCATCCAAGCTGTTCTGCCAATAAGACCATAGGTTAATTTCCAGCTTACAGTCCTCACACCATAGCAGCTTTACGGGACCAGAGCTTTGCTCGGTCAGTCTGGTCAAATAGCTTTGACGCGCATCGGCAATTAGTAGTTTGTATCTATCTTGTTTTGTCATATCTAATATATGGAAGCTGGACATCTGCCGGAACTTGCTCCATCAAACGCTTGAGCTTTGCCAATGAAATCTGGCTCTGACCGTTTTTCTGTGGTTTGCCGAGATTCTCATAAATGAGTTTCCCAGGTCCGTTATATTCAAGCGTCCAATCGCCGGTTTTTCCTATGGAAACCACAATGACTTGATCCGGTGCTTTCTCATGCTCCTGTTTGCTGGAAAAAGAAACACGGTCAATCTGCGTGGCTTTGATTTGAACCGTTCGATTTGTTCCGTCCTTGGTATGGGCGTCGATCACCGGCGTTGCGCCCTTTGCTAATGCCAAGTCAAATGCTTCGGTTACGAGCACTTCACCGATGCTTCCAATCAAATGTCCGTCGATCGTGAACTTGCGATTGTATTCTGCGTATTCTTCTTCCAACTGCTTCACGATCTGAAACAAGCGCTTCAGTGTTTCCTGCATGTTTGCCATAGTCTTGATTTCACCTCATGCGTATTCTCTTTTACGAATACAATATCGTGATTGTTGCCATTCCCTACTGTCCTATATTTGATTATACCGGATTTGCCCCAAAAGCGCAACAACAGATTTGTCCAAAACGGCCGTCGCAATTTTGGGTCTCTGTCATATGGACAAACGCGGTTTTCTGTAGTATGATAAACAGCAGAAAGAGTACCCAAACCTTCGAAGCAAAGGAGCAATTCTATGTGGACCTGTCCGAACTGCGGGCGCGTCTTTGGCAGCGAAAACCAGCAGCATGACTGCGGGAAGGCCCCGGAAACCATTGATGCGTATATTGACGCCCAGGATGAAGTCATCCGGGAGCCGCTGCGGCAGGTCCGGGCGGTCCTCCGCGCAGCGCTGCCGGAGGCAAAGGAGAAGATCGCCTGGTCCATGCCGACCTACTGGCAGGGCCGCAACGTGCTCCATTTTGCGGCCGCGAAAAAGCACGTCGGCCTGTACCCCGGCTCGGAGGCGGTGGCCCACTTCGCAAACAAGCTGGACGCGGGCGGATACCAATACAGCAAGGGCACCATCCGGATCCCTTATTCCGGGGAGCTGCCCCTGGCGCTGATCGCGGAAATCGCCGCCTGGTGCCGGGACACCGGAACCCACGCCTGAGCGCCGCCGGGAGGGAAACAACGTGAAGTATGAATACGACGCGATCCTGCATGAGATCCCCGAGAACGGCGGCGCCTACGTAGCCTTCCCCTGGGATATCCGGGCGG
Source organism: uncultured Eubacteriales bacterium (assembly GCA_900316335.1). Lineage (GTDB taxonomy): Bacteria > Bacillota > Clostridia > Oscillospirales > Oscillospiraceae > JAFRPC01. The sequence continues at coordinate 7,813 of ONCN01000066.1, read as the reverse complement.
AGTTCGGCAAGGGCCGGGTCAAGGTCCACGCTCGGTTTGGCGGCGTCGGCTACGACGGCAGCATCGTGAACATGGGCGTCAAGAACCCGGACGGCTCGATCTGCTATCTCATCGGCGTCACCAAGGCCGTCCGCAAGGCGCTGGGCGCCCGCGACGGCGACACCATCCACGTAATCGTCGAGCCGCGGGCGTGAGAGAAACGGAGCGCAGCGCAATGACGATGGACGAATTGTTTTTCTTTGACGGAAAGCCGGAGAAGCTGGCGCTGTACGAGGCGCTGCTGGAGCAGATCAAAGCGCACGGGGCGGTTACGGCCGTTGCCCATAAAACGCAGATCTCGCTGAAAAACCGGCGGGTCTTTGCCTGCGTGTCGGTCTTCCGGGTATTGCCGAAACGGCTGCTGCCGCCCCATTTTCTCGTGTTGACGCTGGGCCTGCCGTACCCGCTGGACGCCCCGCGCATCGCCGCGAAAACCGAAGCCCAGCCAGGCCGCTGGACGCATCATATCGTTCTGGGCAGCGCGTCGGAGCTGGACGCCGAGCTGCTGGAATGGATCGGGCTGGCGTATGCATTCGGAAACAGAAACAAATGAGTTGGGCAAGACCCCGGACTGATTCCTTCTCAGAAATCAGTCCGGGGTCTCACACAACTCAGCGCTTTTTGTAAAGAACAAGCTCCGGATCTGCGCCCTCTGTCCCGTAGGTACAGATCAGAATGAAATCCATATTGGCCAGAACGCCGAAGCATCTGTCGGGGTCAAGCGCAGAGGGAAGCTGGTTGCCAAGATAGGTGGTCCGGTCGTCCAGGAACCTGGCCTTCATCCCGCCGGGGAGCGGGTACTCCAGATTGACGTAGGCCCCCACCAGGGCGTTCAGCTTTTCCAGCTTCGGCATTCCCTGGATGTGGAGCGCGTTGATTTCGTCGATCAACTGCCCCTTGAGAGCCTCAAACTGCCCGCCGTCGCCCAACTGCGTCTGCCGTTTCCAGTAATCCAGGGTGGGCAGCGTCTGCTTCATGTATGCGCGGGCTTGCTCTTCGGTGAAGCCCTGCTCCACCATGTGGGGAAGGCATACGCGGATCAGATCGTCCATATCGCTGTAGGTGTAGGTCCCGTCGGCATAGCACCATTGGCAATAGTCCTCATTGATCGAGCCGTCCCGGTTCCGGCCCAAAATCTCGTCCTCCATGGGCATCCCGCAGCACTGGCAAATGAGCGGATGGGGGGATCCCAAAAGGGTATTGATGGATACGTGAAATTCCTTTGACAGCAGCTTCAGGGCTTCGGTGTTCGGAACCGTTTCCCCGTTCTCCCAGCGGGAAACCGCCTGCCGGGTGACGAAAAGCTTTTCCGCCAGCGCATCCTGGGATAACCCGCTCCGGGTTCTGAGGGCATACAAAACGTCCTTTGTGTTCATACCAACACCTCCTGAACCGATTATACAACCGGTTCCTCCAAAAAGCAAGCAACGCGCTGTTGCGCCTCCTTGGAGCAGCAGACCTCCATATCCGCCGGACCTGCAGAGGCAAGCTTCAAAAGGGATAGCCGCAGGCCTCCAGGGCCAGGGCTTGATACAGATCGTCCAAGGAGGCAAAGGCCCGGAGCCCCATCACCCGGGGGCAGCAGCTCCGGGGCCTTCGTATTCTCAAACAGGATCCCGTCTCCGATTTGGATGTTCCGCCGCGTCTCGTCATAAAGCCGCAGCTCGATGCATTTCCGCCCGTCCCGAATGCGCCCAAACGGCGCCAGATTTCAGGCGCATGCAATGGATCGGCATAAAAACTCCGCCCTTGCAAACTGGACGTCTGCTGCCGCGTCACCGACCACATGGATGCGGAGAGCGCCAAGCGGATGGAGCGCTTCACGTCGTAAAAGCGCTGAAAGACGGTACGACAGCGGCCTGAGCGCCCCGTCTGACCCGAATAAAGGACAACGCAAGAGAAACCGCCCGCGCAGCGGGCGTTTGACGAAGGCAAAAGCGAGATAACAAGAGCAAAACAAGGCGGAAAACCCGAACATCATTTCTTCACGTTGTATTGACAGAACGCAGAAAAGCATGTATAATAATTACCGTTACATAACGATAATTATGTAAGGGGGATGCGTATGCCGCCCAAAACAAGGATCACGAAAGACATGATCATAAACGCGGCCGTTGCGGTTGCGAAGCAAAGCGGATATGAAAAAATCAACGCCAGAACGGTTTCGGAGCAGCTTCACTGTTCCACGCAGCCGGTCATGTATCATTTTTCAACGATCGATGCCATGAAACGGGCGGCTTACGCCCGGGTCGATCAAATGCATACGGAGTATTTGACGACGGTTTCGCCGCAGCGCGATCCGCTCCTCGGGATCGGCCTCAATTATATCCGCTTCGCCGTGGAGGAACCGCAGTTGTTCCGATTTCTGTTTCAGTCCGGTTACGCGCAGCAGAACAGTCTGCTGGAAATGATCGATTCCGAAGAGCTGATCCCGGTCCTTGCCGCCATGCAGGAGGGCGCCGGACTGAGCATGGAAAAAACCAAGCAGATCTTTCTGCCCGTTGCGATGTTTGCACACGGCTATGCGAGCATCCTCGCCAATAACGGTCTGGAGTATGATGAAAAACTGGCTGCAAAGCACCTGGAGCAGGCTTGGAACGGTGCTTTTCTTGCGGCTGCCCAGGAGGAATAAGATGAAAGGAATCATATTGATTTCCTCCTTCCTCTTCATTGGGTTTTCAGATATTTTCTTTATGATCAATTCCATCTTTGAGGGCGGTATCTTCCGCGGATGGCTGGCAAGGAAACAATAAGGATCCACATGGATTTACGAAAAAGGAGATAAGTCTATGGCTCATTCATCGAAAAAAGACAGCGTCAAGATGATTACGTTCCTCGGAATGGCTGTCATGATCATCGCGGTTGCGGTCAAAGCAGCAACCTCCTCCGTGATTGCTGCCGCAGCAATCCACATCGCGGGGCTGGCATGTTTCTTCGTGATCGAAGGCATTGAAAAAACGCCCGATTCTGAATCCGGCCTCAGCTTCAAACGTTTCTTTTCTGATCTGAAGAAGCCGGGCGTCATTCCGCTGATTGTTCTTATGCTTATTTTGTCTCCTGCAGAAATGCTCATGAGCAAGGCAGTCTTCGGCAGCGCCTATATAGACCATGTGCTGGGGCGGATCGACGTGCCCGGTCTTGACCAGCTTCCCATGCTGGTATTCAGTCAGATCGTTACCGTTCTCGGGGAAGAGATCGAATTCCGCGCGTTCTTTGTGGGAAAGGGCATGAAGCAGCTTCCGTTCTGGTCGGTTGCGATCGTCGGCGCTGTACTCTTTGCCGCAGCACATTATGTCGCAGGCGCTGCGGGTATCGTTGCGTGGGATCTGGGCGGTATCCTGATCGATGCGATCCTCTTTGCAATTCTGTACCGCAAGACCGGAAACTGTCTGATCAGCTTCATTCCGCATTTCCTGAATAATATGATCGGCTTCTTCCTTGTTCCGATTTTGTTCGGGTAAAATGAATGCACCGCAGGAACTGCTGCGGTGCATTTTTGTTTTGCATGCAGCATTTCTTTCGTTGTCCATCGCCGGAAGCCCCTGCGGCGCATGCGGCTCGGCCCTTTGCCATCTATGCAGATGAGAAGCTGGTGGGCTTCTGCATGTTCGCATACGATCCTGAAGAAGAGGACGCGGACGACCGCGACTGGCTCCGGCACTTTATGATCGACCGGAACGAACAGGGCAAGGGCTGCTGTCAGGCCGCCCTGCAGGAGATCGGCTTCACCATGCAGGGATGAAGAAGGGGCTGCCTCTTATTGAGACAGCCCTTTCGTTTCAGTCCTTTTTCAGCGGCACCCAGATGGCGACGGTCATTTTCTCCCTGCCGTCCATCGGCGGGAGATAGACCTCGACGTCATACTCTCCGGCAAGGGAATAGCCCTGCAGGGCTGGCAGCCACACCGACCAGATCTTCGTGTTGGTGTCCTGCAGTGTGTCGATGGTGCAGGGGAATTGGGCCCATACGCTTGCGGGGATCACCCGGGTTTCGCAACCCGCCGGGATCTCCTTCCAGGGAAAGTACAGATCCGCGATCCAGTAATCAAAGTCCTTCCCGTCCATATCCAGGCACAGGCCGAAGGTTCCCAGAATGGGACGCGTTTCTCCCTGGGCCACCCATTCGTCCCAGAACTTCGGGATCTCCTGATAACCGGTGTCCGAGTGAAAGCGTCTTCTGACGCCGACGATGGTAAACGCTGCCTTTCTCACAATTTGATACGCTAACATGCTTCCGCCCTCCATTGTGATTTTGATATGCAGCGGCGCAAAGGAGCGCAGCGGCGCGCCCGGTTCCCTGGCCTGGGACGGCGTGATCCCGTGAAACTTCTGGAAGGCCTTTGCAAAGCTGTCCGGCGCGTCGTATCCGTATTTCATGGCGACGTCGATCACCTTCGCGTCCTTCCGGCTGAGCTCCTGCGCGGCCAAGGTCATCCTGCGCGAGCGGACGTATTCTCCCACGGTCATGCCGCACAGGGCCCCGAAGATGCGCTGATAATAAAACGGGGACAAGGCCGCCTTCTCCGCGATCACTTCGATCTCCAGCGCCTGCGTCAAATTCTGTTCCATGAAATCGATAGATTTCTGTATCCCTTCGATCCACCCGCGCATCCGAAGCACCCCCTTGCTCTCTGCACGATCAGTATATCAGAGTGAAACCTAGTTTTCCCGACATTCTGTGCCCACTTGATCCGGTACGATTGCGCGCCCTGGACCAACTGTGCTCACCCAAAGTGCTCCCGATCACCTCCGGCTTTTGCCGCAGGATCAAGGAAATGTATCTGCTGGTGCCGGTTTGATTACCTGCCGTGTCATTCGGCCTCCTTTGCGCTAAGCGCGACAGAAATGCGCCTCAGCCGCCTTGCGGATTTCATCGCTGCTGTCATGCAGCTGCTCCTCCCATAGTTCCGGCGTGATCATGCGGTAACGTCCCATGAGCCGGACAGCCGTTTCCCGACAGCAGGAGCACAGCGTTGTTTCATATACAAGCGGCAGCAGGGATTTCGGAGGTGAATCCACGCCGGAATTCTTTTCAAACAAGTCGAAGACCGCCCGGTGCGCCCAATGCCAGTTGGATTTGCAGGCGTAGTCCACGGGACAGGCCTGCAGCAGGGCGTATAACCCGGCCGCATCTGTCGGAAGGTAGTTTTTGATTGCGATCGGCAGCGCATCTTCAGGGCTTTCGTCCATCAGCTCCCACGCATAGTTCCGGACCGCCGGGTGGCGGATCTCAGACAATGCTTCCTGCGCAACGGATCGAAGGTGTGGATGCACAGAACGAGCGTCGTTGATCACCGGCGTCGGATCGAGGGGATAGGGACATCTCACAAACGCCTCCAGAGCTGCGGCCCGCGCCTCCGGGTCTTCCGCGGCAAGATAGAGCTCCGCGTATTTCGGCGCCAGCTCCGGGGCGCTGTGTTTCAAATAGACGGATAAGCGAACGCCGCCGTCCGGAACGGCGTTTTCATGCGGCGTCACTGCGCGGGCGGCCTCCTTTTCCGCCAGAGCATCGAAGGCAGCAAAATAAGCGGAAAGCTCCGGAGAATCGGCGGCAGTCTTCCGAAGCCGCCGATGGAAGCTTTTGGGCCTGCTGTCATAGAGCCATGCAAAGTCCCAAGCGTCAAACAAGCTGCTTTTCACAAACAGGTCGCCAACGTCCGCGGCGATTTTGAAATAGTTTTCTTCCTTCCAGCTCAAAGCGACACAGAGTTTCTCAAAGCACTCCTGGGTGTTTCGCATTTTGCGGCTCGCCCGGCGGAAGCTGTGCAGCGCCGCAAGCAGCTCCCTGTATTTTTCCCAGAGCGCGTTTTCTGCAGCCTCGTCGCCGTCCTCGGCAAAATAGGCGAGCAGCTCCGAAAAATGCGCGTAATCCCAGCCGCCGTCGGGCTGTTTCCTCCGGAACCGGTCTGTCACATGGTCCCGGAATTCTGCCCGGTCGGAGCAGCACAAGATCAGTTGATAGTCATACCAGGCCCGTGTTCCCTCGCACTGCGTGTCAAAAGCAAGATTTCTTCCGCAAGCCCACAGCACCAGATCCCGATACCGCTCCGGATCGTTTCTGACTGCGAGATAGCCTCTGCCAAGGCCGCGCTGGAGCGCCTGTTTTACTTCATTCTTTGTCATAAAGACCTCCGTTATAGCATACCGGACCGCTTCAAAGTGTCGGCAATATCCCTTCGGATTATCTCTTCTTTTTGCTCGTGAACCGGTCGCTGGATTTGAAGTTGTAGATCGGGCGGATCTGCTTCTCGATGCGAACCGTGTCCCCAATGGCGGCGATGATGGTCCGGGGGTCCTTGTAGGCCATGGGGCACTCGTCCAGGGTATCCTGGCTGACGGTGGAGGTATAGATGCCCTCCATGCTCTTTTTGAAGGCCGAGAGGGTGAAGCTGCTCTCCGCCTGGCTGCGGCTGAACAGGCGTCCGGCGCCGTGGGGTGCGCTCTGGTTCCAGTCATCGTTCCCCAGCCCCACGCAGATCAAAGCCCCGTCCCGCATATTCAGCGGGATCAGCAGCCGCTCGCCCGCCCGGGCGGAGACCGACCCCTTCCGCAGAATACCGTGCGCCAGGTCGATGTAGTTGTGAACGGTGGTGAAGAACTCCGCCTCGTGGAGCTTCAGCCCGTCCAGAATGCAGTCCCGGATGGTCTGCCGGTTCAGGGCTGCATAGCGCTGCATGATTTCCATGTCGTGCAGATACTTGTCCCGGTCTTCGCCGGTCAAGTACGCCAGCTCGAAGGGGATCTCCGTCTGGCCCCTGCCGCCGACGCTTTCATAGGCCAGCTTCTGATAATACTCCGCCACCTGCAGGCCCAGGTTCCGGCTGCCGGTGTGGATCACGAGATAGAGATTGTCCTCCTCGTCCCGGTCCACTTCGATGAAGTGATTGCCGCCGCCCAGGGTGCCGAGGCTCTCCAGCCCCCGCCGGGCGTCGATCTTCCCAAAGCATTCCAGCTCGGAGAGGTCGATCCGCCCGCTGTTGCGGTGGGGCTTCTCCCGCACGTCTCTGCCGTGGGGGACGTTCTTGCTGATGAAGGCGTCCAGGGCAGGCAGGTTGATCCGCTTTTCCTTCAGCCGGACCACGTCCATGCCGCAGCCGATGTCCACGCCCACCAGGTTCGGGACCACGTATTCCCCCACGGTCATGGTGGTGCCGATGGTGCAGCCCTTCCCCGTGTGGACGTCCGGCATGATCCGGATCTTGCTGCCCGCGGCAAAGGGCTGGTCGCAGAGCGCCCGGATCTGCCCCGCCGCGGAGGCCTCGATTTCGTCCGTATATATGATCGCGTTGGCGTAAACGCCGTTGATTTCTATCATAGAATCTCCCTCGCAGCGCAGTCACGCCGCGCATTTTGCACGTCGTTATCTTCTTTTTCCTCCACTCCATACGGAATATTCTTTGGATCCTCTTGTGATGACCGCCTGTTCCGGCTCCTGCTCACGCGCGGAGCGGACGTCAAAGGACAACTGTAAAAGCCGGAGCGGACAGACCAGCCGCCCGGTACGTCAGCGTCCGCCCGGGGAGAACCGCGCAATGGTCAGCCGATCTGTTTGGCGCATGTTCTGAGCGGAAATACAACACGGTTCGATACCTTGGATTGGCAAGTAGTTGCTTGCAGGCCTTAGCTATATCATACCATGTTTTTTTGTCTTTTCAACAGTTTTGCGTATTCGCGTCACAACATGCCTGATTTTCGGAAACCATGCCATGCGCTTCCCGGAGAACGGCGACGGCGTCAAAACCGTCCGGGGCAACCTCGCTTACGCCACAGCAGCC
>ONCN01000031.1 GCA_900316335.1 uncultured Eubacteriales bacterium | reverse complement strand
CTGTGCGGGATACACGTTGACCCGAACGGGGATATTTACCTGCAGCTTTATTATTATATGTCTGCGGGTATCTATAACCTGCGCTTCCCGCATGACGGCGGCAAGCCGGACGTCTCCTTTGTCAACCACACCCCCTCGGATATGACCGGCTACAAGATCCTGCTCGAGCAGTCCCTGCGGGTGCATCCGGCGCTGTATTCCGACCATCTGATCCTGGTTTGCAGCGACCGCTCCGTCTTCGTGTTTGACAAGGCGGATCTGCACCTGGCAAAGCCCTTGGAGTTCACCTCTGAGGTCAAGTCCATCTCCTGGCTTGACCGGGACGAGGAGCGGGTGCAGACCGCCGAGGCCGCCAAGGTCTACCTGGCGCAGCCGGACAAGGCGCGGCTGTTTGTCCTGCGCGGCGACAAGCTTGGCTGCTACCCCATCCACACCGTGGAGGACCTGACAGCACTTGCCGAGGCCGAGCTTCCATAATACTGAGCTGCAATATTGCATTCTAGTATAAGCATACCGAAAAAAACCGCCCGGGCGGAGCGTGCGCTCCGTCCGGGCGGGCATTTTTTGCCTATTTTTGCAGGGTTTCGACCTTGATGATGTTGGAGTTGCCGCTCGCGCCGTTGGTGATGCCGCCGGTGATGACGATGGTGTCGCCCTTTTTGGCAAGCCCCATCTGCCGGGCCACCAGCATGGCATGATAGAACAATACGTCTGTTGAGGTGAACTCATCCACTACCACGGGCAGCACATTCCAGCTCATGGCAAGCTGGCGATAGGCCTTGGCGTTGGTGGTCATGCCGATGATGGGCATGGGCGGCCGGAAGCGGCAGACCAGTCTGCCCATCAAGCCGGTGAGCGTGGTTGCCACGATGCAGGTGGCGTTGGTGTCAATGGCAAGCTGGCACGAGGCGTGCGACAGCGCGTCTGTGTTGCTGCGGAAGTCAAAGGTCTGCTGCGCAAAGCGGGAGACGTAGTCAATGTGGGTCTCCGCCTCCTGCGCGATGGCGGCCATGGCCTGCACGGCCTCCACCGGGTAACGGCCTGCGGCGGTCTCGCCCGAGAGCATAATTGCAGAGGTGCCGTCAAACACGGCGTTGGCCACGTCCGAGATCTCCGCCCGGGTGGGCCGGGGCTTTGCGATCATCGACTCCAGCATTTCCGTGGCGGTGATCGCCAGACCGCCCTTGAGCCGGCACATGGTGATCAGCCGCTTTTGAATGGCGGGCAGCTCTACGTAAGGGATCTCCACGCCCATGTCGCCGCGGGCGACCATCAGACCGTCGCAGCAGGCCAGGATCTGCTCGGCGTTGTCCACGCCGGCGCGGTTTTCGAGCTTTGCGATAAGATTGATGTCCCCGCCGCCGTGGGCGTCCAAAAAGGCCCGCACGTCCATCACGTCCTGGGCAGAGGACACAAAGGAGCAAGCCACAAAGTCTACGTCCTGCTCGATGCCAAACAGCAGATCCGCCTTGTCCTGCTCAGACAGATAGACCTGGTGCAGCACCTTGTCGGGGAAGCTCATACTTTTGCGGTCAGACAGCTCGCCGCCGATGAGCGTGTCGCAGATCAGATCCGTCTCGGTCTTTTCACGGACGCGGAATTTGACCAGTCCGTCGTTGACCAGGATGATATCGCCCACGTTCAGCTCGGCAGCAAGGTTTTTGTACGATACGCTCACGCAGTTCTCGTCGCCCTCCACGTCTCGGGTGGTAAAGACGAAGCGCTGCCCCTCCTCCACCATCACCTTGTGCGTGCGGAAGGTGCGGATGCGGTATTCCGGGCCCTTGGTGTCAAGCAAAATGGGGACCGGAAGCCCCAGCTTGTCCCGGACGGTGCGGATCAGCTCAATGCGGGCCAGGTGCTCTTCGTAGGTACCGTGGGAGAAATTGAGCCGTGCAACATTCATGCCTGCCTGGATCATTCCCGTGAGGGTGGCCTCGTCGGAACAGGCCGGGCCGATGGTGCATATAATCTTTGTGCGCTTCATAGAAAACCTCCTGTGCATCGGGGCGGGCCCCGGGGTGTTCGTTTCGATTGTACCATGCCTGCACGTGCTTTGTCAACCGCAGCCGCCGGAGAAACCTGAATATTTGAGGCCTCAGGCAGGTGGGAGAAAAAGTTCAACTATTTTTAAAGATTAAAGCCGTTACCGGTTTACAAATTCGTAAAAATATGCTAAACTAATCTTGTATTTTTGCGCCCTTTTTGTCAAATCGGCAAACAGAGGCGCAAATATCCCGGCACCGCCGCCTGTTTGGCAGGGCGGAGGCTGCCGACTTAGTAAATCAAACCAGGGAGGTCGAGAACATTGAGAATGACGTTCCGCGGCGGCGTGCACCCCAAAGAGCAAAAAGCGCTCAGCCGGGAAATTCCGCTGCGTACCTACGACCCGGCGGGAGAGTTGGTCTTTCCATTGGCACAGCACATCGGCAAACCGGCGAAGGCCATCGTGAAAAAGAACGATCCGGTCCTGGTCGGGCAGAAGATCGCCGAGGCAGACGGCTTCGTCTCCGCCAACGTGATCTGCTCCTGCTCGGGCAAGGTGAAGGCCGTGGAGAAGCGGCGCACGGTGTCCGGCGCCATGACAGACTGCATCGTGGTGGAAAACGACGGGCAGTTCACCCCCATTGAGGGCATGGGCGAGCGCCAGGATATCTCCAGGCTCACCGCGCAGGACATCCTCGCCCGGGTGAAGGAAGCCGGCATCATCGGTCTGGGCGGCGCGGGCTTCCCCACGCACGTGAAGCTGGCCCCCAAGGCCCCGGAGAAGATCCGCTGGCTGATCGCCAACGGCGCCGAGTGCGAACCGTATCTGACCTGCAACGACCAGCTCATGCGCTCGAAGGCCGATGGGATTGTCGAGGGGCTTGAGATCGCCCTGCGGCTGTATCCCAACGCCGAGTGTGTGATCTGCATCGAAGACAATAAGCCCGAGGCCGTGGCTGCCATGCAAAAGGCCTGCCAGGGCAAGGCGCGCTTCTCCGTGCGCGCGCTGCACACCAAATACCCCCAGGGCGGCGAGCGCAGCCTGATCCGGGTCATCGCCGGGGTGGATTACCCCGTCACCATGCTGCCGGCGGACGTGGGCTGCATCGTGGTCAACGTGGGCACGGCCTACGCCATCGGCCGGGCGGTCGCCTACAACGAGCCGCTGTTCTCCCACGTGATCACCGTCACCGGCGAGGCCGTGAAGGCGCCTGCAAACTTCATTGCGCGCGACGGCACCTCGTTTGCCGAGCTGCTTGAGGCCGCGGGCGGTGTGAAGGACGGCGTCACAGCCGCCAAGGCGCTCACCGGCGGGCCCATGATGGGCGTTGCGCTGAGCACCCTGGATATTCCCATCCAAAAAACCAGCAATGCGCTCACGCTGCTTGCAGACGATCCCGTGGCCAAGGCCCAGGCGCAGATGACGCCCTGCCTGCACTGCGGCCGCTGCTCCACGGTGTGTCCCAACGGTCTGGTCCCGGCTTTGATGGCCGACGCCATCGACCTGAAGAATTTTGAGCGCTACGAGAAAAAGCTCTACGGCCTTGAGTGCATCGCCTGCGGCTGCTGCACCTTCATCTGCCCGGCCAAGCGGCCCTTGACGCAGATGTTCAAGCAGACCAAGGCCGAGATCATGGCCCAAAAGCGTGCCCAAAAGGCGGGAGGGAAAGCATGAATACAAGGTTCAATCTTTCCGCCGGGCCGCACGTCCGCGACCGGTGGACCACGGCCCATATCATGCGCCTGGTCCTGCTTGCCATGCTGCCGGCCACGGTTGTGGGCTGTGTGGTCTTCGGCGTGCACGCGCTACTCATCGTTCTGTCCTCAGTGACCTCGGCGGTGCTCACAGAGCTTTTGTTTGACAAGCTCACCGGCCGCCCCGACACCTGGAAGGACGGCTCCGCCGCGGTCACGGGCCTGATGCTGGCCTTGACCTTGTCCGGCACCGTGCCGCTGTACATCCCGATTCTTGGCTCCATCTTCGCCATTCTGGTGGTCAAATGCGCGTTCGGCGGCCTGGGCAAAAACTTCATCAACCCCGCCCTGGCAGCCAGATGCTTCCTTCTGATCTCCTTTGGCAACGCCATGACCGAATACGGCGTAGACGGCGTCTCCTCCGCCACCCCGGTGGCCGAGCTTGCCGCGGGCAAGGTGGTCAACATCACCTCCATGTTCCTGGGCACGGCCAACGGCGTCATCGGCGGCTCGATTTTGGCGCTGCTGGTGGGCGGCCTGTTCCTCTGGTGCCTGGACGTCATCCACGGCCAGATCTGCTTCTCGGTGCTGGGCGGCTTCACGCTGTTTATGGCTCTGTTTGGCGGCAAGGGCTTTGACCCGGGCTTCCTGGCCGCGCATCTGTGCGGCGGCGGCGTGGTGCTGGGCGCCTTCTTCATGGCGACCGACTACGTCACCTCTCCCATGAGCCGCCTGGGCCAGACGGCCTACGGCCTGCTCATCGGCGTTCTGGGCGCGCTGTTCCGCATCAAGGGCCACGCGGCCGACTCGTTCAGCTATTCCATCATCGTGGCAAACCTCTTTGTCCCCCTGATCGACACCTACATCGTCGACAAGCCCTTTGCCTATCGCAAGGGCGCCATGGCCCTGCAGCGCGGCGAGATCAAAAAGCCGCTGATGCAGCGCATCCCCAAGCCGGTCATTGCGCTCACGGTCATTGCGCTGCTGGCGGGCCTTGCCTTGTCGGGCACCTACTCTCTGACCAAGGACACCATCGACGAGCAGAAGCAGGCGGCCTCCGCCGCGGCCTACCGGGCGGTCATCCCCGATGCCGAGACCTTTGAGTACAACAATCTCGCGGTGGACGCCCTCAAGGGCGAGGTCTACGGCACAGACTTTGGCCGGGTGTATATCAACGAGGCCGTCGTGGGCAAAAACGCCGCCGGCGAAATCGTGGGCTACGCCGTGTCCGTCACCTCCGCCGAGGGCTACGACGGCAACGTGACGCTCACGCTGGGCGTCAACACCGCGGGCAAGATCAACTGCATCTCCTATACCGAGCTGCACGAGACCCCGGGCAAGGGCATGCTGTGCGGCGAGCCCCCGTTTATGGATCAGTTCGCCGGCAAGCAGGCCACGGTCCTCACCGTGGGCGGCGGGGACAACAGCGTGGACGCCATCACCGGCGCAACGGTGACCTCCGAGGCCTCCATCAACGCGGTGAACGCCGGCCTGGACTTCATCAACACCCAGTTGAAGGAGGGATAACGGGATGAACAAATATCTGGAACGACTGTATAACGGTCTGATCAAAGAAAACCCCACCCTGGTTCTGATGCTGGGCATGTGTCCCACCCTTGCGGTGTCCACCCGTGCCATGAACGGCATCGGCATGGGCCTGTCCACCACGGCAGTGCTGATTTTGTCAAACCTGGTCATCTCCCTTCTGCGCAAGGTGATCCCCGACCAGGTCCGCCTGCCGTCGTACATCGTCATTGTGGCCTCGCTTGTCACCGTGACCGAGCTTCTGATCGAGGCCTATCTGCCCTCGGTGTATGAGGCGCTCGGCATCTACATCCCCCTGATCGTGGTCAACTGCATCATCCTTGGCCGCGCGGAGGCCTACGCCAACAAAAACAAGCCCCTGCTGTCTGTGATGGACGGCATCGGCATGGGCCTGGGCTTCACCGTTGCGCTGACGCTGGCCGGCGCGGTGCGCGAGCTGCTGGGCAGCGGCACTGTCTTCGGCGCGCAGGTGCTGCCCGCCACCGTTGAACCCATCGGCATCTTTGTCCAGCCCCCCGGCGCCTTCCTGGTCATCGCCCTGTTCATCATCATCATGAACGCCGTCGGCATCAAGACCCGCCAGCGCAAGCTGGTCGAGAGCGGCTGCGACGGCTGCTGCGCCGGCTGCACGGCTCAGTGCGAGGCAAGCAAGGAGGTGGCGAAATGAACCACAACCTGCTTTTGATCATCATTTCGGGCGCCCTGATCAACAACGTGGTGCTCAGCCAGTTCTTGGGCATCTGCTCGTTTTTGGGCGTGTCCAAGCAGATGAAGGCCTCGGCCTCGCTGGGCGGCGCGGTGATCTTCGTCATCACCATTGCCTCGGCGGTGGCAAGCCTTTTGTATGACTACATCCTTGCCCCGCTGGGCCTGGACTTTATGAAGACCATCGTCTTCATCCTGGTCATCGCGGCCCTGGTGCAGATCGTGGAGATGTTCCTCAAAAAGACCGCGCCCGCCATCTACAAGGCCCTGGGCATCTTCCTGCCCCTGATCACCACGAACTGCGCGGTTTTGGGCGTGGCGCTCACCAACGTGCAAAACGGCTATAACTTCATTGAGTCCGTGCTCTCCGGCTTCGGCACCGCCGTGGGCTTCACCCTGGCGATCGTGCTGCTGGCCGGCATCCGCAGCCGCATCCGCGAGGAGGATCTGCCTGCTCCGCTGCGCGGCGCCCCCATCGTTCTGATCTCCGCGGCGCTCATGTCCATTGCGTTCATGGGCTTCTCGGGTCTGGCGTTCTAAGGGAGGGTCGGTATGGATATCATTCTCATCACCACCGCCGTGATCACCGTCATCGGCCTGATCGTGGGCATTGGACTGGTCTTCACCGGCAAGAAATTCTACGTTGAGGTCGATCCCCGCGAGGCTGCTGTGCGCGAGGTTTTGCCCGGCAACAACTGCGGCGCCTGCGGCTATGCCGGCTGCGACGCCATGGCTGCCGCCATCGCCAAGGGCGAGGCGCCCGTCAGCGGCTGCCCGGTGGGCGGCGCGCCCGTGGCCGGGCAGATCGGCGCCATCATGGGCACCGACGCCGGCGAGATTGAGCGCAAGGTCGCCTTTGTCAAGTGCAAGGGCTCATGCGCGTATACGCAAAACCAGGGCAGCTATATCGGCATCGACGACTGCGCCAGCGTGGTCCGCAGCGGCCTGAACATCACCGACTGCGACTATGGCTGCGTGGGCCTTGGCACCTGCGCGAAGGTCTGCCCCGAGCAGGCGATCACCATCCGTGACGGCGTTGCCATGGTCGACCGGCGCAAGTGCGTGGGCTGCGGCCTGTGCGTCAAGGCCTGCCCCAAGGGGCTGATCGAGCTGGTCCCCGCCAAAAATCGCGTGGCGGTCCAGTGCTCCAACAAAGACAGAGGACCCCAGGTCAAAAAGGTCTGCTCCGCCGGCTGCATCGGCTGTATGCTCTGCACCCGCCAGTGTGAAAGCGGCGCGATCACCGTCACCAACAACCTGGCCCATGTGAATTACGAAGCCTGCACCCAGTGCGGCAAGTGTGTGGAAAAGTGCCCGGCCAAGGTCATCACGCCCCCCGCCGCGCCCCAAGCCTGAGGAGGTACTATGGAAAAGAAAACAATTCTGTGGAAAGCCGTGTGCGCTGTTGTGGTCGTGGCGCTTGCCGTGCTGCTGCTCAGCGGCCTTCTGAACAACCACGACGTGCGCTACCACAAGGACGCGCTCACCCGCGACGAGCTGACCCATACCAAGGTTGAGGCTCCCGATACGCTGGCCTACGACGGCACCATCAGCGCCGATAGCTGGCGCGAGACCTTCCCCTACATCGCCGCCAGCATGGACGACAACGCCAAAAACGACGAGATCGTCAGCTATCTTGAGCAGGATCCGTACCTCGTCAACATCTACGAGGGCTACGGCTTTGCCAAGGACTACGGCTCCGCCCGCGGCCACGCCTATACGCTGGAGGACGTGCACAACACCGAGCGCCCCCATGCCACCGCCAACTGCCTGACCTGCAAGACCCCCAACTTTGCCAAGCTGGTGCAGGACAAGGGCGTGGAGGTCTATACCTACGACTTTGACGAGGTCTGGAACCAGATCCACGACATGGGCGAGGCTGTAAGCTGCTACACCTGCCACGGCAACAGCGCCGGCAACGACGGCGAGCTGCGCGTGACCCACACCTACGTGAACAAGGCTCTGGGCGGCAACGTGCAGACCATCGACCCCGCCACTTTGAGCTGCGGCCAGTGCCACATCGAGTACTACTTCACCCCCGCCGACAAAGAGACCATGATGCCCTATTCCAGCGTTGACACCATGACGCCCGAGGCCATCTTGGAGTACTACGACACCATGGTCCTGCCCGACGGCACCGTGGGCTTTGCCGACTGGACCCAGGAGAGCACCGGCGCGAAGATGCTCAAGGCCCAGCACCCCGAGATGGAGACCTATCTGCAGGGCAAGCACGCGATGGATCTCAACTGCGCCGACTGCCACATGGAGATCAAGCTGGCCGAGGACGGCACCGTCTACCACAGCCATGAGCTGGTCAGCCCGCTCGACAGCCCCGCCATTCTGGAGAGCTGCGTGCGCTGCCACGGCGACGAGAACATGACCCAGAAGGTCCACCGCATCCAGGACCAGATCACCGCCCGCGAGACCGAGATCGGCAACCGCCTGTCCGCGTTCAAGGACGCCCTGGCCGAGGCCAACCAGAGCGGCGCACTGTCTGAGGAAAAGCTGGACGAGGTCCGCACCGTCTACCGCCACGCCCAGTGGTTCTTCGACTACTGCTATGTGGAAAACGCCGAGGGCGCGCACAACTCTCAGCTTGCCAACCACTGCCTGGATCTGGCCGAGCAGAAGATCGCCGAGGGCATGGCCCTGCTGGGCAAATAACGCGGCTCAAAGCAGCCATGGACCGGTATCGGAGCTTCCGATACGAGAAACGGCAGGGCCCCGGCTCTGCCGTTTCTGCATCTGCACCTATCAAAGGAACGATCCGCCTATGAAAAAAGTTTGGAAATTTTTGGGCTCGATGCGCTTTGCCATCCTCCTGCTGGTGATCCTGGCCGCAGCCTGCGCCGTGGGCAGCTTCATCCCCCAACTGCAACCCTATGAGACCTATGCCGAGACCTATTCCCCCCGCCTGGCCGGGCTGATTGTTGGCCTGGGCCTGGACGACGTGTTCCACAGCGGGTGGTTTCTGGTCCTGACCATCTTCCTGTGCGGCAATCTGCTTTTGTGCAATCTGACCCGCCTGCCCCAGCTTGTGCGGCGCTATCGGGCTGCGGCAGATCCCGAACAGCCCTATCCCGCCACAGTGCAAGCGGCCGATGTTGCCGAGCCGGAGCCGATCTTTGCAAAGCTCGGCATGCCCAAGCCCCGCGCCGGTACCGATGCGCAGGGCAGCGCCACGCTGTTTTCCGTCAAAAACCGGATCGGTCTTTGGGGCGCGTGGGTGTGCCATCTGGGCATTCTGCTGCTGATTTTGGGCTTCGTCCTGGGCCAGATGACCAAGGAGGAATACACCGTCTACGGCGTGCCCGGCCAGACGCTGCCCATTGCCGACACAGGCTATACGCTTACGATCCGGGACTTCCGCATCGACCGCCAGGACGACGGCTTTGCCACACAGTATGCCTCGTCTGTCACCGTCTCGCCCCCCGGCGCGCCGGAGCAGGCGCAGCAGGCCGAGATCGGCGTGAACCAGCCGGGCTCGCTGTTCGGCTTCAAGCTCTACCAGAACTCCACCGGCGACGCTGCCCGCCTCACGGTGAAAAAGGACGGCGAGCTGGTCCAGGAAAACTGGGTCTGCGTCGGCGACGGGGTGCGCATGCTCGACACGCCCCTGGCCCTGTATCTGCGCGCCTGCGTGCCGGACTATGACCAGGCCGCCGACGGCAGCGCCGTGCCGGGCTATGCCTACCAAATCTACATTGAAGATCAGTTCTACACCATGGACGTCCAGCTCGAGGGGCAGAGCATCCCGTACTTCACGCCCTACGAGGTCCGCTTCTCCGACCCCACGGCCTACACGCTCATCCAGGTCAAGCGCGACCGCTTTGCGCTGCTCGCCCTCTTAGGCGGCGTCGTCACGATGCTGGGCTTGCTTCTGGCCTTCTATTTGCAGCTTAAGCAGGTCTGGGCCGTGCAGCAGCCGGACGGACGCTGGACGGTCTATGGCGCCTGCCCCAAGGGCGGCGTGCTCTTTGCCGGCCAGCTTCGCCAGGCGGCAGGGCTGCCCGCGACGCCGGATCCCGAACCAGAACCCGAACCCGCGCCGGAGCCGGAGACGGCCCCGGATCAGATTGAAGAAAGCCGGTGATTGTATGGATATGCTTCGCATCGAAAACACACTCTTTACCATCGTCATGCTGCTCTACTTTGCGGCGATGGTGCTCTATTTCGTCTTCATCGCGGTCAAAAAGGACGGCGTGGCCAAGGCTGCGGCCATTTTGCAGACCGTGGGCCTGGTGCTGCACACCGCGGCTTTGATCTGCCGCGGCATCGGCGCGGGCCGGCTGCCCCTGACCAACCAGTATGAGTTTGCCACCAGCTTTGCCTGGGGCCTGTGCCTGGTGAGCCTGATCTTCATCTGGAAGTTCACCTTCCCCATGCTGGGCGCGTTTGCCGCGCCGGTCATCTTCCTCATCATCGGCTACGCCGCCATGCAGAGCAAGGCGGTCAAGCCCCTCATGCCGTCGCTTCGCAGCAACTGGCTGGGCTTCCACGTGTCCACAGCCATCATCGCCTACGGCGCGTTTGGCGTCAGCTTTGTGCTGGGCATCATCTTCCTGCTGCGCGACCGGATGAAGGATCAAAGCTTCTGGGATCGGCATGTGCCGGCCAAGGAAAAGCTGGATCTCATCAGCTACCGCAGCGTGTGCCTGGGCCTGCTGTTTCTCACCTTCACCATCCTCACCGGCGCGATCTGGGCCGAGCGGGCCTGGGGCTCCTACTGGTCGTGGGACCCCAAGGAGACCTGGTCTCTGGTCACCTGGCTGGTCTACGCGGTGTATCTGCACCTGCGCATCCGCCGCGGCTGGCAGGGCAGGGCAGCGGCCATCTTCGCGGTGCTGGGCTTCATCTGCGTGCTGTTTACCTACGTCGGCGTGAACACCTTCCTGCCCGGCATCCACAGCTACGCCTGATCGCCTTGCCGCATATGCAAAAAGGAACGAATTGCAGCTTACGTGCAGTTCGTTCCTTTTTGCCCTCTGTACAGCCCTACATGCCGTCCGCGAGGTCCCGTACCGGCTGCCAGGCGGCGATGAGGCGCGCCTCGCTCCAGCCGGCGTTGGCGGGGCTGGTGGAGGGCAGCGCCCGGCAGGGCAGGGCGATCGTGCCGGACGCGTGGCGCAGATACAGCCGCTCAGCGGTTCGTCCGTTGAAAAACACCGACCGGATCGGGGCTTTGCCCACCAGCCCGGCCAGATCGTTGATGCGGGCGTTTTTGATGCTGGCGTCTGACGAGCCTGTGATCTCGCAGCTTTCGATCACGTCCCACAGGGCGATATGGCGCCGGTGCAGAAACGCAAGCTTTTCCGCCGTGCTGCCGGGACAGGGCTCGCCCCAGAGCGCCGCCAGCACACGCCAGAACCGGTTTTGCGGGTGGCCGTAGTAAAACCCGACCTCGCGGGACTTCACCGAGGGGAAGCTGCCCAAAATCAGCACCCTGGCCTCCGGCCCCGCCACCGGCGCGATGGGGTGGACCAGGCGCGCGGCATTTTCTGCGCCGCTCATGTCCGGTCCTCCGGGGCGAAGAGGGAGGCCTCCAGCCCCAGGCGGCGGCAGAGCGCGCGCAGCCCGTCTTCGATCTCTTCCCGGGGGAAATCGCCCGCTGCAAGCGCCTCGTCCGGCAGCTCGTTCAGCCGCCGGTAAAACCACAGCGCCGTGCGTACCGCGCCGGGCTCGTCCGCCTCCAGGGCCTCCCACAACAGATCCTCCGCCGCGCCGTATTGCCCCCGGGCGATCAGCGCCGCAAGCCGGGCACGCAGCGCGTCGTCCTCGCCCCGGGTGGGCAGCTCCTCGTCCAGACGCACCAGGGCCTCTGCCCGGCCGGTGAGCAGCCAGCCCAGGGTGGTGGTCATCATTTCGATCTGCCGCATCAGCCAGTCTCGATGGTACATCCGGGTTCCCTCCAAAGCAGGCAGGCTCCCCGTCGCGTCCGGCGGGGAGCCTGTGTGGTGTTTATTCAGCAAAGGCGACTGCCGGCGGGGATGGCGTCGTCCAGCATCAAAAGGTGCAGCTTGTCGCCGCGCTCGGCGGACAGCAGCATCCCGCAGCTAAGCTGGCCCATCATCTTCCGCGGGGCCAGGTTGGTCACGGCAACCAGCGTCTTGCCCACAAGCGTCTCGGGCTCGTAGTATTTGGCGATGCCGGACAAAATCTGCCGCGGGGTGCCGGTGCCGTCGTCAAGCTGGAATTTCAGCAGCTTTTCCGACTTTTTGACCTTCTCGCAGGCCAGAACCTTCACCACGGTCATCTCGACCTTGGCAAACTCGTCAAAGGCGATCTCGGGCAGGGGCTCGGGCAGGGGGTCCGCCTCGGGGGCCGGCTTCTGGGCCTCGGCGCGGAGCTTGTCGAGCTCCTCCAGCTCCTTGGCCGCGTCAATGCGGGGGAAGAGGGCGGGGCCGCTTTGGACCTTTGCGTCTCTCGGCAGGGTGCCGAAGAAGGCCATAGATTCCCAGGAGCGGTCGTCCGCGCCGATGCGGACCATGATCTCGTCCGCGGTGGCGGGCATAAACGGGGTCAGAAGCCCCGCGCAGATCCGCACGGTCTCGAGCAGGTTGTACATCACGCGGGCAAGCCTCGGCTTGTTTTCCTCGTTTTTGGCGAGCTTCCAGGGCTCGTTTTCGTCGATGTACTTGTTGGCCCGGCCGATCACCTTGAAGATCTCGGCCAGCGCGTTCTGGAAGGCGTATTTCTCCATCTGCTCGCGGTAGAGGTGGCAGAGCTCGCAGGCCATGGTGATCAGCTCGTCGTCCTTCTGCTCGTCCTCAAGCTGCTCGAGCGGGAGCTGGCCGCCGAAGTATTTCTGCACCATCGCCGTGGTGCGGCTGACCAGGTTGCCCAGATCGTTTGCCAGATCCACGTTGATGCAGTTGATCAAGGCCTCGTTGGAGAAGTTGCCGTCGGTGCCGAAGGGGAAGGTGCGCAGCAGGAAGAAGCGCAGCGCATCCACGCCATAGCGCTCGGAGAGCAGATAGGGGTCCACCACATTGCCCTTGGACTTGGACATCTTGCCGCCGTCCAGCAGCAGCCAGCCGTGGCCGAAGATCTTCTTGGGCAGCGGCAGGTCCATGCTCATGAGGAACGCGGGCCAGATGATGGAGTGGAAGCGCACGATCTCCTTGCCGATGAAGTGGACGTCCGCCGGCCAGAAGCGGTCAAAGTCGTCGTAGCGGTCGTTCATATAGCCCAGGGCGGTGGTGTAGTTGAACAGCGCGTCCACCCACACGTAGACCACGTGGCCAGGGTCGAAGTCGACCGGCACGCCCCAGGTGAAGGAGGTGCGCGACACGCACAGATCCTCCAGACCGGGCTTGATGAAGTTGTTGATCATTTCGTTCACGCGCGAGGCGGGCTCCAAAAAGCCCGGGGTCTCAAGCAGCGCCTGGATGCGGTCTGCATACTTGCTCAGACGGAAGAAGTAGGCCTCCTCGCGGGCGGGCTGGACCTCGCGGCCGCAGTCGGGGCACTTGCCGTCCACAAGCTGGCTCTCGGTCCAGAACGACTCGCAGGGCGTGCAATACAGGCCCTCGTAGTAGCCCTTGTAGATGTCGCCCTTGTCGTACATGGCCTTGAAGATCTTCTGGATGGCAGCCACGTGATAGTCGTCGGTGGTGCGGATGAAGCGGTCGTAAGAGATGTTCATCAGCTTCCACAGGTCCTTCACGCCCTTGGGGCCCTCGACGATCTCATCGACGAACTGCTGGGGCGTGACGCCGGCCTCCCTGGCCTTGGTCTCGATTTTCTGCCCGTGCTCGTCGGTGCCGGTGAGGAAGATCACATCCGCCCCCTGCATTCTTTTATACCGGGCCATCACGTCCGTGGCCACGGTGCAGTAGGCATGGCCGATGTGCAGCCGGCTGGAGGGGTAGTAGATGGGGGTTGTGATGTAGAATTTTTCCTTGCAGTGTTCACACATGATGGGATCCTCCTGACGTTTGATTGCGCATGATCGCAAAGAATATTATACCAAACCACGCCCGGGAAAGCAACCATAAAATCTCCGGAACCGCCCTCTGGCGGATCCGTCGGCACGTCCCGGCGGGGGCTTATTTGATGGTGGTGCTGGTGTCCTTCTGGATGACGTCGTGGGCGCCGCCTTCGACGATGGAGGTGGCGGAGACCAGGGTGAGCTTGGCCTTGCGCTGGAACTCGGGGATGGTGAGCGCGCCGCAGTTGCACATGGTGGACTTGACCTTGCTCAGAGACAAGGCCACGTTGTCCTTCAAAGAGCCTGCGTAGGGCACGTAGGAGTCGACGCCCTCTTCAAAGGAGAGCTTCTTGTCGCCGCCCAGGTCGTAGCGCTGCCAGTTGCGGGCGCGGGCGGAGCCTTCGCCCCAGTATTCTTTGTAATAGGTGCCGTTGATGCTGACCTTGTTGGAGGGGCTTTCGTCAAAGCGGGCGAAGTAGCGGCCCAGCATGATGAAATCCGCGCCCATGGCCAGGGCCAGGGTGATATGGTGGTCGTAGACGATGCCACCGTCGGAGCAAACGGGGACATAGACGCCGGTTTCGGCGTAGTACGCGTCTCTGGCCTTGCAGACCTCGATGAGGGCGGTGGCCTGGCCGCGGCCGATGCCCTTGGTCTCACGGGTGATGCAGATGGAGCCGCCGCCGATGCCCACCTTCACGAAATCGGCGCCGCACTCGGCCAAAAAGCGGAAGCCGTCGGCGTCCACCACATTGCCCGCGCCGACCTTGACGCGCTCGCCGTAGTGCGCGCGGATCCACTCGATGGTCAGCTTCTGCCACTCGGAGAAGCCCTCGGAGGAGTCGATGCAAAGCACGTCCGCGCCGGCCTCGAGCAGGGCGGGCACGCGCTGGGCATAGTCGCGGGTGTTGATGCCCGCGCCGACGACGTAGCGCTTGTGGTCGTCAAGCAGCTCGTTTTGGTTCTGCTTGTGGGAGTCGTAGTCCTTGCGGAAGACCAGGTAGCAGAGCTGGCCCGCCTCGTTGACGATGGGCAGGGAGTTGAGCTTGTGGTCCCAGATGATGTCATTGGCCTCCTTGAGGGTGGTGCCCTCGGGGGCCCAGATCAGCTTTTCCATGGGGGTCATAAACGACGCCACCTTGGTGTCGGGGGCCATGCGGCTGACGCGGTAGTCGCGGCTGGTGACAATGCCCACAAGCTTGCCCGCGGCGGTGCCGTCGTCGGTGACGGCGATGGTGGAGTGGCTGGTGCGGGCGGTCAGCGCCACGACGTCGGCCAGGGTGCTGTCGGGCCGGACGTTGGAGTCGCTGCGCACAAAGCCCGCCTTATAGTCCTTGGCGCGCTTGACCATGGCTGCCTCGTCGGCCACAGACTGGGACCCGTAGATAAAAGAAACACCGCCCTGGGTCGCGAGGGCAACAGCCAGCTTGTCGTCGGACACGGCCTGCATGATGGCGGAGACCAGCGGGATGTTCAGACAGATGGCGGGGTCCTCGCCCCGGCGGTATTTGACCAGGGGCGTCTTGAGACTGACGTTGGCCGGGACACATTCGGAGGAGGAATAGCCCGGGATGAGCAGATACTCATTAAAGGTGCGGGAGGGCTCGGAAATGAAGGTGGCCATGGCAATACACGCTCCTTTTATAAAAAGATTTGAGGTATTTTACCATATTCCATCCTATTTGTCAATAGCTATCCGGGCGGCCCGAAAAAGTTCCCGAAAAAAGCGAAACGCCCCGGGAGCTCCCGGGGCGGATCGTGTGGTTGGTTACCATTCCAGGTTCTTTTCGGTCTGCTTGGAGAAGACGTGCGCCACGTTGCCCTTGAAGGTGAAGTGGATCGTGTCGCCCATGCCGGGGATATTGTTCATATCCTGGGTGGGGACGATGATGATCACGTCGCGGCCTTCGGCGTTGACGTGCAGATGGACCGAGGAGCCCATCATTTCGCTCACGTCTACCTTGGCTGCCACGCCCTTGTCAGACAGGTCGGTGTGCTCGGGGCGGACGCCCAGAGTGATCTCCTGGGTCTGCGCGTTCTTGGCAAGCAGGCGGGCCTCCTTCTCGGGGGAGAGCTCCACGCGCTGGTCGCCCAGCTCCACGTAGTACCGGCTGCCGTCCTTGATGAGCTTGCCGTCAAAGAAGTTCATAACGGGCATGCCGATGAAGCCGGCGACAAAGAGGTTCGCGGGGTGGTTGAACACCTCCTGCGGGGTGCCGATCTGCTGGATGTAACCGTCCTTCATGATGACGATACGATCGCCAAGGGTCATGGCCTCGGTCTGGTCGTGGGTGACGTACATGAAGGTGGTGTCGATGCGCTGGCGCAGCTTGATGATCTCTGCGCGCATCTCGTTTCTGAGCTTGGCGTCGAGGTTACTAAGGGGCTCGTCCATCAGCATGACCTTGGGGGCGCGCACGATCGCGCGGCCGATGGCGACACGCTGACGCTGGCCGCCGGACAGGGCCTTGGGCTTGCGGTCAAGATACTGGGTGATGTCCAAAATCTCGGCAGCCTCACGGACCTTGCGGTCGATCTCGTCCTTCGGGGTGTGACGAAGCTTCAGGGAGAAGGCCATGTTTTCATACACGGTCATGTGGGGATACAGCGCATGGCGATGTCGCGGTCCTTGGGGGCCACGTCGTTCATGACCTTGCCGTCGATGATGAGCTCGCCGCCGGAGATCTCTTCCAGACCGGCCACCATGCGAAGGGTGGTGGACTTGCCGCAGCCGGAGGGACCGACCAGGACGATGAATTCCTTGTCCTTGATGTCCAGGCTGAACTGCTGCACGGCAACGACGCCTTCGTCGGTGATCTGCAGGTTCACCTTTTTCTTCTCGGGCTCGTCGGCCTTCTTCTTTTTCTTCTTCTTGTCCTCGCCGGATACGAACGGGTAGACCTTCTTGATGTTTTTCAGTTGTACTTCTGCCATAAGCTCTTGACTCTGAACACCCGGCCTCCGCCTACGCACACGGGCGGTCACATCGCTCCGCCCGGGTCCTTTATGGTGCTCTCGCAGCCGCCTGCGCGCGCCGCTTTGCGACAGGTCTCCACACTGCCGCACCCCGAGTCCTGGGGCACACTTCCTCCTTTTTTCTGAAACGGCGGCCAAGAAGTGGAGTGAACCGCCGCCCGTATAATATGGTGGGAAACGCATTCCCACCCGCGATTGTACTAAATTTCGGCAGGTTTGTCAATGCCTGCTGCAAGAAAAAAACGGGCCCTGCGCCGCGCACAAATCTGTCGGCGGGGGGATTGCACTTTGGGCCGAAATCTGGTACAATACACGTAAGATCCTTGCCGGAGGTGGCCTATGAAAACGCTGAAGAACCTCGTTTTGATCCTGCTGGGCAATTTGCTGCTGGCCTTTGACGTGGCCTTCTTCGTGGTGCCCACGGGGCTGATCTCCGGCGGCGTCACGGGCCTGTCGCTTGCGGCAAGCCGCGCCTTCCCGCTGCCGCTGGAGGTGTGCATCTGGGGCTTTACCATTCTGTTTTTCCTGCTGGGTCTGGCGTTTTTGGGCAAGACCTTCGCCCTGTCCACGCTGTTCAGCTCGGTGGCCTATCCGCTGTTTTTCAGCGTGTTCAACAGCATCGCCGCCGCCCGGCCCCCGCTGACCGGGGATATTGTGCTCAATACCGCCTTTGCCGGGCTGCTCTTCGGCGTTGGCATCGGGCTGATCTTGCGCACGGGCGCGTCCTCCGGCGGCGCGGACGTGCTGGCCATGATCTTAAACAAGCGCTTCGGCTGGTCGGTGTCGCACATGGTCTATCTGATCGAGGCGGTCATTTTGCTGCTGCAGATCCCGTTTTCCACGGTGGACCGGATCCTCTATGGCCTGATCTTCGTGCTGATCTACTCGGTGCTGCTGGAAAAGGTGATGCTCTTCGGCCAGGACAAGATCCAGATCATGGTCTACTCGGCCTTTTATGAAGAGATCAACCGGATGATCCTCACCAGCATGGACAAGGGCTCCACCCTGTTTTCGGCCAAGGGCGGCTACACCGGGGAGGAAACCTGGGTGGTCGAGACCGTGATCCCCAAGCGGTCGCTGTTTTTGATGCGCGAGAAGATCCTTGCCATCGACCCCAAGGCCTTTGTGGTCATCAACCCCGTCTCCGAGGTCAACGGCCGCGGCTTTACGCTGAACAAAAACGAGCGCTGAGAGGCGCAAAAAGGCCCCGCCGAGACCGGCGGGGCCTTCTTCGTTATCGTTGTCCGTAGTAGGCGTTTTTGCCGTGCTTGCGCAGGTAGTGCTTGTCCTGCAGGGCCTGGGGGGCGGGCTGGACCTGGGGGTTGATCAGCTCGCACCGGAAGGCCATCTTGGCGCACTCCTCCAGCACCACCGCATTGTGGACCGCCTGCATGGGGTCCTTGCCCCAGGTGAAGGGGCCGTGGTTCTTGCACAGGCAGCCGGGCACCGCGGCGGGGTCCTTGCCGAGCCGCGCAAACTCCGAGACGATCAGAAGCCCGGTGTTGCGCTCGTAGGCGTCGTCGATCTCCTCCTTGGTCAGGCAGCGCAGGCACGGGATGGCGCCGTAGAAATAGTCGGCATGGGTGGTGCCGTAGCAGGGGATATCCCGCCCGGCCTGGGCCCAGGCGGTGGCGTAGCTCGAGTGGGTGTGCACCACGCCGCCCAGCGCCGGGAAGGCCTTGTAGAGCTCCACGTGCGTGGCGGTGTCAGACGACGGGCGCCACTTGCCCTCGACCACGGCGCCGTCGAGATCCACAACCACCAGATCCTCCACGGTCATGCCGTCGTAGCTTACGCCCGACGGCTTGATGACAACCAGCCCCAGCTCCCGGTCGATGCCCGAGACGTTGCCCCAGGTGAAGGTGACAAGATCATACTGCGGCAGCAGAAGGTTTGCTGCCAAAACCTGTTTTTTCAGCCCTTCCAGCATATTACAGTACCTCCGCAGCCAGCTTTTCCATGGGCAGCGCCCGCGTGTAGCGCGCCAGGAAGGCGTTGAAGCCCTCGATATCCGCCTTATCCGCCATCAGCGTGGCGGTGCGGCAGTCCATAAAGACCCGCTCGTCGAGGAAGTCCTCCAGGCTCTGGCCGTCCTCGCGCTCGGCCAGGTAGAAGGCCAAGATCGCCATGCCGAAGGGGCCGCCCTCACCGGCGGTCTCCATCACGGAGACGGGCGCGCCGACCGCCGCAGAGAGCATCCGCTGGCCCACGCCCGGGGTCTTGAAGAAGCCGCCGTGCCCATAGAGCTTGTCGATGCGGACCTTCTCCTTGGCCGTGAGGATGTCCAGGCCGATCTTCAGCGTGGCGAGCGCCGAGAGCAGATGCGTGCGCATAAAGCTCGGGAGGCTCAGCTCCGCGTCGGGCCTGCGGGCAAAGATGGGACGGCCGGCGTCGAGGTCGGTCACGCCCTCGCCGGACAGATAGTTGAAGCTCAGAAGGCCGCCGCAGTCGGGCTCGCCCTCCAGGGCCAGGCGGAAGAGCTTGGTATACAGCTCGCCCTTGTCCTGCGGCGCGCCGATGAGCGCGGCAAACTGGGCAAACAGGCCGACCCAGGCGTTGATGTCAGAGGTGCAGTTGTTGCAGTGGACCATCGCCACGGGCAGGCCCGTGGGCGTGGTGACCATGTCGATCTCGCGGTGCACGCCCAGGGGATGGTCCACCACGATCATGGCAAAGTCCGAGGTGCCGGCCGATACGTTGCCGGTGTAGGCCCGGACGGAGTTCGTGGCGGCCATGCCGGTGCCCGCGTCGCCCTCGCAGGGGGCCACGGGGGTGCCGGGCTGAAGCTCGCCCTCCGGATCCAGGAAGCGCGCGCCCGCCTCGGTGAGCACGCCGGCGCTCTGCCCGGCAACCAGCACGCGGGGCAGCACGTCCCGCAAGCGCCAGCCATAGCCCGCCTCGGCAACCAGGGCGTCAAAGGTTTGCACCATAGTCTCGTCATAGTCGAGCCTTGCACTGTCGATCGGGAAGATGCCCGAGGCCTCGCCGATGCCCACGACCCGCTCGCCGGTCAGCTCGCGGTGGATATAGCCCGCCAGGGTGGTCAGCTCGGCCAGGCGGGGCAGATGGTCCTCGCGGTTCAGCATGGCCTGGTACAGATGGGCGATGGACCACCGCTGCGGCACGTTGAAGCCGAAGAGGTCTGTCAAAGCCGCAGCCGCGGGGCCGGTCATGGTGTTGCGCCAGGTGCGGAAGGCGGCAAGCTGCCGGCCCGCCGCGTCAAAGGCCAGATAGCCGTGCATCATGGCCGACACGCCCATTGCCCCCAGGGTGGTGAGGGGCTGGCCCAGCTTTTCGGCCACGTCGCGCTTTAAATCGGCGTAGCAGGCGCGGATGCCCGCGTGGATGGCCTGCATGGAGTAGGTCCACACGCCGTTTTCGAGCTGGTTTTCCCACTCGTGGCTGCCGGAGGCCAGCGGCACGGCGTTGTCGTCGATGAGCACGGCCTTGATCCGGGTGGAGCCCAGCTCAATGCCGAGGTATGTATGCTTGAGATCAACCATTTGCGAACTCCTTTCACGTTGCGCAGCGTTCGATGTGCTGCTTCTATTGTATCGGATCTGCGCACGGATTGCAAGTGTAAAACACGGCAAATCCGGGACGTTTCACGGCGCAAAAAAGCCGAAGCCGCGGACCTAGCGCCGCGCCTTCGGCTTTTGGCCGGTCAATCGGCCACACGGTCGTTTCTGCGGAACAGGAGCGTGACGCACCAAATGCCCGCCACAGCCACCACGCCGTAGATGATCCGGCTGAGCAGAGCGCCCTGGCCGCCGCCCAAAAAGGCCACCAGATCAAACCGGAACAGGGACACCAGGCCCCAGTTCAGCGCGCCGATGATCACAAGGATCAATGCCAGTGTATCCATCCGGACACCTCCTCGATCAAGTCTCGGGCTTAGTATGGCCCAAAACAGAAAAAACATACCTCCTTGGCAAAATTTACAAATCCCGGTTGCAAATCCCTGTTTTTGTTGGTATAATTGCAGATGAAGCATGAAACCATCACGATATGGAGGTCCTTCTTATGAACGCATTCTTCCCTGCCGACATTTTGCTGCCCAAGACCGAAGAAATGGAGAAATGGGCGGTCATCGCCTGTGACCAGTTCACCTCCGACCAGGCCTATTGGGACCGCGTCCGCGCCTTTGCCGAGGGCGCACCGTCCACCATCAACCTCATCCTGCCCGAGGCGGA
Organism: uncultured Eubacteriales bacterium; assembly: GCA_900316335.1. Taxonomy (GTDB): domain Bacteria; phylum Bacillota; class Clostridia; order Oscillospirales; family Oscillospiraceae; genus JAFRPC01. The sequence goes on along the minus strand of ONCN01000031.1, from coordinate 4,341 downwards.
GCTTGGCACCCCCATGGAGGCAGCGCACACCCGCGCGATCAACGAGACCATGGCCCGCTATCTGGACGAGGGGCTGTTTGTCTGCTATCCCCACAGCCTGGTCTACGTGGAGCGCACGCTGGAAAACGGCGCCATCCGTCCGGGCTTGGTCGGCATGGTGGATCTTGACGCCTATGACTACCGCACGGGCTCCGTGTCTCCCATCCGGGCCACCGAGCGCACGGTGGTCGAGCGCATCCCGCCCCGCCAGCGGGTCCGCCGCGACGCGCCGATGGAGCTGCCCCACATCCTCATGCTCTGCGACGACCACGATAAGGTTCTCATTGAGCCCATCGCCGCGAAAAAAGACAGCCTGAAAAAGCTCTACGACTTTGATCTGATGGAGGGCGGCGGCCATATCACCGGCTATCTGGTGGACGGCGACGAGGCCGCGGCCTTTGAAGCCCGCCTTGCCGACTACACCGCCCGCGTGGGCGAAAAGTACCGCGATCTTGCCGGCGTGCCGATGGTCTTTGCCGTGGGCGACGGCAACCACAGCCTTGCCACCGCCAAGAGCTGCTATGAGGAGCTCAAGGCCAACCACCCCGGCGAGGATCTGTCCAACCACCCCGCCCGCTACGCGCTGGTGGAGCTGGAAAACATCCACGATCCGTCCCAGGTCTTTGAGCCCATCCACCGCATCATCACCCACACCGATCCAGAGGCCCTGCTGCGGGATCTGGAGGCCGAATACTGCGCGCCGGGCGGCTATGAGATCACCTGGTATGCAGGTGCGCGCTCGGGCAAGCTCAGCCTCGACCGCAGCAAGAGCGAGCTGGCCGTCGGCGCGCTGCAAAGCTTCCTCGACGACTGGCTCAAAACCCACCCCGGCCAGATCGACTACATCCACGACGACGACGTGCTCGTCGGCCTTGCCCGGCAGGAGCAGGCCGTCGGCTTCCTGCTGCCCGGCATGGAAAAGAGCCAGCTCTTCCGCGGCGTCATTGCCGACGGCATCCTGCCCCGTAAGACCTTCTCGATGGGCCACGCCCGCGAGAAGCGGTACTATCTCGAGGGGCGGAGGATCAAGTGACCGTCCTGCATGAGACCGCCTGGGGCAAGCTCAATCTGACGCTGGATATTCTTGGCAGCCGCCCGGACGGCTATCACGAGCTGGAGATGGTGATGATCTCGGTGGACCTGTGCGACCGTCTCACGCTCGCGCTCGGCACCGGGGAAGCCTGGCAGATCCGCTGCGACCGGCCGGACATCCCGACGGACCGGCGCAACCTGTGCTGGCGGGCCGCCGAGGGCTACTTCGCCGCAGCCGGGCTGGATCCGGACGGACTTTGCATCACCATCCAAAAAAGCATTCCCGCCCAGGGCGGCATGGCCGGCGGCTCAAGCGACGCCGCGGCGGTGCTGCGCGCGCTCAACCGGCACTACCGCGCGCTGCCGGCATCGGAGCTGATGGCCCTTGCCCTTGCCGTGGGCAGCGACGTGCCCTACTGCGTGCAGGGCGGCGTGCGCCTGGCCCGGGGCCGGGGCGAGGTGCTCACGCCCCTGCCGCCGCTGCCGGATGCGGCCGTGTTTGCGCTGGTGCGGCCGGATTTCTCGGTCTCCACCCCCGCGCTGTTTCGTCAGATCGACCGCGTGGGCGTGCAGCGCCGGCCCGACAACCGGGCCATGGAGCGCGCGCTGGCAGAAGGCGATCTTCGCGCCATCGCAGCCGCGGTGGCAAACGCATTTGAGCCGCCCGTGCTTGCGCAGTTCCCCCAGGTGGGGCGCATCAAGGACGCGCTTACGTCCCACGGGGCGCTGTGCGCGCAGCTCACCGGCACGGGCTCGGTCGTCTTCGGCCTGTTTGACAACGAGCCGGCCGCAAAAGCTGCCGCATCGGCGCTTGGCGGCTGGGTCGCCCACCCGGTGGACGCAGCCGCGCAGCATCCTGATTGAAGAAAATGAGGTGAAACCATGAACCGCATCATTACCATTGGCAGAGAATTCGGCAGCGGCGGGCGCGAGCTGGGCCGCAGGCTTGCCGAGGAGCTGGGCATCGAATACTACGACCGCGAGATCATGGAGCAGATCGCCCAAAAGACCAGCTTCTCCCGCGATTACGTGCAGCAGGTGGTGGAGGGCAGAAGCCACCGCCTGTATCCCATCACGATCAACCACACCTTCAACACCTTCGCCGCCGAGCAGCACGCCCAGATGATCCAGACGGTCTTTGAGGCGCAGATCCAGACCCTGCATGAGATGGCGGAGCTGTCAAGCTGCGTCATCGTGGGCCGCTGCGCGGACTACTTTTTGCGGGAATACCAGCCCTTCCGCATCTTCGTCTACGCCGACCTGGAAAGCCGCGTGCAGCGCTGCCTTGAGCGCAGCGACGACGACGAGGTCCTCGCCGCGCCCGCTACTACACCGACTGCACCGGCCAAACCTGGGGCGACAAGCAGTTCTACGACCTGTGCCTGAACACCACCGGCAAAAACATCAAGCAGCTTGTCCCCAGCCTTGCCCGCATGCTCGAATAGGCGCCGCGCCGGTTCGTACGGATCACGTACGCGACACACCGGCACGCAAAGGCTGCGTAATACGTGCGCTTCGCGACTGGCCGATGAGGTCATCGGCCACTACTGCAACGTAACGGCTAAATATTGACATTTAATTAGTGATTTGCTATACTGAAACCAAGGGATCACACGAACAAAGTGTGGTACAAGGAGGTATAGTAAAATGGCGATACAACCTATCTATTTGAGTGAAGAAGATCGCAAAGTCGTAGAAACCTTTGCAAAAAACGGAAGTCATAATGCACACCTAATCCAGCGGGCGAAAATATTGCTGGTATTGGATCAGTCGGGCAAGCGTTCACCAATGCGCATTAGCAGAACGGCAGAACGGCATGGCGTATCCAGGCAGACCGTTTATAACATCATCGAGGATTATCATAATGCAAGGGATATTACTGACTTTCTGACACGAAAGAAACGTGAAACGCCCCCCGTCCCGGCAAAAGTGGATGGCGAGAAAGAAGCCCATGTCATTGCTTTGGCGTGCAGCGAGGCTCCAGATGGAAAGGCAGCGTGGTCTGTGCGGCTTTTGGCGGAAAAGTGCGTCGAACTGGGGATCTTTGAGAGCATATCTCACATGACGATCCAACGCATTTTAAAAAAACACAATATAAGCCTCACCTGAGCAAAATGTGGTGCATTCCACCGAAGCAGAACGCGGACTTTGTCGCCCACATGGAGGACGTTCTGTCTGTATATGCCAGGCCTTATGATCCGAAGCGTCCTGTTGTCTGCATGGACGAAAAGCCCTTCCAATTGCTGGGCGAGCTTTTCATGCCGATTGAGATGAGTGAAACCAACCACATCAAGAAGGTTGACTGTGAGTATGTGAGAAAAGGCACCTGTTCTATCTTTATGTTTACAGAGCCCCTTGGACAATGGCGGGAAGCTCATGCCCTGCCACAGAGACGATGCCAGGATTGGGCTGCTCAGCTAAAATGGCTGATTGATGAGAGGTATGCAGACGTTGAGAAAATCGTTCTGGTAATGGATAATCTCAATACGCATTCTATTTCATCGTTTTATAAGCAGTTTTCCCCGGAGGAAGCCTTCCGACTCTCTCAAAGGCTTGAAATCCATTACACACCAAAGCATGGTTCCTGGCTTGATATTGCCGAGATTGAGTTGTCTGCGCTTTCTATTCAATGCTTGGAAAACAGAAGAATTCCTTCCATTGAAGAACTCAACACCATTTTGCAGGCGTGGGCAGCCAGTCGTAACAATTCGCAAAAAGGTGTTCAGTGGCATTTCACAACCGCCGACGCCAGAATAAAACTCAAGCATCTCTACCCAATAATTGAAATGTAAATATTTAGTTGTTACTATGTACTACGGGGTGCGTGTTTCGCCGTAGGGGCGGCCATTGGCCGTCCGCGGTATAATCCCCCCCCCAAATGCAGCACGCCGATGCGAATTCGTACCCGATTGGGTTTGCGAATTTGCATCGGCGTTGTGTTATCGTTGGCCCCTGCTGCGGACGAGCGATGCTCGCCCCTACACATGGATACGCACCCCCCGGAGGGGCGGTGCTCGTACGGATGTACGGACGTACAGAACTTTTCAGAAACTCCTATATGTTTTTTCTGCGTCTATCCACAATCTCACGATCATCAGAAATCCATTGCGAAAAACCCAAACAAAGCGAGAAAACCCAAACATTCAGAGCCGCGGGTAATCCAAAAGGGTCAAGACCCTTTTGGTCGTTTTAAATAGGGGTGGATCCAAGGAGGGGGAAGAAATTCGAAATCTTCCCCCTCCTTGGCGTGTCTTTGGTTACTTTCTGCAC
>ONCN01000011.1 GCA_900316335.1 uncultured Eubacteriales bacterium | reverse complement strand
CGGAACGTTCCGCCATTTTTCGAAACGTTCCGCAACTTCCCATTCCATTATCTCATACCGGGCAGCTCTTTGGTAGGTACAGGTTATTTTGCGTTTACCATATTTCTTGTTGCGTTTCAACAAAAGTGGTGGTAAAATACAGACAGGAACCCCAAATTCTGAAAAGGAGACGTATTATGTCTTACGAAAAGCTGTTTACTCCCGGCAGAATTGCCAATCTGGAGCTCAAAAACCGCATTGTGATGCCGGCCATGGGCTGCTCGCTGGCGGAGTCCAGCGGCGAGGCCGGCGCGCGTATGATCCGCTACTACACCGAGCGCGCCAAGGGCGGCACAGGCTTGATCATCACTGAGATCACCCGGATCGACGACGAAACCGGCGTTGGCACGCCAAACCAGCTTTCTGTCACCAAGCCCTATATGACCGGCCAGCTCTCCCGCCTGGCGGAGGCGGTCCACGCCTATGATACCAAGCTCTTTGTCCAGCTCCACCACCCCGGCAACCAGACGCCCAGCCGGCTCATCGGCGGCAAACAGCCGGTCTCAGCCTCTGACGTGACCTGCAAGGTCATCGGCGAGCAGCCCAGAGCTCTGACCACCGAAGAGGTGGAAGGGCTGGTCAAAAAGTTCGTCTTTGGCGCAGTCATCGCGCAGAAGGCCGGCGTGGACGGCGTGGAGATCCACGGCGCGCACGGATACCTGGTCAGCCAGTTCCTTTCTCCTCATACCAATAAACGTACCGATAAATACGGCGGCAGCTTTGAGGGCCGGATGCGCTTTGCCACCGAGATCATTCTTGGTATCCGCGCTTACTGCGGGCCCAAGTTCCCCATCGGCATCCGGATCAACGGCAGCGACTATCTGGACGACGGCATCACCGAAGAGGACGCCATCGCGCAGGCCAAGTATTTTGAAAAGCTTGGCGTTTGCTATATCAACGTAAGCTGCGGCACCTACGACTCTGGCGCAACGATCATTGAGCCGAACTACTTCCAGGAGGGCTGGAAAAAGCATCTGGCCGCCAACATCCGCAAGGCGGTCTCCATCCCCGTCATTGCGGTGTGCAACATCAAGCATCCTGCCGTGGCCGAGCAGCTTCTGGAAGAGGGCTTTGCAGACTTTGTGGGTATCGCGCGCGGCAATCTGGCCGACGCCGAGTGGGCAAATAAGGCCAAGCGCGGCGAGGACAAACTGATCCGCAAGTGCCTGGGCTGCATGGAGTGCTTCCGCATCCTCAACGACGGCCTGCCCCTGGGCTGCACGCTCAACCCGGTCATGGGCCGTGAGTTTGAGTGGGGCGATGACAAGCTGGTCAAAAACGGCGCCGGGCGCACAGTCGCGGTTGTTGGCGGCGGCCCTGCAGGCTTTGAGGCGGCTCTGACGCTGCGCAAGCGCGGCTTCCGCGTGGTGCTCTTTGAGGCGAAGGACCGCATCGGCGGCACGGTTGAACTGGCTGCGGTACCGCCCTGCAAGGGGATGCTTTCCGAGTTCATCGACACCATGGAGGCGCAGCTTGAGCAAGCCGGCGTCGAGGTCCTGGTCAATACCCCCGCCACGGTCGAAGCGGTTCAAGCCATCGGGGCCGAGGCCGTGTTTATGGCCACAGGCGGCAAGCCCATTGTACCTGCGATTCCCGGTATTGAGCGGGCAGTCACGGCAGAGGACGTGCTGGCCGGCAAAGCCGAGGTCAAGGGCGAGGCTGTCATCATCGGTGGCGGCGTCACAGGCCTTGAGACCGCCGAGACCCTTGCGCCGCAGCACAAGGTCACGGTGGTGGAGATGCTCGACAAGGTTGGCGGCAATCTCTATCCCAGCATCACTATGCATCTGGCGCAGCAGATTATGAAAAACGGCGGTCAGATCGCCAAGGGCAAACAGCTCACCGCACTGACAGACGACAGCGTCGTCGTCAAGGACACCAAGACCGGCGAAGAGACCGCCATTCCCGCAGGGACGGTCATTCTGGCAATGGGCGTTCGCTCCAATCGGCCGGACTATGAGGCCTTCCGCGCCGCCTACGGCGATAAGCTGATTCTCGTGGGCGACACCGCAAGACCCGGCCAGATCTACGACGCCCTGCACAGCGGCCACGACCGCGCCTTTGTCTACGAAGCGTAAGATCTGCCCGCACGACAATACCGATCCCGACGAGCAAAGCGTTGGCCTGCCATCCAATCAGGAGGCAGGCCAACGCTTTGCTTTTTGCATTTATCTCGCCCTGCGGAAGATTTGTTCGACCTCAGACGCTCCGAGCGGTTTGATGCGCGAGAGCTTCACACTGTCGTTCATGGTGGAGTCCAGTGCCAGCACGCGCAGATCCGCGTCAGACGGATGGATCCCGAGCGCGTTCAAAGACGTTGGCATTCCCAGCCCGGCGAAGAATTCCACCGTGCGCCGGATACCTGCCTCAGCGGCAAGCTTCGGCTCATCGGCATGCACGCCCCATACCTGCTCGGCAAATCGGCAGAAGCGGGGCACGCAGTCGCGCCAGACCTCCTCTGCCCATGCTCCCCACACCGCAGCGAGCGAAGCGCCGTGGGTCACGCCGTATTTGGCCGACAGCGCGTGGCCGAGCTTATGGACCGAGAAGTCCTTGCCCCGGCCGCACTCAGTCAGATTGTTGTGCGACAAGCTCGAGGCCCAAAAGATCTCGCTCATGGCCGCTTCATCAGAAGGATCCTCCACCACGGCCTTTCCGTTTCGCACGACTGTCCGCAGCAGACCCTCTGCGATCTCGTCAGTGAGCTCTGCGCGCACGTCCGGGATGAAGTAGCGCTCCATGGTGTGCATCATGATGTCCGTCACCCCGGCTGCAAGCTGATAGCGCGGGACGGTGGCGCCCAGCGCCGGGTTCAGGATGGCAAAACGGCAGCGGTTGAAGTCGGTATTGATGCCTGCCTTTTTTCCAATCGCTTCATTCGTTAGCACGGCGGAGTCGCTCATCTCGCTGCCAGCGGCCGGCATGGTAAGCACAGCGCCGACCGGCAAAGAGCGGGTGAGCGGCACCTTTCTCGTCCAGATGTCCCAAAGTGAATCGTCCGGATTTGCCGCGCCGTGGGCGATGGCCTTTGCTGTGTCGATGGCGCTGCCGCCGCCGATACCGATGATCAAATCGGCACCAAACGAGAGTGCCTGCGCCGCGCCCTGCTCGGCGTGGGCCAGCGTCGGGTTGGGCTGCGCTCCACCGAAGCAAGCAAAGGCAACGCCGGCACGCCGGAGCGAGTCTTCCACACGATCCAAAAGACCGCTACGCACAACGCTTCCTCTGCCATAGACCAAAAGGGCCCTTGTGCCGTATTTTGCTGCGCAGTCGCCCACTTTATACTCTGCGTCTGTTCCAAACAGGACCTCAGTGGGGGCATAATATCTGAAATCATTCATACTTGAAGCTCCTCCTTCCTGATATGTGCACATTGTACCACGAAGCGGCAAGCATTGCAAGAGCCTGCGTCTGCCCTGGATTTTGTGGCCTGCGAGCCCGGTCCCGACTGGTTTTCCCCATACGCTTTGGCGCGCAGCCCCCCAGAAGCGTCCCGGATCTGCCGCAGTGCGCCGCACTTTATGCGAAGAACAGAATAAAAATACTACCTAGCGAGAAAAAATGGAAAAGAATTGGTTGAAAACAGGGGAAAAAAGTGGTGTTCTAAACATGATAAAGTAGCATAGCAGCTTTGCATAGAAGAAATACACGAAATGAATGGAGGCAGTGACATGGCCATTTCCCAAGTGATCACCTTTGGCGGCTCGCCGGATCAACTCGTCTGGAAGTACGGCGATGAAAACATCACCACCACCTCGCAGCTCATTGTGGATGAGACCCATGAGGCGCTGCTAGTGGTCAACGGCAACGCCGCGGACCTCTTCGGGCCCGGCACCAGGACGCTGAATGTGCCAAACATTCCCCTGGTCAACAAGATCCTGTCCATCCCCACTGGCGGGGCAAATCCCTTCCCCTGCAAGGTCTTCTACATCAACAAGGTCCACCATCTGGATCTTCTGTGGGGCACGCAGGGCGCCATTGCGCTGGAGGACCCCGACTACCAGATCTTCCTGCATGTGATGCTCCACGGCTCTGTGGCCATCTCTGTGGGCGACAGCCGGAAGTTCATGCTCAAGCTGGTTGGCTTCCGCAAGAGCTTCGATCCGGAGGACGTGGTCACCAACTTCCGCGGGCTGATTTCCTCGCACGTGAAGGACTGCATCTCCAAGATCATGATCAACGGCAAGGTCAGCTTTTTCCAGATGAACGCAAATCTTCTGGACATCAGCAACCTCGTCAAAGAGCGGCTTGAGCAGATCTTTGACGAATACGGCGTGATCATTCACTATTTCAACATCGAGTCCATCGACGTACCCGAAAACGACTACAAAGCCATCACCGAGGCGAAAAACCGCAGAGCCTCCCGCATCATCGAGGGCTACTCCTGGCAGGAGGAGCAGCAGATGGAGGTCGCCAAGACCTTTGCCGGCAACGAAGGCACCATGGGAGCCATGGGCGGCATGATGGGCGGCATGATGGGCGGTGCAGTCATGGGCAGCACCATTGCGCAGATGGCCCGCTCCGCCATGGATCCCAACCGGATCCCCAACGCCGCGCCTCCGCATGACGTGCGCAGCGCGGTACAGAGCGGCGGCGCGCAGAACCTGCGGGATCTTATGGGCGGCCAGGTCGCCGGCCCGGGCGTATCCAGCGCAGGCGGCTTCCAGGTCGATACCGACTTCGGTGCGCAGCCACCTCAGCCGGCGCCAGGCCCCGCGTCTGCTGCCCCGGCGCAAGGCGGATTCTGTCCCAAATGCGGCAGCCCCACAGCTCCGGACGCCCTGTTCTGCTCCCGCTGCGGCAATCCTTTGGCAAAGGCCTGCCCCAACTGCGGAGCGCCCGCAGATCCCGGCGCTCTGTTCTGCTCCAAGTGCGGCACCCGGCTGTAAGAGCCCGTGCCGCCCAGCTAAGTCAGATCCAGCTTATCAAGAGAGGATGGTTTCACCATGAAAAAGAAGATCACCGGCATGAGCTTTGCCATTTTGGGTATCGCCTTTGTTATCTATAACCTCTTTATCTTCCTGTTCCTCAAGCCCGAGACCTCGGTCTTCTGGATCAGCTATGTGTTTATGGTCCTGGCCTTCGGCCTGCAGGTTGTGGGCATGTACCTTGCCTTCAAAGACATGACCATCGAGGCTGCCTTCTTCGGCATCCCCCTGGCTCAGTTTACGCTCTATTATTTCTTTGCCGAGCTGTTTATGAGCCTGGTGTTTATGATTTTCCAGCATATCAACTGGAAGATCCCTGTTTTCCTTCAGATCCTGCTGCTGGCGGTCTATGCGGTTGTGGCCGTTGTGTCCATTGCCAGCCGTGACGCCGCTACCGCAGTGAAAAATGACTATCAGCAAAAGGCCGTTGCCCAGCGGATGAAAACCGTGGATGTGGAGATCCTGCGCGCTGGCGTCACCGATCCCCAGCTCAAAGAGCAGCTTCGCCGCCTGGGCGAGACCGTGCGCTTCTCCGACCCCATGACCAACGACGTCGTGGCCGACGTGGACGCGCGGATCTATCAGGAAATGATGGCCCTGCAGACGAGCTGCGAGGACAATGCCGTGGCTGCTGCACTGGATAGCTGCTCCAGACTCCAGCGCTTGTATGTAGAGCGCAATCGGAAGCTGATGGCTTCCAAGTGATCGGCTTTGCCCCGGAGGGAAGACAATGGCAGTGACTGCGTACAGTAAAAAATGCACCTCCTGCGGCGGCAACCGGTGGGAGTATCTCAAGGACCAAAAGCTTTGGCGCTGCCTCTACTGCGGCGCCCAGGTGGAGCGCAAGGAGGAGTACGACGGCCTGTACACCATCAAAAACGTGGCGCGCCAGGTCGTGCTCGACTGCGCCTACCGCAAGCTGGACCAGGCGGATCACAACCTCACCGAGTGCCTGAAAATGAGCGCGGATTATGCCGGCACGCTGGTTGCCTCTATCTGCTATAAGCTCATTGCCGTGGTGAGCCCCGAGCAGCTTCCGGGGCAGGACAAGCGCGCCCTGCTCGGCCAGCTCAAAAGGGATTACCAGACCTTGGAGCAGACCTGCGGCAAGCTGGGTGACGACGAGACCGAGCTGTACGCCTCTTTCGACTCCAGCGACGCCTGGGCAGCGCTTGCGGCGGTTTTTGACACCATCGGCGATACCCAGCGCCGGGACTATCTGCTCACGCTCACGCAGCCCGAGCAGATCTACTCCAAGCATACCAACCAGAGTCTGCTGCGCATGTCTTTGCGCCAGGGTCGGCGGGAGCTGGCGGACGCCATTTTGCGCAACCGGGAGAACCTGGACCTGCACGCCGCGTGTCTGACCGTGATGCAGGAGGCCCCCGACGACCAGGATAAGGCCGGTTGGCTCGAGTCGCTGATCGACGCCGGCAGCCTGGGCGAAAACGACGGCGCGCTTGCCGAGCAGTATCTGTCCGGCTCTGATCGCCCCGAGACCAAGGCGCGCGTGGCCGCGGCTTTGTGCCGGGCCGGGCAGCGCCTGGATGTGGAGCTGGTGCTGCGTGAAGCCGTGGGCAACTGCGAGCTGCCTGTGCTCCAGGCGGTTCTTACCTCGCTTTTCACCCGGCGCCTGTATGACCCCGAGATAGAGCAGATTTTGACCTTTGCCGCGGCCCAGCCGGATCCGGACCGGACCCGAGCTATTTTGGAGATCGTGTCCGGCAGCGGCCAGTTTGTTTCGTTGAATCTTCGCCAGATCCAGATGTTCCTCTTCAACCGGAACTGGAGCGCCGAGCAGCGCCTGGCGATCCTGGAGCAGCTTCGCACCTTCCACACCGCCGACAAGGTCTGGGAGAGTGCGGTCGGCAGCTATCTCAACCATGGCGCGGACGCCCCCGAGCAGCGCCAGCGTCTGCTGGACGGCCTTCTTGCCGTCAACCCCGGCGTGAGCGCCAAGGATTTTGAGCAGTACGTACTCTCCTGTGTGGCAGACGGTCAGGGAAAGTGCGACCGCATCGCGTCGCTTTTGGCACTTCCTTCCATGCCCATTGGCTTTTTCCGCGAGCTGCCGGGCAAATATCTGCAAACCGGGCGGGACGATGCGCAGGTGCGTCCGCTGGTCTTCCGACAGCTTTTGGATTGCGGCCTGAGCGTAGACGGAGCGCTGCTTTTGAGCTATGTGTGCCGCTCTGCCGACACCGATGACAGCAAGGCCGAGCTCTTGCAGCTTGCCATGCGAAACGGGACGGTCTTCCGCAGCGACGCAGCGAGCTATTATCTGGAGACCTGCCCGGAGCAGTTCTCCATGCAGATCTTCTCCTGCTTGTTCCGTGATAATTCCACCATCAGCCCAAAGGCACTGGAAAACTATGTGCTGCGCTGCCCGGACGTGCCGAGCAGCAAGCCCCGCAACGCGGGCATCCTGGCCGAGCGGATGCAGGTTCCCTTCGGTTCCAGCCGCTGCGCGGTGCGCCATCTGGGCCACAGCCTCGGCTGCAGCCTGGCCCAGGCCTACCTGCTGACCACCGCTGACGATGTGAACCTTGCAGGCGCCATGCTCTCGGCCATGACCCAGCGCGGCACCAAGCTCAACACGGATTTGATATCCGACGGTGTCAGCAAGCGCTTTGGCAAATATCTCCAGGAAAATAAAAACGGTTTATCCGCGCAGGCGACGCAGCTTGCCCAGCAGTATCGCCTGTTTTCCAAATTCTTTTGATCACCGGAGGGGAGGGATACGATGATCCAACTGACACGGATGCCCGGAGGGACCTGTACCGGCGTGGCTGTGGCGCAAATCACCGCAGTACCCCAGGACGTGCAGATCCATTCCGACCCCCAGCAGGCGCTGCAGCAGATGGGAGCGCTCTGCGGCGGCATCCTCACGGACCTTTGGGGCATGACCCCGCCGGACCAGACCGCGGTTGAACTGCTCTACCTGTCTGCGCCCGACCAGCCCGGCCGGATCGAGCTGTATCTGATCGTGCGGCGCATGGATCAGCAGCAGACCGTGGTCGAAGAGAGCCTTATGTCGCTCATCGACGAGCTGGCAGGGCGCTGGATGGACCTCGGCTACAGCCTGCGGCTTCTGGTCCGCGAGGAGGACCGGATGGCGCTGCTGCGCCGTCTCGGTGCTGTTCAGACCGCGCGTGTGCTGGCGCTGGGACGCCGCGAGAGGGTCTATCCCTGCCGGTATGCGCCGGCCGGGCTGTATTGCCCGTCGCGCGCCGTTGCTCCGCAGACGGGCGACTTCGGCCGGATCACCGCGCTGCTGCGGCAAAGCCCGGGCAGCGCCCTTTCCATGCAGTTTATCCCCACCCGCTATACCCAGAGCGAGACCCAGGCACTGGGGCAGAACGCCCAGCTTTTGCGCTTCAGTCTGGCACAAGAGCCGATCCTGGCGCCCGCCGATACTTGCTATCAGGGCTGGCTTGGCCAGCTTTCCAACCCGGTCTTTTACACGCAGATCCTGCTGTATGCCAACGATTCTGTCATCGGCCCTCTTGCGCAGGGCCTTGCGGCCATCCTGGACCGGGAGGGGGGTCAGCTCATCTGGGACGATATCACCCGCTTTGAGATCCGCCCGGATAAAAAATTCGACTTTGCACCCTGGGCGATCAGCAACGTGCTGATCTACCAGAACCGTGACCCCTCTTATTGGAACCGATCCGACGCCCCGCGGGATCTGATGCGGCTGAAATACGTTTTCACCGCGCCTGAGGCTGCCGCAGCCTTCCGGTTCCCGATTGCCACGGCTGCAGATCCGCAGCTTACCGTCCCCGACGTCCCCCAGTGGCAGCCCCCCGCCGCTCCCACACCCTTCCCGGAGCCCGAGCTTCCGATCGAGCCGGAACGCCCATTTGAGCCCGAGATTCCGATCGAACCGGAACTCCCATTTGAACCGGAGCTTCCCATAGAACCCGAGCTTCCGATTGAACCAGAACTTCCGATCGAACCAGAACTTCCGATCGAACCAGAACTTCCGATCGAACCAGAACTTCCGATCGAACCGGAGCTTCCGATCGAACCGGAGCTTCCGATTGAACCCGAGCCCCCGATTGAACCGGAGCTTCCCATCGAGCCGGAACTCCCGATCGAACCCGAGCTCCCGATCGAACCCGAGCTCCCGATCGAACCCGAACTTCCGATTGAACCGGAGCTTCCCATCGAGCCGGAACTTCCGATTGAACCGGAGCTTCCGATCGAGCCGGAACTCCCGATCGAACCCGAACTTCCGATCGAACCGGAGCTTCCAATCGAGCTGGAACTCCCAATCGAACCCGAGCTTCCCATCAAGTCGGAACTAACGATCGAGCCGGAGCTTCCGATCGAGCCCGAGCTTCCCATAGAACCCGAACTTCCGATCGAACCGGAGCTTCCCATCGAACCCGAGCCCCCGATTGAACCTGAGCTTCCCATCGAGCCGGAACTCCCGATCGAACCCGAGCTCCCGATTGAACCGGATCTTCCGATCGAACCCGAGCTTCCCATCGAGCCGGAACTTCCGATCGAACCCGAGCTCCCGATTGAACCGGATCTTCCGATCGAACCCGAGCTCCCAATTGAGCCGGAGCTTCCGATCGAGCCCGAGCTTCCGATCGAACCCGAACTTCCGATTGAACCCGAGCCTCCGGTCGAACCCGAGCCCCCGGTCGAACCCGAGCTTCCCATCGAGCCGGAGCTCCCAATTGAACCGGAGCTTCCGATCGAACCCGAGCTCCCGATTGAACCCGAGCTTCCCATCGAGCCGGAACTCCCGATTGAACCGGAGCTTCCCATCGAGCCGGAACTCCCGATCGAACCCGAGCTCCCAATCGAACCCGAACTTCCGATCGAACCCGAACTTCCGATCGAGCCGGAGCTTCCGATTGAACCCGAGGCCCCGATTGAGCCGGAGCTCCCAATCGAACCCGAGCTTCCCATCGAGCCGGAACTCCCAATCGAGCCCGAGCTTCCGATTGAACCCGAGCCCCCGATTGAGCCGGAACTCCCAATCGAGCCCGAGCTACCGATTGAACCCGAGATTCCCATCGAACCGGAGCTTCCGATTGAACCCGAGCTACCGATTGAACCCGAGATTCCCATCGAACCCGAGCTTCCGATTGAACCCGAGCCACCGGTCGAACCCGAGCCTCCGATTGAGCCGGAGCTTCCCATAGAACCCGAACTTCCCGGTGAGCCAGAGCCTCCTGCCGAACCTGAGCCGCTTATCGAGCCAGAGCGCCACGCCGAGCCCGAGCCGCCGGTGCAGCCGCCGCAGCATGTGCCGGCCCTGCCGCTGCCGGAGCCTGCGCCGGCGTATCCGCCGCTCTTTGCCGCGGATGACCCTGATTATGCAGCCTATCTTGACCAGGACGAGGACAGCCCCCGGGCCTTTGCCCTGCAGCGCGCGCTGTTTCTTAAGACGTGGGAGAGGAGGAGAAGCTGAGTATGTCAGAGTATGTGATCTTGCTGGATCCTGTGCGTGCCGGAACCATCGTCAAAACGGAAGGCCGACGCCACTACCGCTTTTGCTTCGGCCCCTTCTCCTGGGAGCAAACCACCATCTTTTTGCCCTATCTGACCCAAGGTACCGAGGTCTGCGGCCTCTGGGCTCCTCTGACCGAGGAGGAGGCTCTGGAGCGTCTGACGCTGGAGGCCCGCCGCCGGGCAGACTGCCTCAAGGCCGTCATCCAGGCGGCCCGGCAAGCCCTTCCGGATCAGACGGCTTCGCTGCTTGAGCGGGCAGGTCAGCTTCTGCCCGACTGGGACGAGCGCCTTGCGATGTATCTTGCCGCGCTCCCGTCCACGGACGGCGCGCTGCCGGAGCTGCCAGGCCCCGTGATCCGGGCTGCAGAGCTGCTGCGACGCTATCCGCGCTGTGACCGCGCCTCGCTTCTTGCCCTGCGCCGCCTAAGGCTGGCGCGCCAAGCCAGGATCGCCCTGCTCACTGCCTGGTATGACGAGCTGTCGATGCTCCCGCCAAACCGGCAGGACACCCAGCGCCTCAAGGCGCTCAAGGATGCCAGAAAGGTGCTCATGGGCGACACAGACGACATTTTGCCGCAGAGCGTGGTGCTCAGCGATCTGCACGACTTCTTCCCCGGATAACTCCGGGATGGACCTTCCAAGCCCGGGCAGCTTTGTCCCGACAGACCATCATTTCACAGGAAAGGCAGGTGTTACCCATTGGCGGACGCGAATGAGATCGCAAGAGAAAATGAATTGATCAACCAGATCAATGCCTTGCGGGCGGAAAACGCCGCGCTGGAGGCAGAGCTCCAGACGGCGGAGCGAAACGTCAACATCCTAACAGGAAACGTCGGCCGGCTTGAGGCCAATGTCCACGCCAAAATGACCACCCTGGACGACAAGGTGGAGGTGACGGCGGAGGATACGACCCTCTTTTATACCGCGCTGACCGACCTGACCGAGCAGTACTTTATTTTCAAAAACCTATCCACGGCATCCAAGAACCTCACCCAGTACACCGACGAGTACTACACGAAATTTGCCTTCTACCAAAAGCTGCGCCGGATCTCCCTGGGCTACGTTATCGGCCTGGACAGCGCCATCATCTCCGATGAAAACCTGCGCAAGGAGGTTGAGAAGGCTTATCTGCAAAACACCGACTATTGGCTGGCCTACGCCATTATGGCCGTGACCCTCTGGGCCGAAAACGAGCGGGAGGCGGCAAGCCGCGCACTGAACAAGGCACTGTCCATGGACTACAATAAGAGCTGCCTGTTCTTCCTGTTGATCAACCTCCGCTTTGAGCGTGTCGCGATTGCCAGAGAGTGGTATCTCAACTATCTGGACAAGCTCGACATCACCCGCCTGGGCGACGAGTTCCAGTATTTGCTGCAGGCCTATCTCAACGGTCTGTTTGGCAACGATCCCGAGTTTGAGGCCATGGTGGCCGACAACTTCCAGCGCCTGGTCCAGCAGGCGGAGGCAACCTCGGCCCGCTTCGGCGACAAGTTTACCGACGGCGCCCAGGCCTACGCCCAGGCACATCTGCATCGCACCCAAATGGTTTTCCCGACCTTGAAGGAGGTCAGCCGCGACCACGACGCGCTGACGGATCTTCTGAGCCAGGCGGAAAAGCACGCGGTTCTGGCCCGGAATTATGTGGAGCTGGCCGAGGAGGAAGAGGCGCTGCCTGAGGACCAGGCCCAGCGCGTGGAAAACATCCTCTACAATCTGATCAACAGCTACGACACCGCCGAGTGGCGCGTGGTGAAGGAGCAAAAGCGCAACGAGGCCATCATCGAGGCCAAGGGAAACCTTGCCGCGGCCCACGAGAAGTTTGAGCTGCTCTACGGTCATGTGGATGAGAAAAAGGCCCTTGCAGACCTCATGGTGAGCTGGGCCTTCTCCGAGGATCCCACGCAGACCAACCTCACGGTCAAGCGCTTTTCCATCTCGATGATGAAATCGCGCATCGTCCGCGGCTTTGAAAAATTTGCCGAGGCCTACCGACAGAAGGAGCCCGAGCGCATCTCGGTCCGCATCGACGAGTGCGAGCTCTCCGTGCGCGAGGACGAGGCGGAGCTCCAGGCAGCTCAGCTTGACGCATACTTCAACAAAAACAAGCTCAAGCACTATCTGGCGGACAAGCAGATCAAGATCTACGGCGTGATGTGCATTGCCGCGCTTCTGATCCTGATCATCATGGCCTTCTCGTTCTCCCCGGCGGCGCTGACCATTGCGGTGCTGCTTGGGGTGGTGGGCGGCTTCCTGCTGTGGCGGCGCATCGTGGATGTCGGCAAGATCCTGGCAGAAAAACGAAGGCTTGCCCACGTCAAGCTGGGGCAGGCCATCGGCGAGCTTGCCCAGTGGCGCGCCGCTTACCAGACCGCGGATGCCCAATTGCCCGATCTGCAGCAGGCGCTGGATCGGTTTTAAGGAAAAGGAGGGATCGCAACCATGTCAAATGCCAGCTATGTCATCAACCAGTTGGATGAATCCATCAACTCGTTTGAAAACCGGGTAGACGGAAAGGTCAACAGCGTTTATAACGCCAGCAGCAACGTCCATACCACGGTGACGCAGATCTACGAGCGCATCAACAAGTTCAAAGAGGACATGATGAAGGGCGAACAGACCCAGATCGCCCACGAAAACATCATGCGCATCGACCAGGTCATCAAAGAGCAGTTCTCCAACCACGAGGCCATCCGCAAGACCGTGATGGGCGTGGTCCGGGACTTTGATATCAACCTGGTGCGCAACAGCACCATCCAGGAGCTGTCTGAAGAGCTCTGGATCACAAGCTCGCGGTATTGGCTCTCCTACGCGCTCATTGCCATCACCGCGTGGGTCAACAACTATCCCGAAGTCGCGCGCAACGCCCTGTCTGAAGCAGGCCGCCGTGACGACATCAAGACCACCCTGTTCTTCACGCTGATGAACCTGCGCTTCGAGCGCATGGACGCGGCGAAGAAGTGGTTCTTTGAGTACATGAAGGTCCTCGATCCGAACATGCTCCAGCAGGAAACCGCGGTTTTGCTGCAGGCCTTCTTGAATGGCATCTTCGGCAAGGACAAGGAGCTTGAGCACGAGGTCACCTCTCTCATCGACGAGTGGATCGACCGGCTCAACGCCGACGCCGCTGCCTGCGAAGAGCTGGTGGGCGCCTATGAGAGCTTCATCGGCAATCTCAACCCCCAGGTCGAGTTCCCGTACAGCGCTTTGGGAGAGTTCTGCCAGAATTGCGACGCTGTGCGCAACAGCTTCCGCAACAGCGCCAAGTACGATCAGATCCTCGCCGTGCTGCAGAGCCTGGACGTCGAGATGGAGCGCCAGGACGAGACCAACTACAAGGCCCGCGTAGACGCGGTTTTGATGAACCTGATCTCCAACTACGACGCCGAAGAGCTGTCGCTGCGCAACCAGCAGAGCTATTATCAGTACATCGTAGACAACCAGGGCAACATGGAGGCCGCCGAGGCCCAGTTCCAGGCCGAGCAGCAGCTTCAGAACGAACGCTTCAACATAGGCAAGCAGATGATCCGCTGGGCTGTGTATGACACCAGCGAGGAAACGGACGTTCATGTGCGCAAGTTCGGCCTGCGCAACACCCGGGATTGGTTCCGCACCGCGCTGGACCACTGGGATGAGTTCCTGCAAGACAGCATGCCGCTGCAATTCCAGCTTTCCATCGACACCTGGACCGGCACCAGCAACGGCGAGGACCAGCAGCTCCAGATGACTGCCATGCAGAACCACTTTGAAAACAACAAGTTCCAGAATATGTTCGTCAACACCCCCAACATCGCGGCGCTGATTGCGCTGATCCTCTCCGCTGGCCTGGCCTTTATGACGCTTTATGCGCTGGTGGTCACGGTCCTGGCGCTGGGCTTCTTGGTCTACCGCGTGCTCAAGGCCATCAAGGAATACCCCATCCGCGTCAACACCGCGCTTGCCAATCTCAACCGATGTATGGAAGAGATCGCCATGTTCCGGCAGGCCGTGGCGGATAACCGTTTGAAGAAGGACGACGTGCTGCGCCTGGTGGAGTCCATCTGACCCCGCCGCGCCGCTGTGACTGATACTAAAGGAGGATAAACGCAATGTCTACTCAGACTGAAATCAAGAATGATCTGTTCGCCGAGCTGGACGCCTCTTTGGAGTCCCGCATCCAGGCCAATTTCAACACGCCCGCCCAAAGCGGCGCCACTGCCTCCAACGATCGGCTGCGGGAGATGAGCAAAAAGCTCCCGAGCTGGAGCCTGGAGCCCCCATATAGCTTCCTCAAATGAGTGAGCCGGGCTCTGCGCCGGCCACCTATCAGCAGTGGCTTGATGCGCTCTCGGAGCTGAAGACCCAACCCTTCGATGCAGAGCGGCTCAGCCGATTGAGCACCGGGACCCTCCCAGGGCCCTGCAGTCCCATGATGGTCAGCCACATCTCTGACACGGTGAGCGTGCTGCTGTCCAGACAGTGCCGGGATCTGCTGCATCGGATGGATCTTGCCCTGGCTGAGGGCGATCTGGATCAGCTCCGTCTGTCCGTGATCCGCTTCCGCGGCCGGGTGCTGGCCTGCCTGTTCTACCGCCGCCTGCGCTTTTTGTCCCAGGAGGACCGTCAGATCCTGGAAGATGGCTTCACCCGCCAGGTGCTGGACTTCTGGAAAGACCTTCTGCAGCAGATGGAGCGCGACGCCCGCCGCGGCGGCAGCCCGCTGCTGGAAGAGGGACTCTATGTGCTGAAGCGAATGAAAATCCTCACATAACAGGAGCGTATGTTCCGATGAGCAATTACAACGCGACGAAACAAGAGATCAAAACCTACTTCATGGCCCGTGTTCCGCTGATCGTGGTGGACGCTGCCGAGCGGGAGCGGGTGGAGCGCATGCTCCGGGAACTTGCCGCCGAGCTCACCGTCCAGATTGACTACTATACCGACGCCCGCCAGGTTGAGCACCTGGGCAGGGGAGGGGGACTGAACGTCGACTCAGATCCCCTGGCCTTTGCCGCCGGGGAATTCAGAAAGAAGCGCGGCGCCATGATCGCCCTGGGAGACGTCCACCGCATCGGAGAGGACAATCTTCTGAGCCGCGAGCTTTTGAACGTGCTCTACCTTGCCCGGGAGTCCGGCGGGACGCTGCTTGTCATCACCCCGGATCCGGTCTGGCCGAGACTGTCCCAGTTCGGCATGCTCACCCGCCTGGATCCGCCGGATCTCGAGGAGCGCACCGACCAGATCCTGCGCTTTGTGCAGACCTACGGCGGCCGGTTCTCCATCACCTGGGGTGAAGAGGAGATCCTGCGCGCCGCCACGCTGCTGCGCGGCTTCAAGGAGATCCAGATCGAAAACATCCTCTCGGCCATGCTCATCACCCACGGCCGCCTGGAGGCCGCCCATATTCCGGAGCTGACCCGGCAGAAGAGCCGCCTGTACGGCTCCGTCCCCGCGGTGGAGCCGGTGTATGTGCCAAAGGGTCTGCAGGCTGCCGGGCTGGAAAACCTGAAGCAGTGGTTGTCTGAAAAGCAGCGATTATTCTTCGCCCCCGAGGAAGCGCTCGAAGCGCGCGGCCTCACCGCCCCAAGAGGGATCCTGCTTGCCGGCATCCCCGGCTGCGGCAAATCCCTGTCCGCCAAAATGACCGCCCGGCTTTGGGAGCTGCCCCTGTTCCGATTCGACATCGGCGCGGTCTACGACAAGTGGGTGGGCGAGAGCGAGAAGAAAATGAAGCAGGCGCTGACCTTCCTCGACCAGGTAGCCCCCTGTGTCATCTGGATCGACGAGATCGAAAAGGGGCTTGCCTCCACCGACAGCAGCAATGATACCGGGCGGCGGGTTTTAGGCCAGTTCCTCTTCTGGCTGCAGGAGACCCCCAGCCGGATCTTCCTGGTCGCCACGGCCAAC
This sequence comes from uncultured Eubacteriales bacterium, assembly GCA_900316335.1. Lineage (GTDB taxonomy): Bacteria > Bacillota > Clostridia > Oscillospirales > Oscillospiraceae > JAFRPC01. The sequence goes on along the minus strand of ONCN01000011.1, from coordinate 11,622 downwards.
GACATCACCGGCCTTCCGCCGGAGCTGTTCCGCAAGGGACGTTTTTCACAGAACTTCTTCGTGGATCTGCCCAATCGGGCCGAGCGCCGCGCCGCTTTGGAGCAATACTGCCGGCAGAGCCTGCACTGGCTGCCAACCGACGCCGAGCTGGGGCTGCTGGTGGAACGCACCCGGGGCTTTTCCTACGCTGATATCGAATACGTCGTCAAAGAGCTGGCTCAGCAGGCTCTGCTCTATGGCCCGGGTGCGGTCAGCTTTGCCGCCTTGTGCCAGGGCCTGACGGCGATCATCCCCTTCGCCCAGTCCAACCCGGATCTGGTTGCCTCCCTGCGTCAGTGGGGGCAAGAGCGGGCTGTGCCCGCATCAAAACATGAAACGGAGGATCGTGTATGAGCATTGCCAGTCTGGAAGCGGAGCTGAGCCGACAGCAAAGCATCAATTATGAGCTCCGCAGCGAGCTGAACACCATCGCCTCCGGCGTCAACCGCGCCTATGAACGCCTGGAGAACGAGCGTAGCAAGATCGCCAACGCCCTGGATCACAGCAACAACATGCTGGAGCAGAGCAAGAGCAAAATGGCTATGGCGCTGGAGACCCAGTATGAAATCGAGTCTCTCTATGTCCGCTTCAAGGCGATGGAGCTTGCCAACAAGCAGATCCGTGCCTGCAACAACAAAAAATACTACGAATTCGGCAACTATCGCACTGTGCGCAAAATTGTCCAGGGCCTGATGGACAACCTGGATATGAATCTCGTCAGCGAGCAGATCATCTACAAAACCGTAGAAAAGGAGCATCTGAAAACGCCCGACTATTGGCTGACCTGCGTGCTGCTGTCCGTCATGGCCTGGCAGACCGACGATAAATATCTGGCCGACCGTGCCATGGCCATCGCCCTGCAGCTTGACAAAAAGGACAGCGCCATCTTCTATATGCTCTTCAACCTTCGCATGGACCGCGAGAGCGCAGCCTTGAAGTGGTTTGAGCAGTATCAGCAGTGTGAGCTCAAGGGCTCTGATCAGAAGACCTTCCTGCTGCTGTTCTCCCTCATCAGCAGAACGCTCAACGCCTCAGACGAGATCAGCCAGGCTGCCAAGGGCGAGATCCGCGACTACATCGACCGGATCATCCGGCAGACCATCTCCTCCGAGGGCTACAGCCGCGAGGATATGGTCACAAGAGCTGTCAACCATATGGACGCCTTCGTCCCCAGCGAGCAGGGCAATTACCCGCTGCTTCGCCGCTACTGCAAGGATTATCCCCGACTCAATGCCGCCTTGATGCAGGCGAAGAGCAATGTGGAGCTGCTGGACTACTACAAAAAGCTGCTCCATGTGGCGCCGGAGGAGCGCAATCTGTTCATCAAGGGCTTTATCGACGATCTGATTGCCTCAGCCAACGACCAGGAAAAGGCTGTCTATGAGGAGATCGCGTACAATGAGACCATCATCCGCTGCGAAGGCGACGTGGACAAGGCCAAGGAGATCTTCGGCAACCAGAAGATCCACGACGAAAACCAGCTCAACCTCATCTCCGAGATGATCGACTGGGTCTACGGCGCAGACAAGGAGAATGTGAGCGGCCAGAGCCGACTCAATATGTTCAACCTCACCCGGGATTTGCAGATCGAGGGCATCCAGGCGCGCACCCAGCGCTATCGCGCCATGGACCGCAGCCACGTCCAAGCCGCCATCAACGACTATTCCACCGCCATGGATCTGAACGACCAGGCCGGCGAGACCATGAAGGCCGACGCCTTCTACCGCGGCAAGCGTGACGAGACCCTGTCACAGATCAAGGACTGGCCCGCCTTTATCGGCTTTGGTGCGGGCGTGGCCGGCATTGTCGGCGGCATCGCAGTGGCGCCCGTTATCTTTGCCGCGGCTGCCATCGGCGCTGGCTACGGCGTGTTCAAGCTGCTCTCCAACCGCTCTGAGCGCAAGCAGGCAGAAAACCGCTATCAACAGGATTCTGCCGCCTGTGGCAAGATCATTTCCGACCTTTGCCGGGAGCATGAGGCCCTCGAGCAGGAGTTTGGCGGCTATGACGCCTATGCCCAAGGCATCCTCCAGGAGCTGGAGAGCGCCTGAGACTGAACAGAAAGAACCGGAGCGATCCGGTATGGAAGAATCCATGACCCATTCTAACACCCTTCGTGTGCTTGCCGTGGTTTTTGTGCTCTGCCTGTTTCTAAGCGGCTGCGTCCCTGCCGTCGAGTAGCCGGAGCCCGCGCCTGAGCCCATGATCGAGGCGACGCTTCCAAGCCTTGCAACCGCGCCGCTGACCGAGCCGCCAGAGACCACCGCGCCGCCCACGACCGAGCCGCCCGCAACCACCGCCCCGCCGACCGAGCCGCCCACAGAGCCCGAGCCCTCGCCTCTGGAGATGGAGCTTTCAGACTATGTGCAGACGCTTGACGGCATCTGGAACGTATACGTGCTGCGCGTGAACACCGGTGAGACCGTCCACCTGGGTGAGCAGCCCATGGTCGCGGCAAGTCTCATCAAGCTCTTTGTGGCCGGCGCGTATCTGGACGACGTAGCCAAAACCGGCGAGGACCCAGGCCTGGATCAGCGCATGGACGTGATGCTCGACCGAAGCGACAACGAGGCCTGCAACCGGCTGATCGACTATCTGGGCTATGATACCATCAACAACTTCATCGAGGAAAACGGCTATTATAACACCCACCTCGGCCGCAAGATGCTCGAGCAGACCGACCGGGAAAACTACACCTCCGCTGAGGATTGCGGCGTGATGCTGCAAAGAGTCTTGCAGGGCGAGTATGTCAGCCAGGAGGCCTCCCTGCGCATCCTGGACGATCTGAAAAACCAGCAGCGCACCAACAAGATCCCCCAGGGCCTGCCCTACGGCGTGCGCTGCGCCAACAAGACCGGTGAGCTCTCCAACGTGGAAAACGACGCCGCCATTGTCTGGCTGGACGACGAGGACCCTTATATCCTGTGCGTCATGTCCAACGACGTATCCCCCTACACCGCCCAGCAGGCCATCATCCACATTTCAGAGCTGGTCTACGACTATTTTACTTCCGAACAAAACATGAATGAACAGGAGGCGCCCGCGTCATGAGTAATCAAGTGTGTCCACATTGCGGTAAAGAGGTCCCCGCCGGTCTGAGGTTCTGCACCGGCTGCGGCATGCCCATCCGCACCTCCGGCCAGACCGGACAGAATACCGCCGCGGCGCGGCCTGCCACTCCCGCACCCGCCAAGCCCTGGGATATTCCGGCCTCCAAGCCGGAGTCCAAGCCCTGGGACATCCCCGCCGGCCAATCCACCTGGACTGCGCCGCAGTCCGCCCCTGCCTGGCAGACCGGAGCGGAGCAGTCCTCCGCCCAGCAGACGCAGCCGGCAGCGCCCGCCGCTTCCACGGCCAAAACGCCCCGCTTTGGCACAAGCGCCGCTGCTGCCGCGCCCGTTGTCGCCGCCGCGCAGACCCAGTCTTCGTCCGATGCGGCCCAGCAAAGCGTCTGCCCTGCCTGCGGCAAGCCGGTGGCGCCGGGCAGCGCGTTCTGCCCCGGCTGCGGCGCGTCTTTGGAAGGTGGCCAGAAGCCCAAGCCGAAGTCCATGCTTCCGATTTATCTGGGCGTGGGCGTAGCTGCCCTTGCCGTGATCGTCGTTGGCCTGCTGCTCATTCTGGGCGGCAAGAACAAGGCAAACTCCAAGCCCTCCGAGACCTCGGAGCTCACGCTGGATTACGGCGACGAGCAGACCCAGCCGTCTGAGAGCGGCTTCGGCACCGGCACCGCTCTGCCCGATGAGCCCGCCACCGAGTCTGAAACCGAGACCGAGCCCACGACCGAGCCTGGCCTGACCCTGGATGAGGCTCGCGCCTTGGTTTCGCAGACCTATGGGTGCGACACAGAGCTTCTTGTGGAGAACACCACAGGCTATGATCTGCAGTGCCTTCTGAGCGGCCATGAGCTTGGCACCGTTCGTGTGGACAAGGACGGCACCCTCACGGTCCTCTCCGGCATGACCGGCAGCAACATTCACGAGCTGGACCTTGACGTGATCAACGGTTACTTCTCTGGCAAGGTCAGCTCCGGCAACTTTGGCTACGCCATCGTAGACCTGCACACCGGCGAAATGGTGGGTGAAAACATGGATACCGCGATGTCCTCCTCTGTCATCATCGACGTACCCATTCTCTACGCCGTGGCCCAGGAGCTGGAAAACGGCAGCATTGCGATGGACTCCGACGTCCCCGTGGTGGCGGGCAAGAGCGCAAGAGGCTCCCTGTCTCAGTACAAGGGCTCCACACTCAGCGTCAGCACCATGCTCGACAAGATGTTCGGCGACAGCTCCGGCGACGCAGCATGCTCTTTGATGGACTACATCGGCATGGACCGCATCAACCAGATCTGCCATGACGCCGGCTATCCCAGCGTTCAGGTCCGCAACTACATCGGCAAATCCGGCATCGACTACACCGACCGCGACAACGTGGTCAGCGCCGGTGACGTGTGCGGCATGCTCGATGCGCTCTATAACGGAGACAACGCCTATATCAACGCCGATTTCCTGGAAAACAACATGCATATGCGCAACTCGCAGGATTACTCCAACAACGGCCTGGGCAAGAATATCTCCCATGGCCTGCGCGGCTACTTCAACGGCATCAAGAGCGACAAATATAACGAGGTCATCCTGGTCAACGATGATAACGGCCACGTCTTTGCCATCTGCTATCTTGGCTGCCACACCGACGACGGCACCTTGATGAACATCGCCAAAAATGTGGGCAGCTACGTCAACGACGTCATGTGCCGCTGAGATGGTGGAAGGGAGGATGGTCTCATGTCTCTGACGCTGGAGCGCGCAAAGGAACTCAACCGGGAAATGATCACCCAGGAGCATCTGGTTTTACACAGTCTGAACGTCTGCTATGCCATGGGCGCCATGGCCGACCACTTCGGCGCCGACCGGGAGCACTGGATGGCGGTGGGCTACCTGCACGACTTTGACTATGAAAAATACCCCGAAGAACACCTGCAGCACACGCGAGAGCCTCTGCTCGAGCGGGGTGTGGACGAGCAGGACGTGCGGGCCATCCTCAGCCACGGATGGGGCCTCTGCACAGACGTTGAGCCGAAAACCGAGCTGGAAAAGAGCCTGTACACCGTCGATGAGCTCACCGGCATCATCCAGGCCTGCGCCCGGATGCGCCCCCGGGGCATCGCGGACCTTGAGGTCAAAAGCTTCATGAAGAAGTTCAAGGACAAAAAGTTTGCCGCCAAATGCGACCGCGAGCTCATCCGCCGGGGCTGCGCCATGCTTGGCATGGAGGTTTCCCAGGTCGCAGAGCTCTGTATCCGCGGGATGCAGCCCCATGCGGCGGAGCTCCAACTCGAGGATACCTGTCAGGGAAGCGCAATCTTCCTTGACAGGTGTTTTTTTCGTCGATATAATCAATATACCACGTAATCTTGTGGAAAAACTGCGATATGAGGTAAACAGCTATGAAACGACGTTTGGTTTGCTTAGTCCTTTGCTTTGCGCTGCTGTTGAGTTTTGCTCCGGCATCTGTATTGCGGGCACACGCCGCCTCCGGTACCTGCGGCGCGAATTTGAGCTGGTCCTTCGATGCAGGCACCGGCCTTCTGGCGATCACCGGCAGCGGCCCCATGATGGACATCGAGAGAGTTGATGGCGCTCCCTGGTATGAATACAGAGAACAGATCACCCAGATCAGCCTGCCCCAGGGGCTGACCACCATCTCGGACTATGCCTTCTACGACGTCTCCAAGATCACCGAGTTGGACCTGCCCGAAGGTCTGATCGAAATCGGTTACAGCGCCATCACCTCCAGACCTGAGCTGAAAAACGTTGTTCTGCCGCAGTCTCTTGAGCGCCTTGGCGCCTATAGCCTGGCTGATTACCAGCTTGCGCCTGAGCATATCGAGACGGTAGATGACGTGACCTACTACGACAACTGGCTGATCAAAGCCGACAAACCGACGCGCACCTCCGAAACCACCTTCTCGCCCAACGACACCTGCACCCGCGCCCAGATCGTCACCTTCCTCTACCGCGACCTGGCCGAATAATCCACATACCCACAGGGGACGGGGCCCAGCCCCGTCCCCCTTCTATCCGTAGCAGCCGACCGTAACACCCACACCCCCCCGTAGGGGTCGATGACCACATTGGCCCTCTACGCCTCGCCCCGTACGCGCCCCGTAGGGGTCGAACTCGAAGAGTCACGAAGTATGACTCCCAAGGGACTAGCTTCGCGTCGCACATCGACCCGTCGCGAAGCGCCATTCCGGGCACCTCCGGTTTTTGAAACCGTCGAAGCTTATGCAGGCGTGCCCGTGCCAGCGCATGTGCGACGCGCAGCAAATCCCCCCGGGCGACATGTGCCACTACGGGGCGAAGAGGGTTGTTTCCGGCTTGCAGATATGGTATAATATCCGCAGCACAAAGCTGTATCGGCAGACTGCTCCGTTGCACCAAGGAGGCGACCGTATGCGAAAACTGATCTTTCACGTAGACGTCAACAGCGCCTACCTGAGCTGGGAGGCCGCCCGGCGGGTCGCCAACGGGGAGCCGGATCTGCGGCTGATCCCCTCCGCCATCGGCGGGGACCCGGAAAAGCGCACCGGCGTCATTCTGGCCAAGTCCATCCCAGCCAAGCAGTTTCAGATCACCACCGGCGAGCCTGTGGGCCTGGCTCTGCGAAAATGTCCGGATCTAGTGCTGGCCAAGCCGGATTTCAAGCTCTATGTGCAGTGCTCCAGGGCCTTTCTCGCGGTGTGCAAAAAGTACGCGCCTGTGGTGGAGCAGGTGTCGATCGACGAATGTTTTTGCGACTTTGACAACACCGAGCGCATCTATCCGGATCCCCTGGAGCTGGCCTGCCGGATCAAGGATGAGATCCGCGATACGCTGGGCTTCACGGTTAACGTCGGCATCAGTGAAAACAAGCTGCTGGCGAAGATGGCAAGCGACTTTGAAAAGCCGGACAAGGTGCATACGCTCTATCAAAGGGAGATTGCGGAAAAAATGTGGCCTCTGCCCGTGGGCGAGCTGTTCACCGTGGGCAAGGCCACGGCCGAGCGGCTTACCCGTGCGCGCGTCAGGAGCATCGGCGATCTGGCGCGCACAGACCTGGAAACACTGACCCGGATGTTCGGTCCAAGGCTTGGCGGGCATCTGCACCGCTATGCCAACGGGATTGATCCCTCCCGGTCCTTGCTCAGCCCGAGGAGGCAAAGGGGTACTCCATCTCCACCACGCTGGAGGACAACGTAGAGGACTATGAGACTGCCCACCGCATCCTGCTTGCTTTGGCAGACAGCGTCTGCGCGCGTATGCGGGCCGATGCGAGCAAGGCCTTTTGCGTGGTCGTGACCATCCGAAGCAACGACTTTAAAAACAAATCTCACCAGATCAAGCTGCGTGAGCCAACGGACGGGACGACCGAAGTTTATGAAATTGCCAAAAAGCTCTTCGCCGAGCTGTGGAACGGCAAAACGCCCCTTCGACTTTTGGGGATCGCCTTGACGGATCTGACCAAAGAGGACTATGCCCAGCTCTCGCTCTTTGACGGAGCCGCAGAAAAAAAGATCCGCTCCAAAAAGCTGGACCGGACCGTGGACGAGCTGCGCTCCAAATACGGCCGCAGCACCATCCGGCGCGGCGCGCTTTTGCAGAATACGCATGAGGTTGGCCGGAAATATGACGCCCAGATGGAGGAAGCCGGGGAACAGCCGCGCAAGAAGGAAGACGGAGCGCACCACAACCGCCCTTGACAAGCAGAGCGGTTTGGGATATGATAAATGCAGGTCCAAAGCAAACCTTGGCAACGGAAAGGAGCATATACAATGAAAAAGGATCTTGGCGTCGTCCCGGCGGTGTATCCGATGCCGGTTTTGATGGTGGCGGCCTATGACGAGCAGGAAAAAGTGAACGTGATGAACGTTGCCTGGGGACAGATTTGCGACATGGACAAGATTATCCTCTTTATCGGCGAAGGGAAGAAGACCTGGCTCAACATCAAGGCCAGCGGCGCCTTCACGGTGGCCCTGGCAGATCGTGCGCACATGGACGTTGCCGACTTTTTCGGCATTGCCTCCGGCAACCGCATGGCCGATAAGTTTGAGCGCACCGGCTATCACGCTGTGAAAAGCGACAAGGTTCATGCCCCTGTGATCGAGGAATTCCCGCTGGTCATGGAGTGCGAGCTGCTGGAGTTTGTGGATACCGAGCACGTTTCCGGCATTGTGGGCAAGATCGTCAACGTCAAGGCCGAGGAGAGTGTCCTGTCTGAAAACGGCAAGGTGGACCCTGCAAAGCTGAACGCGCTGATGTTTGACCAGTTCCAAAACGGCTACTACCTCACCGGCGAGCAGGTGGGCAAGGCCTGGAACGCCGGCGCAGGCTGGATGAAAAAGTGATCTCACCCCCCGGGCAGAGTGCTGAATTGCGGCGCTCCGCCCGGGGCTTCTTGTATGGTTTTGCGGAAGTTTAGTATATTTATCCCCCGAGTGCCCTTGATTATTGCAAAAGCTGTAGTATAATAGTGTGTGTCAAGAGCCGGACGGCGTGGTGTGCGGATCCCGCCGCAGGCAAAAAAATGAAAAGGAGTGCATCAACATGAAGCTGCGGATCGTCAGTGCTTGTCTGGCGCTGGTTTTGGTGCTGTCCCTCTGCTCGGGATTTACCGCCTTTGCCGCCCAGGGCGAGCTGCCCGAAACCCTGACGCTGCGTGCCGCAGAGGGGAACGGGATCCCCTCCTGGATCGACCTTACACCCGATCCTGCCGGTACAAAAGACGCCTATCACCTCTATCTGCCCGGCAACGTTGTGCCGGAAGCCTGCTTCCTGTCCTGGGAGGGCGGCCTGAGCGCCACGCTCGAGGGCAAGAGCTATGAAAGCGGCGCGCTGCCCATCCCCAAGCCGGGGCAGAGCGCGACCTATTCCTTCACCGCCGGCGCTCAGAGCAAGACCTTCACGGTCCGCTGCTATCAGGGCTCTGCCGCGGTAAAGCCGATCTTCATTGAGATCGATGAGAGCCTGGGCACCATCGCCGCCATGAACGGCGATAAGGACCACGAAACCACCTGCTCGGGCATCATCTATGTCGACGGCGTGCAGATGACCTTGAGCAAAATGAAGGGCCGCGGCAACTACACCTGGGACCACGCGGTGGAAAAGCGGCCGTACAACATCACGCTCGGCAAGAAAACCGTGCTTTTGGGAATCGACACCCCCCAAACCAAAAAATGGAGCCTGCTTGCCAACACCAACGACCACACGCTGCTTCGCAACAAGGTGGCCTACGACCTGGCCCACACCATGGGCATCGGGCAGGACAGCGCCACGGCGGATATGTGGATGAACGGCCAGTACCAGGGCACCTACCTGGTCACGCCCAAAACAGACTCCTTTGTCCCGGACGACGGCTTTATGGTCGAGAACAACAACTATGCCGAGACCGTCCCCATCTCCGAGGGCGGCGATCCTACGTTCTATGTCGGCTCAAGCAACGAGAGCGTCAGCGCAGGCTCCGGCGGAGGCGGCGGCTGGGGCGGCTGGGGCGGCTTTATCCCCGGCCAGCCCGGCTACAGCGGCAGCACCCTGCTCACCAACATCAAGGAGATTGGCAAAAACTGGCTCGAGGGCGGCGTGGAAAACACCGAGACCATCACCGACGCAGCCAAGCGCATCCGCGCCTACCTCGAGGACGCCTGGGCTGCTATCCAGGCAACCGACGGCAAAAACAGCAAGGGCAAATACTATGCCGATTACATGGATCTGCCTTCCACCGCCGCGTTCTATCTTTTGCATGAGTTTGTCAAAAACCTCGAGGTGGAAGGCGGCAGCATCTTCTTCCACCGCGACGGCATGACGGACGATGATAAGCTTATGGGCGGCCCTGCCTGGGACTATGACAACGCGCTGGGCTTCAACGGGTCCTCCTTCTTCGGCGGCGGCTCAAAGGACAACTACCTGCGCATCGACGGCTGGTATATCACCGGCAAAAACCGCAGCGGCCTGTTCGGCAAGCTTGGCACCCACCAGGATCTGCTTGACGAGACCAAGGCGGTCTATAACCGCTACTACCGCGCCTTTGACGACGTGAGCCAGAACGTCCAGCGCCAGGCCGATCTGATTGCAGACTCCGCCGAGATGAACTTCGCCCGCTTCACCAAGGAGACCATGAACGCCTTTGACTTCGACGCGGCCAAAACCTACGGCTCCGGCGACTACGCCGTAACCTACAAGGCCACCGAGACATGGCGGGATTATATTGATAATCTCAAGGCCTACACCGCCGGCCGCGCAAGGTATTTCAAAGACCAGATGTACGTTGCCCCCCAGGAAGAGGGCTTCGACGCCATCTTCCAGCTTGGCAGCAACTGCGGCGTCACGGTCTACGACACCCAGGATCTTGCAGGCGAAGGCCGCAAGAACCCTGACGTGGTCTATGCCCGCAACAGTGCCACCGGCGAGATCGACACCTCCGGCGAAGGCCAGATCAACTTTGTGGTGGATCTCAAGGACGGCTGGAGCGTCAAGGAGATCAACGTTCTGCCGGTTGAAAACTTCAAAAATCTCAAGGGCCCCAGCGACACCGGCACGGAAAACGCCTACCGCGTGACCAAGGTATCCGGACCGCTCACGATCCAGATCGTGACCGATGAATTCGTCTGCGAGCACGAGTTTGAAGACGGGGTCTGCGTCCACTGCGGCGCCGTTGCTCCGAAGATCACCTTTGCCTGCGACCCGGGCGCCTCGGTAGACGTGGCGCTGAGCCAGGCCGCTGACAGCGAGCGGCTGGAGAACGTGACCGTGGCCTATCCCAGAGGCAGCGCCAGCGGCGAGATCGATATCTCCGGCGACGGCCAGGTGAACTTTGTGGTGCGCCTGCAGGAGGGATATACCCTTGCCTCCGTCACCGCCGAGCCCACGGGCAGCTTTAGAAACCTGAAGACTCCGGATGAAACCAAGGTCGAAAACGGATACCGCGTGACTAAAATCACCGCGGATCTGACCGTCACCATCCACACCGAGTTCAGCGGCCCCGTGCAGCCCGAGCTGGACAAGACCGGCCTGGAAAAGGCCATCCAAAGCGCCGAGGCGCTGGATCTGGAGGCCTACACCCCCGAGAGCGCAAAGAACCTGGAGCAGGCTCTGGCCGCCGCCAAGAAGGCTCTGTACGAAGCCAAAACCCAGGATGAGCTGGACCAGGCCGCGATCACCCTGCTTGCCGCCATCGCGGATCTGGAGCCCAAGCCCGTCGAGCCCGTTCTCGACAAGGCTCCGCTTGAGAAGGCCATCGAAGACGCCGAGAAGCTCGACGCCGACAAGTACACCGAAGAGTCCGCCAAGGCTCTGGCTGAAGCCATCGAGGCTGCCAAGAAGGCGCTCGAGGAAGCCAAGACCCAGGATGAGCTCGACGACGCCAAGAAGGCGCTGGACGACGCCGTAAAGGCCCTGGTTGAAAAGCCCGACGAGCCCACGCCGACGCCCACTCCTATCCCGACGCCGACCCCGACCCCGCACGTCTGCCCGGGCAAGAACTTCACCGATATGCCCGCGGTTGACTACTGGTCTCACGCTCCCATCGACTGGGCGATCGTGAACAAGATCA
>ONCN01000045.1 GCA_900316335.1 uncultured Eubacteriales bacterium | reverse complement strand
GGCGCTTCGCGATGGGTCGATGAGGTCATCGACCCCTACGGGGCGTGATGCGCTTCGCGACTGGGTGGCGGAAGGCCGATGCAACCTCTGACCAATCCAAAACCCTGGAGTGCCTGCAATGGCGCTTCGCGACTGGCCGCTGAGGTCAGCGGCCACTACGGGGCTCTGAGGATCGTGGCGCTTCGCGATGGGTCGATGAGGTCATACTTCGTGACTCTTCGAGTTCGACCCCTATGGGGCGGGTGCCGCGCAGGTCTGTACGGATCACGAACGCGATACACCAGCACGTAAACACAGGGGACGGTTCTCTGTGTTGGCATGATGCACAACAAAGCAGCTAAGCTGTGCAAACTATGCGGTGCATTACGATACTTGCCGATAGCCCTGTTGTATCAGCATCTTTTTCATACGAAGGCATTGCGCTGTATTTCGGAATACATATAATGCTGCACATGGAATCTCAGATTCCGAAAACTGTTGGCTCAAATGATCGATCCAAAGCCAAGCGGGTTGGATGGGGCCGGAGGCGTCATCTTTTTCAACGATCCGGTCTGCCTCCTTATGCAGAGCATCCAGCAGTGCCTGCTGGAAGGGTGTGTTAGCGAATCAGATTCCCCCTTCCCTTTTTGCTGCTTCATAAAGATAAGAGTCCGTTTTTGCCAAAAGTGTTACACCCAGCAAACAGATTATTTGCGCAGAATTGACTTTTTTAAGCTTCTATGGCATAATAGAGTAGAAGGATGGAGGGATTGCTTTGATTCTGTATGCCGCGCTGATCGACGACAAGGATGATCAGTTTCGATTTGAAGCCATTGTGAATACATACGGCGCCGCCATGTTCCGCATTGCAAACAGCGTGCTGCACCACCACGATTTGGCCGAGGACGCGGTGCAGGAAGCGCTGATGGGGATTGCCATCAGCTTTCACAAGGTCCCCAAGGATGACGAGCAGACGCTGCGGGCTTATGTGCTGAGCTGCGCAAAATACGCAGCGCTGAAGCTGGCAGGGCGGGAACAGCAGCAGGAACAAGTCATCCAGTCGATGGAGGCGACTGCCTGTGTGGATGACGCCACCTTTGAGGCAGTGCTGCAGTGCGAAAACTATGAGGCCCTGCTGCGGGCCATGCGGAAACTGGAGCCTTTGTATCAAGACACGCTGATGCTCCGCTATGTGCAGGGGCTGGAGGTACGGGAGATTGCCCGGATCATGGGCAAGCGCCCCGGAACCGTGCGGCAACAGCTCTCCAGAGGAAAGCGGCTTTTGGTCGCGCTGCTCAGAAAGGAGGGGATCGAGCTTGGAAACACGCAAGCTGACGCCGTTTAAGCAGGCGCTGACGCAGGCCGTCCTGGAAGAGCAGGCGCACCTTATGGCGCAAGAGCCGGAAGAGGTCGCGTTCTCCCCCGATTTTCAGGCCCGGGTGGCTGCGCTGAGTCGGCGGACGGAGCGCAAAAGCTGGCGCTGGGTCAACACCGCGGCAAAGCGGGCTTTGTTGGCCGCGGTTCTGGCTCTGCTTCTGGCCGGCACCGTGGTGGCCGCTGTCCCCGAGCTCCGCGCAGGACTGATCCGGTTCTTCACACATAATAACGGGGTGGCATATGAGTTCGGCTTTGATTCACAGGATTATCAGAACGCGCCGAAGGAAATACAAACTGTTTATCTGCCAACCTACATACCGGATGCTTTTGAGGAAGACTCAACTAAAACAACAGGAGTAACAGTTTCGAAACGATATCAAAACAAAAACGGTAATGTCTTCGACTATATCGAATATAATCAATTCTCTCTTGCGGTTTGGGGAGATCCAAATGAGGAACGTGACATTCCGGAAGGAGCAACCTATGTACTTGGAATCGATTCAGAAGGGGCTGAGGTTCGCTATGAAGTAGTGGACGGATATCAAATCCAGATTATCAGTATAGATCCGGAAACAGAGGAACAACCGACGTTCTACCTTTGGACCAATCACGAGTACTTTTTCTATATTCAAATCAATGATATCCGCTCCGGAGATTTCAACACCTTTGTCAAGCTTTTCCGCAGCATTCGGAGCGAGCAGGACGGCACGCCGCTGGTGAAACCTTAATAAAAAAAAGGCAGGAAAAACCGAAAAAGTTTTTCTTGCCTTTTTTTATAAAGCTTGTAACACATTCCTCTTTTTTTGACTCTTATCTTGTTGAGGCACGAACGTGCAAAAAAACAAAGAAAGAGGTAATGTGTTATGAAAAAAATCGTTGTGTTTGTCCTGGTTGTATGTCTGATGCTGTCTGTTCTTCCAAACGCTTGGGCGCTTGAGGAACCGGAAGGCCCCGGAGAGATCATTGACGAATACGTAAATGCATCTTCTGCGGACGTCTCTGTCAAAGGAACGAAAGCCTCAACAATGATTCGTGCAACTTGTGAGGGGAAAACCGGAACCACCGGTATCTCCGCAACGGTTTATCTTCAGCGGAAAAACGGCTCATCCTGGGTCCCCGCGACAATCAACGGCGCCAGCTCCATTTCATTTACCGGAACAAGCTCGGTTGACCGCACCTTTAACACCTCCGTCACCGCCGGCACCTACCGCGCCAAGGCGGTTTACAAGGTCACCTGCAACGGCAGCACAGAGACGATCACGGTCTATAGTTCCAGCGTCACCTTCTCATGATCGCATCCCCGAGCAAAGCACACAGAGCGAGTTTGTCTGTGTGCTTTCTCATTTGAAAAGACCGCCGCCGGGGAAACCCGGCGGCGGGTGGTTATGGAAGGAGCTTTTTGGGCATCCAGCCCAGGTAGTCGCCTGAGACCAGGCTGTAGGTGATGGAGCGGAAGTCGCCCTGGATGCTGTCGTGAAAGCGGGCCCGGCCGTGGCTGTGGGCATAGACGACCTGGTGGGCGCCGTATTCCTCGGCGAGGTCTGTGAAGGCGCTGCGCCGCTGCAGCAGATTGGTGGGCGGATAGTGAAGAAAGAGGATATAGCGGTTATAGCCCGCCGCGCGCGCAGACTCAAGACTCCGGCGCAGGCGGGCAAGCTCGCGGTCTACCAGCTTTTCCGCCTGGGCGTATCCGCTCTCGTCCCAGCCCTTGACGCGGCCGCGCCGGTCCAGATAAAACGGGCCTTCAAAGCAATAGCCCTTGGTGCCGACCAGGGCATAGTCCCCGCAGGGGAAAAAGTTGTTCTGCAAAAAGAACAGCCGGCCCTCATACAGGGCATTGAGCCGCGCGGTCTTGCCGACCTCCCAGAACTGGTCGTGGTTGCCCCGGAGCAGCACCTTCTTGCCCGGCAGCGACGCGATAAACGCCAGATCCGGCTGGGCCTGGGCAAGATCCTTGCCCCAGCTATGGTCCCCGACCAGGACCAGGGTGTCCTCGGGTTTGAGGATGGTCTGACAGTTTGTCTGCACCCTTTTGACGTGGCCGCGCCAGGCAGGGTCGGTGCGCTGCATGGGCGCTTTGCACTCTGAGCCAAAGTGCAGATGCAGATCTCCGATGGCATACAGGGCCATATCGTCCTCCTAAACCGCCCGGAGCAGAAGCTCCGGGGCACTGACGGCCAAAAGCCTGGCAGCGGCGTGCGCGTCGGTGAGATAGGCGCGGACCTCGGCCGCCGGGATGATCACGGGCATCCGGTGATGGATGCGGCGCATGGAGTCGTTCGCCGGCCGGGTGAGGATGACAAAGCAGGTCTCATCCTGCACGCGCTTGAGAAGGCCGCAGAGATAGAGCGGCGCTTCGTCGGGCAGGGTGCAGAGATATTTCTGCTTTTCGCCCTCGCGGCTCCATTCGAAAAAGCCCGCTGCGGGCAGAACTGTACGGCTGCGCTGCAGAGCCTGGGCAAACATCGGCTTTTGCGCCGCCGTCTCTGCGCGGGCGTTGATCAGCCGGCGGCCCGGTTCAAAGCCGGGAAAGCCGAACACCGCCGGCACCGGCACGATCCGGCCGCGGTCCTCAACGATCGCCGGGACCCGGTCGCCGGGGAATATCTCACCGGTCTTATACGCGCCGGGATAGCGCCGGTCCATCATGGAAAGAATGGCCGAAACGCGCGGATCGTCCGGGTTTGGATATAAGCTGTATCTGCCGCACATGGCGCTCCCCTCCCCGGCTTCAATAGACGGTGCGGATCCGGTCCGGCGAGGTGCCGGTCTGACGGCAGAAGTCCGCAAGCTCCTGCTCGTCACGGATACAAAGATATTCGTGGAAGCGGCCGGTCTGCTTGTCGGCAAAGCCCGCCGTGCGCTCGCCGGTGCAGATGCTCGCGCGGATCACGGGCTCTTGCGTTTCGGGGTCGAAGGGGATGGTCTGCTTCTTTTTTGTCAGCCAGCGCTTCATGCGTTTCCTCCTTTCCCGGCGGACGCAAGCTGGCGGGAAAGCCAGCTATGCACCGCTTGGGCAACCTGGTCCAGATGGTGGTCGTAACAATGGGTATCGCCCTCGATGGGGACAAAGTCGCACCGGCGATAGAGCGCGGCGGCCCGCTCGCCCCAGACAAACGGGATCGTCTCGTCCGCGGTGCCGTGGATCAAAAGCACCGGGCCTTGATAGCAGGGCGCGACCTTTTCGGGGTAGATGGTCTGCGCTGCGCGCAGGTAGGCTCCGCCCAGGGTCCGGCCCGGCTCGAGAGACAGCTCGTCGGGGATATGATCCGGGTCAAAGCTGTGGCCAAGCAGGGTCCCGCGCCTGGTATCTTCGGGAATGTTCCAGGCGGGCGAGAGCGGAATGAGGCCGCCTATACGGTCGCGCAGCATGGAGGCCAGCAGCATCACCAGAAGACCGCCCTGGGAATGGCCGCAAAGATACAGCTCGGTCACGCCGGGCAGCGACATGGCGTAGTCCGCCGCCGCCATCGCACCGGTGAGCCAGCGAAAGAGCGTGTGATCGTGAAAGGCCCCGTCGCTTTGGCCGTGGCCGTAGAGCTCAACACGCAAGACCGCACAGCCGGCACGGAGCGCGGCGTCTTTTACAGCGAGGATATGGGGCTCTTCCATATGACCGGTGAAGCCGTGGAAGAGCAGCATCAGCGGCCCTTGCGCGCCGCAAGGCCTGTCAAGTTCAAGATGCAGCCGCCCGTTATCGTGATCCAAAAACACAGTGCTCCCCCCTTTTTTCTCAGTATACCACAAAAGCGGCGGGTTTACAATCCCGGCCGAGGGAAATCCTTGACAAACTGCGCCGGGTTTGTTAAACTGATTGCAGAATTGGAAAGGAGCTTGGTTGCATGCGTTTTGACGAAGCAAATTATCTCGGCCAGTTGAAGGCGCTGCTGGAGATCGACAGCACCACAGGCTTGTATGCCGAGATCCAGGATTACATCACCTCCCAGCTTGATGCGCTGGGCTATCCCTACACCCTGTGCCGCAAGGGCGGCGTGATCGCCTGTATGGGCGGCGAGGGCGAGCCCATTGTGGTGACCGCGCATTTGGACGATATCGGTCTGATGGTCCGCGCGGTGAACGACGACGGCACTTTGCAGGTGTGCAAGGTGGGCGGGCTGTACCCCTTTTACTGCACGGGGATGAACGTGCGGCTGCACACACGGGGCGGTCAGGTCTACACCGGCACCGTCTGCCGCCGCCCGGCCTCGGTCCACGTCACAGAAGAAGAGCTGCGCGACACAATGCCGGACTACCGCAGCAACGTGTGCGTGGTGCTCGACCAGCCCGTGCGCTCGGCGCAGGACACCAGAGCGCTTGGCATCGAGACCGGCGATCTGCTGGCGCTGGAGCCGCGCTTTACCCGCGCGGGGGATTATATCAAATCGCACTTTTTAGACGACAAGGCCCTGGTCGCCCTGGTGCTGGCCTGGATGCAGGAGGTCAAGCAGGCCAAACTGCCGCTGAAGCGAAAGGTCTACGTCTACTTTGCCGCCTATGAGGAGATCGGCCACGGGACCTCGTGGCTGCCCGAGGATGCGGTGGACATTCTGGCGCTGGATATTGCGCCAACAGGACCGGATCAGACCTCGCAGGAAGAGAAGGTCTCGATCTTTGCAATGGACTCGCGCTTCCCCTACCACTGGGAGATGACAAACGAGCTGGTCTCGGCGGCAAAGGCTGCGGGCGTGGACTACGTTGTGGACGTGTTTACGCCCCACTACGGCACCGACGCGGACACCTCGATCATAGCCGGGCACGACGTGCGCCACGCGGCGATGGGCCCGGGTACGGCCAACAGCCACGGCTATGAGCGGATGCATCTGGACGGCATCCGCAGCACCTACGCGCTGCTTGGCGCTTATTTGGAAGCAAAAATCTGATCGGGTCAGCCCGGAAAGGAGCTGGATTGTATGGAGGACGTTGCCCGGATTGCAGTGATCGTCCTGCCGGCCATCGGATTTCTATGGCTGCTGTTTTTGATCTCTGCGCTCGCGCGGCCACAGCGGCTGTTCAACAGCTTTTTGCTGCTGTTGGCGATCGGCGCAACGCTGTTTGGGCTTGCTCTGCTGTTTGGAGACTATACGTCGGTCGCGCTGCTGGTGGTAAGCGGGCTGATCTGCCTGGGGCTGCTGGCGGTGCCCGCCCTGCTGATTGCAAACGGCGTGAAGACGCTCAAGCGGGAGTCACGGTCGCTGGCCAACCTGCTGTCGCTGCTGCTTGGCATCTTCGTCGGCGTGGGCGAGGTGGCCTTCGGTTATATCTTTTTCCACTACGTCTACGGAAAGGGACTTGCGCGCATGCCCTGGCTTGCCTGGTGGATCGGGCTGTCGGTCTTCTACGTTTCGGCGCTCATTCTCACGTTTGTGCTCTACAACGTGGTCATGCAGGTCCTGCCGCGCCGCAGACGCTTTGACTTTATCATCATCCACGGCTGCGGGCTGATCGGCGGCGAGCGGGTCTCTCCCCTGCTGCAGGCCAGGATCGACAAGGCTATCACGCTGTTTCAACGGAGCAAGGGCCGGGCATGGTTGATCCCCAGCGGCGGACAGGGCGACGACGAGCATCTGTCTGAGGCCGAGGCCATGGAGCGCTATCTTGTGAGCAAGGGCATCCCGGAGGAGAAGATCATTCCCGAGGCCAAAAGCAAGACCACGCGGGAAAACCTGATCTTCTCCAAGGCCATTGTCGACAAGATCCCCGGCAAAAAGCGGATCGCGCTGGTCACCAGCAACTACCACGTATACCGCTGTTTGCTGCTGGCAAAGGATCTTGGCATCCGCTGCACGGGTGTAGGCGCAAGGGTGGCCGGGTACTACTGGGTCAGCGCCATCATCCGCGAGTTTGTGGCCGTGTTCAGCCGCAAAAAGTATCTGATTTTGACCGCCGTGGGCTACGTTCTTCTGGTTCTGGTCCCGGTCTGGTTCTTCGCACACTGATCAAACAGCCCGCCGGGCATTTGTCCGGCGGGCTGTTTTTTGTTTATCCGCGCAGGATGCGCGCAAGCTTTTTGGGGTCCTCCTGTGGGAAGAGGGTGCAAAAGTGGTCTAAAAGCCGCTGCATCGACGCCTCGGGGCTGCGGCAATAGACTGTCTCGGCAAAATCGGGACCGAAACGCTGCTCGGCGGTGGCGTATTCTGCGCGGCCCCAGCCGTAGGGGCGGCCGTATCGGTCCAGGTCATAGACAAAGTCGGAGATGACCACATAACCCAAAAGCTGCAGCCGGGTGATCAGCCCATCAAAGCCTTTGTTTCCCTTGGGCCCGTAGTTGCCCAGCTTTTTGAGCTCTTTGGAGCGGATGGGGCCGGCTTGCTCGATCAGATCATACAGACCCTTCTCCCGCCGGGAGGCCAGGCCGTCGTCAAAGCGGGCGTCAAAGTCATAGCCGTCCCGGCGCAGATTGGCAAGATCGGGATACCAGGCCCGGCTGACAAAGACCGCCTTTTTCTCAAGCAGCTTGCCGTAGGCACAGCCGCTTTGCCGGATCACAGGTCCCTTCCACTCCCAGACGCCCTCCTGGTCGGTAAACCAGACGGCAGGGTCTACGTGTTCCTCTACCGAAAAGCCGGGGATGGAATTGGCAAACAGGGGCAGAAAGCCGAAGCGCTCAAGCACCTCGATCAGATCCTCCTTGGTGGAAATCGGCTTGGAACACGCAAACATGGACAAACCCTCCTTTGTTTTTCCGCGAGAAGACCGAAATCAAACATCCCGGTCAAGATCCAAAAGGCGCAGATGGATCCCAACTACGCCCCAAAGCTTTATCTGTTTTGGCGAGGCAGCCGGCTCCAGCGCACAGGCAGCGGCAGCTTGGCCCGGTTTGCATCCAAGCGCCGCGGGATCGGTGTGCGCCAGAAGCGCATCAAGGCTTTCAAATCTGTGCAGCTCCAGCACCACGCAGTGCATAACCTCGCTCTCATCCTCTCGCAGGACAAAGCGGATCAGATCACCCGGCCGGAGTTTGCGCACTGTTTGGTCGTACAGACGCGGCTCTATGGTCTTTTCGCCGGCCTCGACGGCACGAAACGCTGCCTCGCTGAGCAGCATAGTGTGCATCCGGCGGTCAAACCAAAACGCAGGCAATATTTCTGACCAGGGTTCCACTTTGTCGATCTCGCTTTCATAGAAAAGCCAGCTATCAATGGCAAGCACCGGCTCTTCCCGCCCATAAAGGACCAAGCTGCATTCTGCATTATACGCTAGGCACTGACCGGTACAGACCGAACCATCCGGAAGCGTCAGCTTAACCCAAGCATCGTCCCACTGCAAGAGATCCATCCAAGCCCGCCTCCTTCTCCGTTTTTTCTCCATTATAGCGGGAATTTGGCTGCGTGTAAACTGTTTTTTGCGCACTACAAGCCCTTTGGGATTGCTTCTTCCGGCAAACTATGATATGATAGCCAAAACAATCCCAAGCGGAGGTCTGCACCGTGCCCAAGAAGATTTTTGTCATCAACCCCGGCTCTACGTCCACCAAGCTGTCCTATTACGAAGACGAGACCATGCTCTGCACCCAGGAGCGCTTTCACGACTCATCCGAGCTGCTGCGCTTTGCGACCATCAACGATCAGTTGGATTTTCGTATGGGCGTGGTATGGGACTTTTTTCGGGAAAACGGCATCCAGCCGCGCGGCCTGGACGCCATCATGGGCCGGGGCGGCGGCTGCTATGCGGTGCCCGGCGGGATCTACCGCGTGGACGACCGACTGATTGAAGACACCAGGCAGGCCAAGGGCGGCTTATATCACGCCTCGATGCTGGGCGTGCAGATGGCAAAGGCCGTGCAGGCCGTCACGGGCGGACTTGTGATGATGATGGACCCGCCGGTGGTGGACGAGCTTTGCGACCTTGCCCGGATCACCGGAGTCAAGGGGATCTACCGCAAGGCGGTGTGCCACGCGCTCAATCTCAAGCAGGCCGCGCGGCGGCACGCAACGGCCATGGGCAAACGGTATGAAGACCTGGATCTGATCGTGTGCCACATTGACGGCGGCATCTCCATCACGGCCCACCACAAGGGCCGGATGATCGACGGCAACGACGCCGGCGGCGGCGAGGGGCCCTTTACGCCCACCCGGATGGGCACGATGGCGGTCACGGACGTGAACGAGCATCTGCGCGCGCTGCCATATGAGACGGTAAAATCGCTTTGCAGCCAATCCGGCGGTCTGAGCAGCCACTTTGGCACGTCCAGCGCAGACCGGATCCACGCCATGGTCGAAGCCGGAGACGAAGCCGCGGCGCTGGTCTGGGAGGCCATGATTTATCAAACTGCCAAGTATATCGCCGCAATGGCGGCTGTGCTCGAGGGGCATGTGGACGGCATTGTGCTGACCGGTGGTCTTCTCCGATTTGACGACGTAGTATCCGGTATCCGGCGGCGCTGCGAATGGATCGCCCCGGTGAGCGTGTATCCCGGAGAGTTTGAGCAGGAGGCCATGGCGCTGGGCGCGCTGCGCGTGCTGCGCGGTGAGGAGACGCTGCTTACCTATCCCGGCAAGCCGGTCTGGACAGGCTTTGACGGCTGAGCCGGCAAAAACGCACAATGCAGAAATCACAAAACAGGCTTTGACAATGTGAGGTTCACGGTTATGGACGTTCGGAAACTGACACGATCCGATTACGCTGCGGTGCTGGAGCTTTACACGGCGCTCGATGCATTTCACGCACAGGCTCGGCCCGACTACTTTGTGCTCAGAAGCAAGGATGATATCTATCCCAGGGATGCGTTCGAGCACAATTTGTCCCACCCCGGCGTGCTGGAGCTTGGTGCGTTTGAGAACGAGCAGCTTGTGGGATTCGTCCGCGCGTCGCTTTGGGAAGAAAGCGGCATGATCCAGGGCGTTAAGACGGTATGTCTGGATGACATCTACGTGCTGCCTGCCTGTCGCCGCAGAGGAATTGCAACAAGGCTGTTTGCAGCGGTTGAGCACTGGGCAAAAGAGCAGGGCGCGATCCGGCTGGATCTGCATACCTGGGCCTTCAACAAGGATGCCTTCGCCATGTACCGAGCCATGGGGATGACGCCGCAGCGCTACGTATTTGAAAAGAAGCTGTAACACAAAACTGCTTATGTTGCACCCACTTGTCTGGAGGTACGTTTGTCTGCAATGATCGCAATCAATTGCGTGTTATAAAAAAGGACGCCCGAGGGAGACACTTCGTAAGGAAGTGTCTCCTTCCCGTTTTTTTTGCAAGAAAGGGTTGAAGATCACACATACGTGTGATATAATGATTTACAGATTCACAGAATTATGCACTTGGGAGGGACATCATTTTATGAATGAAAAAAACACAGTAAATATAACGATTTCTATGACTCCTTCTGAGAGGAAAGCGCTTAAGCAAGTTGCTCTTGATAATGATATTTCTGTATCTGCATTGATTAGAATCTGGTTAGAAAAGAATTTAGCAAAAGGAAGGGATGGAAACGTTAATGAACGTGAATGATACAGTCGCTATTAAACGATTCCACCTTTTCCACGGAAATGTCTCAGAGGATTATAAGAACTGGCCTTCACCTGATGTAATCATCTCTGATGGAGCTTATGGTGTTAGAGGCTTCAGAGGGGACACTTCCGATGTGTCTTCTTTAAGCGATTGGTATAAACCGCATGTACTTGAATGGGCGAAGGCTGCAAAGCCTTCCACAAGCTTATGGTTTTGGAATACAGAAGTTGGATGGGCTACGGTTCACCCTTTATTGCTTGCCACAGGATGGGAATACGTTCAATTAGCAATCTGGGATAAAGGATTAGCTCACATTGCTGGGAACGTCAACGGGCAAACAATACGCCAACTTCCTGTCGTTACTGAAGTTGCAGCACTTTACAGACGAAAGGTGTTTCTTAATACTGGAGATGGACAGACGCTTGATGCAAAAGGGTGGCTCCGTGCTGAATGGAAAAGAAGCGGTTTGCCTATGTCAAAAGCGAATGAGGCGTGTGGAGTTAAAAATGCGGCCACACGAAAATACCTAACTTCAGATTGGTTGTGGTATTGGCCTCCAGGAGAAGCCGTCCAAAGGATGGCCGACTATTGCACGAAACACGGTGCCCATACAGAATCACCCTATTTTTCTATAGACGGAAAACGCCCAGTAACTGCTGTGGAATGGGATAGGATGCGAGCTGTATGGAACCACAAGAATGGTATTACAAATGTGTGGAGCCGCCCACCCTTAGCGGATTCCGAGAGGCTCAAAGGGACAATGGAGCGAAGTGCACCACGTACTTATAAACCAACAAAGCAGTCGGCTGCACACCTTAACCAGAAGCCTTTAGACTTAATGCTTACGCAAGTTGCTTCAACTACAAATGAGGGAGATGTAGTGTGGGAACCTTTTGGCGGTCTTGCGTCTGGATCTGTGGCATCTGTTCTTTTGGGGCGTTATCCCTACTCAGCTGAAATAGATGATACGTTTTATAGCCTTGCTTTAACAAGATTGGAAGAAGCAAATACTTTTTTAGAATCGAACGGTATTTACAGGGAGGAACAATAATGCCTGAGCGATATACTCTGCCAATAGATGACGAAAGAACAATCCTTAGAGAGGGCGTAGTTCGTGCTTTGCGAGCAGTTCCTATGCATTTTATGTCGACAATCAACCTTGAAGGACTCTCAGCAATTGACCTGTTTGCCATGAACACTCTCTTAGGCGGCGCAATTGAAGATCAAACAGTTGCAACTCTAAATGCGACTCGTGCTATATGGGATCCAGAAGGAAGATGGGCAGACTGCGAGTTTAAGAGGTATGCAGAAAGTTTCCCAGACGTTCGTCTTGAACGAAACGATGGCAGCACTCCGCTAATAGGAATCGAATTGAAAGGATGGTACCTTCTGGCAAAAGAGGAAATGCCGTCTTTCCGTTTCCGAGCCTCGGCAAACGCAATGACGATCTGGGATTTAATAGCTGTATTTCCGTGGTCCTTGTCAAATGTAATTTCGGGCACTCCAATTTTGGAATCACCTTATATTGAACAGGCCAAATATGCTGCTGATCTTCGGACATATTACTGGGAACATAGAAGCCCTTCCGCCAGGCCAGTGGAGCATCCAGATACTCACCCGTATCCGGACGCGGGCAGTTCTTATTCTGATATTGTTCATGATGACAGAGGTGGAAACTTTGGCAGAATTGCCCGTGTACATGGATTGATGGATGACTGGGTAGAAGATACGATGAAAACAAACCTTGCTGGTATTGAGGCTAGGTGGTGGGTACGCTTTTTGAAGCTGTTTGATGAGCGCGGGGATGAGGAGACCATTCGTGCAAAGTTTGGACGACTGGCACAATCCATTGGACATAGTTCTGAATGGACCGAGGAAGTCGTCCAACATGTGATTAGATTGATGGAGATGTAAGAAGGAGTATCATCTGTGTCCGTGGTTATAACGAGCATCGGATTTTGCCCCACAAAATCCAGGGTAGAAGCATAAAATCGGCGTGGCCACTACGGTCACGCCGATTCCATATCTTATTGAGCTGGTAATTGCTTCCTCAAAGCAACTTCCTTACGAAGTGTGCCCCGATGGGCGTCCTTTTTCGTTAAATTGGGGTCTGAGATTACTTGACCTCGACCTCGGCACCGGCGGCCTTGAGTTCCTCGGCCAGCTTCTCGGCGTCTTCCTTGGAGATGGCTTCCTTGACGTTCTTGGGAGCGTTGTCGACCAGTTCCTTGGCTTCCTTCAGGCCCAGGCCGGTAGCGGCACGGACGACCTTGATGACAGCGATCTTGTTGGCGCCGACGCCCTTCAGGACGACGTCGAACTCGGTCTTCTCTTCCACTTCGGCAGCACCGGCAGCGGGACCGGCAGCCACAGCGGCAGCGGCGGCAGAGACACCGAAGGTGTCTTCCAGGGCATGAACCAGCTCAGCCAGCTCCAGGACGGAGAGGCCCTTCACTTCTTCGATCAGAGCAGCGATCTTTTCACTCATTGTAATATCCTCCAAAAAATATGTGTTGTTTGTTCAGATGAAATCAGGCTTCTGCGGGAGCCTCTGCGGGAGCGGAGCCGCCTTCCTTCTGCTGCCGGATCTGGTCCAGCACGAAAGCCAGAGAGGAAATGGGGGCCAGGAAAGTGCCAAGAACCTGGGCGATCAAAGCGTTCTTGGAGGGCAGTTCGCCGAATGCGTTCAGCGCGTCCACAGTCTGGACCTTGCCTTCCACGATGCCGCCCTTGATCTTCAGGACGTTCTTGTTCTTCTTTGCGAATTCGCTTACGATACGGGCGGGAGCAATGGGGTCGTCCGTGGTGGTGGCCATGGAAGTGGTGCCGTTGAGAACCTCGTCAAACTCGTTGAAGCCGGCCTTATTGGCGGCAAAGCGGGTCAGAGTGTTCTTGACAACGGAGTACTCCACACCAGCCTCGCGGAACTTGTTGCGCAGCTCGGTATCCTGAGCGACAGTGATGCCCTTGTAGTCAACGAAGACCACGGCGGTAGCGGCCTGGATCCGATCGGACAGCACGTCCACGATCGCCTTTTTGCTTTCGAGTACCTTTGCGTTGGGCATGTTTGGTTGTCACCTCCGAATAAAATAAAGTGTCCTTGCGGCCAAAGAACGCAAGGACACCGTGAATGTCAGATCATGCGGAACCTCGGCAGGATTTACGGCAAAAGCCACCTGCTGTCTTTGGCAGCCTGTATATATTAACAGGTAAGGTCCCGTTTGTCAAGTGTTTTTTCGGGGGTTTTCAAACTTTTTTCACTTATTGCTCCTCCCGGTAGAGGAAGGTCACAACCTGCGCGCGCGTGCAGGTGGCGTTGGGCTCAAAGAGATTGTCCGCGGTGCCCTTGGTCACGCCCTGCGCCACGGCCCACAACACGGGCTGCAGATAGTAGGCATCCTCCGGCACGTCCCAGAAGGGGTTCGCGCCCTGGGCGGAGGGTGTGCCTGCAAAGCGCCACAGGAAGGTCACGACCTGCGCGCGCGTGCAGGTATCGCTGGGCGAGAAGGACGTGGACGATGTGCCTGCCGTGATGCCGTTCTCCACTGCCCAGAGGACCGGCTTGTAATAGTACGCGTTGGAATACACATCCAGGAAGGGGTTTCTCTCTGTTCTGGGCTCGGGGCTGCCGGCAAGGCGCCACAGGAAGGTCACGACCTGCGCGCGGGTACAGGTTTCATTGGGGCTGAAGGTGGTCGAGGAGGTGCCGCTTGTGATGCGGTACATCACGGCCCAGTCGATGGG
>ONCN01000051.1:1225-13884 GCA_900316335.1 uncultured Eubacteriales bacterium | reverse complement strand
GGTTTCTCGCTGCGGCTGACCTTGTGAACGGAGGCCGCCTTGAGCGACCGACACACTGCCATTGCCGTTTTGGAGGTGCCGCCGGTGCCTAAAATCAGAACCCGTTTCCCCTCCATCCGGATGCCGGCGCGAACGATCATGGCCTTCATACCGCCAAAATCCGTATTGTACCCTACCAGTCTGTCTCCGCAGTTGACAATGGTGTTCACCGCGCCGATGGCCTGCGCCAGGGGGTCTATCTCATCCAGGAAGGGCATGACCGCTTCTTTGTATGGAATGGTCACGTTGATCCCGACAAACTCCCGGCGGGCGAGAAACCCTTCCAGTGCTTGCGGCGTAAGCTCAACAAGCTCATAGGCATAGCCCAGGGACTCGTGGATCAGTTTGGAAAAGCTGTGGGGCAGATGCGCCCCGATGAGGCCATATTTCACAGCGGTCCCTCCTGTAAAAACACGTCTGTTCCCCAGCGGCCTGCAACAACATCCATCAAAACAAACGCAGTGAGCGCTGTCTGTACTACGGCAGCTCGATGCACAATGGCCGGGTCGTGACGACCGCCGATTTCCAGCACGGTGTTCTCCCCTGTGGAAAAGTCCACGGTATCCTGAGGCAGATAGATCGACGGCGTAGGCTTGATCGCAGTCTGGAAGACAAGAGGCATCCCGTTAGAAATGCCGCCGTTGACGCCGCCGTTGTGGTTGGTAGCGGTCACGACCCTCCCCTGCTCAAATCGGAAGGCGTCGTTGGCCTGGCTGCCCTTGCACTCGGCCAGCGCAAAGCCATCGCCAAATTCTATGCCTTTTACCGCAGGGATGGAAAACATCGCGTGGGAAAGAAGGCTCTCGAGGCTGTCAAACCAAGGCTCGCCAAGTCCGGCCGGCAAGCCGATTACAGCGGTTTGAAGAACGCCGCCCACACTGTCGCCCTCTTCGGCGGCAGAGCTGATGGCGCTGCGCATCTGCGCGGCTGCGTCTTCATCCAAAACCGCAAAGGACTTTTGATCCAGGCTTTGAATATCCTCTGCATAATCATGAAAGGGTCTGTCTGCAATACCAGCGCATTTCAGCACGTGTGTCCCAAGGGTGATACCCTTGCGGGAAAGCGCGGTCATTGCGATGGCGCCTGCCGCAACCAGAGGCGCGGTGAGTCTGCCGCTGAAATGTCCGCCTCCTCGGTAATCAGAAAACCCATGGTATTTGGCCCGGGCGGTATAATCCGCATGACCGGGCCGCGGCTTATCCTTGAGCTGCGAATAATCTGCACTGTGCGTGTCTTCGTTTGGAATGAGCAGGCACAAGGGTGTACCGGTCGTGTGCGCATTAAAAACGCCGCTTTGGATTTGGACCGGATCCGGCTCACGACGGGCCGTGGAAAGCTTGCCTTGCGGCCTGCGAAGGGAAAGCAGATGCTCGATCCGCTCGGTCTCGATCGGCAAGCCGGGGCAAAGGCCATCGAGCACAACGCCGATCGAGGGCCCGTGGCTCTCTCCGAAAATGGTCAGCGTAACGTGCGAACCAATGGTATTTTTCATATCGCATCCTCCCGGATCTGCTCCAGCTTCTCCAGCAGCGAACGGGTGGGCACATGCCGGATCTGAAAGCTGCCAAGCTGTTCAACCATAACAACGTCCACACCGCTTGCGTCGGATTTTTTATCGTGCACAATGGCTTCGTATGCAGCATTCACGTCAAAGCTGCACGTGACCGGCAGCCCGAACGCCTGCAAAACAGCGCGTAATCTCGGTCGGACTGCGTCGCTGCACATCGGAAGCATGCCAAGGCTCACGCACTCGCCATGGTAGAGATCCAGACCAAGGCTCTCGATCCCGTGGCCAAGGGTGTGACCGAAGTTCAGTGCCTTGCGAAGACCGCGCTCGCGCTCATCCTGCTCCACGACCTGCTTTTTGACGGCAAGCGCGCCTTCGATCACGACCGCGGTCGGGACGGCAGGTCCGCTCAGTTCCAGGCGCGAAAACAGGTCCTTGTCAAAACAGGCTGCCATCTTGATCGCCTCGGCAAGACCGTTTCGGATCTGTCTGGGCGCGAGCGTGGCCAGGGTCTGCGGGTCAATCAGCACACGTTTGGGCTGATAAAACGCGCCGACTATATTTTTCACGCCGGAAAAGTCCACGCCGGTCTTCCCGCCGATGGAGGAGTCCACCTGGGATAAGACCGTGGTTGGGATATTATAAAAATCTACGCCACGCATATAGGCGCTGGCGGCAAAGCCGGCAAGATCGCCCACCACACCGCCGCCCACGGCGATGACGCAGTCGCTTCTTGTAAAGCGGTGATCGAGCATCGTCTGCAAAAGCAAGGTCCAGGTATCCAGGTTTTTCGAGCGCTCACCCATCGGGATGGTGACGACGGTCGGATTGTCGCACTGGGCGGCAACGGCTTCGGCATACGCCTGCGGGACGCCGGAGTCTGTGACGATCAACGCCCGCCGGTGCAGATGCAGAAGCTCCCCTGCCCGCGCAAGGCAGCCCGGCTCAATGACGACGTCATAGGAACGTTCTTCTAGGGCAATTGGCAGTATCATAACAGCGCATCCTTTAACTCTGTTTCCTCGGCATAGCTGCCTACAATCTTCAAGCGCTCACATCGTTGGGCAAGCTCCTCAAGCATTTCCTGACCACGATCGGTCTCCAGGGTGCCCTCGGCCTCAATGTAAAAATAGTAATGGAATGCTGTTTCCTTCATCGGGCGGCTGCGCAGGCTGGTCATATTATAGCCATATCGGCCGATGATCTGGATGGCCTCTGCAAGTGCGCCCGCCTGGTGCTTAACGGTAAAGCAGAGCAGGAAGGTATCGCCGGCCTTGGTTTCGGCGGGAAGGCGGGTAAACACCGCAAAGCGGGTGGAATTCTGGTCGCTTTCGTTGATGTCGTGGTCCAGGACCGCAAGACCATAGAGCTTTGCCGTTTCCCGACTTGCGATAGCAGCCAGCGTTGGATCGCCGCTTTTGGCAACTTCTTTGGCCGCAACCGCAGTGTTGACCGCGGTGACCGCCTCATATCCGTGCGCGTGGATATAATCCCGGCACTGCGAAAGGGCCTGGGGATGACTCAAAACACGCCGGATCCGGTCGGGTGCGGCGCCGGGCAGACCAAGCAGGTTTTGCGCAACCTTCAAACTGTAGACCCCGCTGACGTACAAGCTGCCGCGGAAGGCCATATCCATGACCTGGCCGACCTCCCCGGCATAGCTGTTTTCAAGGGGCAGCACGGCGCAGTCACACGCGCCGTTTTCGACTGCCTGGTACGCCGACTCAAAATCCGGGCAGGAGACCAGCTCGCCGTCCGGGAAGATCCTGCCCGCAGCGATATAGGCAAAGGCGCCCTCTACTCCGCTGTAGGCAACCCGGGTCCCGGAGAGCAGATGATGCTGATAGGCGCGGGAAACCTCCATCACTTTCTTTTGAAACGGGATATAGAACGAACGGAGCTGGGGATCCTCGATGCAAAGGCAGTTCTGCTCGATCAGCGCCTGCTCCCGATTGCGGTCAAAGATCGGAAGTGCGTGGGCTTTTTTATACGCAGCAATGGTCCTGGCGGCCTCCATCCGCTGTGTGAAGAGAAGCGCAATCTCACGATCCACGCGGTTGATCTGCTGCCGGGCCTGTTCCAGGTCATTCATAGTATCTTCCTCGCTGTTTGCAAAAACATTCATTTTCCCGTATTATAGCAAAGATATCCGCCAATTGCAATCCCATTTCTGAGGTTGTGCGCGGCGCAGTTTTATTGTACAATCTTATTGAGACTCTTGTGCAAGCTTTTTCACCGTTCTGCGTCAATTCAGGTGAGAGGCAACCCGGGAACCCTCTTGAAAGGAGGCACCATCTCATGACAGATGAAGAATTGATCGCCCTGTACTTTGATCGGAACGAAGAGGCCATTCGACAGACCGATCGCCAATATGGAGCAGGGTGCAGGGCTTTGTCCTGCCGGATTGTGAACAGCCGGGAGGACGCAGAAGAATGCGTGAACGACAGCTACTTCACCTTGTGGCAGCAGATCCCGCCAAAGCGGCCTCAGCTTTTTGCCGCCTTTCTCCATAAGATCGTGCGGAACGTGTCTTTGGACAAGCTGCGCCGGGACGGCGCCTGGAAGCGCGGCGGCCGCGTGGTGCGAGTCGCTCTGGATGAGCTGATCCAGGTTGCCGGCTATGAGGACGTGGAGAGCAGCGCGACAGCATCGGAGCTGGGCGCGGCAGTTGATCGCTTTTTGCGGACGCTGCCGCAACGGCAGTGCAACGTGTTTTTGCGGCGGTATTTCTACTTTGAAGATCGCAGTGAAATCGCGCATCGCTACGATATTTCGCCGCAGACGGTCTCGGTTGAGCTGTCACGCGCAAGAAAAAAACTGCGTACTTACTTGACACAGGAGGGATATCTATGAGATCCAGTGAGTTATTGGAAAGCCTGGACCATGTGCGTGAGGATCTGCTTGCTCAATCTGAGCGGCCGATGGAGCGCAAACGGCCCTGGCTCAAAACGCTTGTCGCGGCTTGTCTTGCCTTGGCGGTCGGCGCCGGCGCGATCTGCGCCGCAATCTATTACGCCCAAAGAAGCAGTACGATCCCTGCGCAGATACCGGATACCACCGTGCCCGCCCCTTCTTCGCCCCAGAACCAGGATGACACCGCGCAGGATCCTGTTTTGCCGTCTGAAAGTATTCTGATCCCGCCTCAGAGCTCCGAGCCTGCGCTGCCGCAGCCGGAGGACGACACAGACACCACCCCGTCTGAACCGTCGGAGCATGATATGATGCCGGATCCTGACCTGTCTTTACGCGTTGCGGATTGCTTCGGCTTTGACGGAGGCGCGGTCACAAACGTCTGTATGGACCTTGCAGGAAGCTTTACACCGAATGTACTATGGGACAGTGCGACAGAGCAAAAGATGCCTGTATATCAGAATCTGTCGTTTCTTGGGCATGGCGCGCCTGGTGTGTTTCTCTATGCTTCTGAGATGGATGAGATCGTGCAAAGCATGACAGACTGGCTTGATGCCGAAATCGTAGAAAAGGAGATACGCAGGCCATCCGATCTGGGGCTTGACGAGCAGTTTGCGGTAACAGACGCGACCCCGGTGCTCATGCGTGTGACGACCACACGAGGCGAGATCGAGCTCACCGGCAGCAATGTGCTCACGGTGCGCTTTACCCCACCGCTGACGCCGTTCGACGATTACGAGCAAAACAGCTTTGCATCAAGAGCGGACACGCTGCTGGAGCTTGCAGATCATTACAGCCAACACTTGAATGAGGCGCTCGGTTTTTTGTCCTCGCCGCCCGGTGTGGCGCTCTCGGTGCAGGGATATGCCGGGGCAAAGCAGCCTGTCACCACCTGCTACGCCTGGCAGAGCAGCGACGGCCCCGACGCTGTCTCGTCATTGGTCAACCACGATCTGAACAGGCTTGAGCTGCACATTGACGAGCAAAACCGACTGACGGATATTCGCTACGTCAACTACCCTGTGGTAAAGCTGGGAGACTATGACGCCATCAGCTATGATGAGGCACTGCAGAAGCTGGAACAAGGACAGGCGCTGTCTTTGGTGGATGAGAAGGACGTAAAGGGAGGCAAGCTCACACGCGATGTAGTAGCAGACGTCAGTCTGACTTATCGGCCCACAGAATCATTCCTCTGCGCGATGCCCTTCTACTGCTTCCTGGTGGAACTGGAGGATCAGAGCAACGTGCCGGAGGGAACGGTGCAATATGGCCAATTCTATGTGCCGATGCTGGATGAAGCGGCGCTGGAGGACTACCCGGGCAGCGGTTTTTGACAGGTTTCTCATTTTCTCTTGACAAACGGACGGGCAGGCTCTACAATCTATTGGTGTAGAGACTGCCCGTTTTGAAAGGAGAACCCTGCATGAAAGCCGTGTTCGGAACAAATATCAAATCCCCCGAGTCAAAGCCGGACGGATTGGCGTTGATCACGCGCAGGCCCGGTGAAGCCGCTTACAGCCAATATACCAAAGCCGCCCAGCAGCTTGAAGCAGAGCGGAGCAAAGGCCGCGTATCGCCCTGGATGCTGTATCTGCAATATTTCGCATATCTCATTTCTGTGTTCTTGTTCTATAATCTGCTGCACGCTGGCTTATCAAGCCCGGAGTTGTACGATCGGCTGCGCTTTCTTTTTCCGCTGGCGATCGTCTGCTCGATCGCTGCAATTATGCTTTCGGTGATCACATGGCGCAAGAAAAAGACCGCAAAGGAAAGCGAAGCCTATCTTATGGCTGCCAGAGAAACCCAGGGCGCGATCCGTCAAGTATACGCCTCGATGGAGCTTCCGCAGAATGCTGTACCGATGGACGTCTTTTATTACGGCTATAAGGCGAAAAAGGACAAGCTCGTCCCCTATGCAAAGGGCGTTTCCATGTACGTTTATGATAATAAGGTCGTGCGCGTGTATCGCCAAGCGGACACACTGTGTATTGCAGACAAGGAGGGCGTGATCCCCGTTTCGCTGCAGGAGATCAGCAGCATCAAAACCATCAAGCGGACTGTGGCGCTTCCCCACTGGAACAAGACAGTATCCTTCCAGCTTGACCCATACAAGCAGTTTCGCATCTCACAAAACAGCTATGGGTTCTACAGTATTCCAAGATATCAGCGGATGACCTTCCTGAAAAACGGCGAAACGTGGGAGCTTCTCTTCCCCAACTATGAGCTTCCGATCATGGAAAAGCTCACCGGAATGCGCGCAGATCAGAAATAAACAAGCGGCACAAAGAAGCCCGCTCTTCCCTGGATCCGGGAAGGACGGGCTTCTTCGTGTTATGGAATATCGTGAATGATTTCATCCGGGGCTTGCTCCAACTGCTCGGGGTGCTGGAGCAGGCGGCGGAAATGCTTGAAGGCGGTGGCATAGTAGAAGCCGTCGCAGGTACGCTCGTCAAGTGTAAAAGAGTAATCAATATATTTGCGGTCAACCGGCTGGCCGCTGCTGTCAAGCTCCTTTTCCCGGCGCTTACAGCCGAAGGCGCAGAAGACGGGCAGATTGCCGAAGTTATACAGATGGTGGTAGATCGCCGGGATACCCAGCGAGCCCATAGACGTGAAGAACACCGAGCCGTGGAACGGGCTGACCTCCAGCAGGAAGCGCGGCAGCAGGCCAAAATAGTCCAGGAGCTTCAAAAGCCAGACCACAAACTTCAGAACAATGCCGGGAATCATACCCAGAAGCTTTGCCACACCGTCAAACTCAGAGTCAAGCTCGGAGGTGTTTTTCACCTCCGCGACGGCAGCATGGAACTTTTGATAGACGTCCTCCATGGTATCCGAGGGCTTGAGGTGAAGCTTGATGATGGTATCCGGCGCTTCAACGGTCATGTCCTTTTTGATCGTCATGCAAAACTGGATATCATCGTCTCTGGCAAAGATCCTCTGACCGGAAATGAACCGGTTGCCGGCAGGATATTTGGCAATGGTGCGCACATAGGCGGCAAGGAATACGTCGGTGATGCCAAAACCTTCATAGCCGGCAAGCTTCTTTTTGCGGATGTAACGCTCAAGCTCGGTCACTTCGATGCTGCCCTTGAACATATTGTTGGCTTGGTTGCGCTCAGGCATGATATACACACCGACAGAAGAAATCGGGCTCAGAGAGCGGACCCTGCGGCCATCGGGCCGGTCACCCCAGGTGGGATGATAGGCGCCGTCCGCGGGATGCTTTTTCAGCGCAAAGGTCAGAAGGACAAATGCCAGCAGCAAAAGGCAGTCCGGCAGGAAGGCAAGCCAGCCCTGCCAGGAAAACCCTGCATGGAGGGTCTCGTTGCAGGCCCAGACGATCCCGGCAAGCGGAATACCGGCCAGAGGGATCAAGGCCCAATCCTGCAGCAGCGTGCCGCTGATGACACGGCCAAACAAGTAGGCCAAAATCAGATCTGCCAGGACCAGAAGGACAACCCAATACCAGGCCAGACCCAATGTAAACGTAGCCGCAACGAAGCTGAGCATCAGCATCCAATAGGAGGACGCTGCGCGGTAGACCCGCTCTTCTCCGTGGACCAGAACCTGATAGACGAAATAAACTGCCGCAAGCACAGGTAGAACTACCCGGAGCCATACCATTGCGCCGCTGACCCCTGCGCCTTTCCCGCAGGTCACATTGGCGATATAGCCCACTGCCGCACACAGTGCCGACAAGGCTGCCAGCCAGACGAGCGGATGCTTGCGGCTGACATAATAATGATCTCTCCTCTTCATGTGAACATTATATCATATGCTGTCAAGATTGCAAGCCCTCTTTCGTACCGGGCGCACAAGAAGCAGCGCAATGAGCCACGTAGCCAGGAGCATCACGATCATGCTCAGATACCATTTGCCGCCGATGTTGAAGCCATAAAAATCGGGCCACGTGGGACGCACGATCACAAGCGTCAGATAGACTGCCGCATAGATTGCCGTTGGAAGAACGCCCCAGAAGGACGCCCGTCGCGGCAGCGGCGGAAGCGGATCCAGAAAGCTCCAGCACACAATGCCAAGCAGCGGGCAAATGAGGTGCAGATATAAGTTGACCCCGGCAAACATGGGTCGATAGCCCATGGTGGGGCCGAGAAAGAACACCACAGTCAGCAGCGTAACGCTGACTGCAGTGGTCGCGGCAAGCTTCCACCGCGAGAGCGCCCCGGTCAGCCGTGCGTGCGGCCGTGCCAAAAGCCAGATCGCACTGACCAGGCACAGACTGGCGCAAAAAAGGTTGGAGTCCACGGTGAAGTATCGGAAGCAAACCGCGCCGAGGACCTGCATATTTCCAACGCCTCTGCGCACGAAAAACGTAGCGATAGAATACAAAGACAGAAGCGCGCAGAGGAAGTTGCAGCCGATACAAAGCACACGGCGATATGATTTCATTCCCTTCTCTCCTTGAGCTGTGCCTTGAAAAGCGCATCCAGCTTTGGATTATTATGCCGGACCATCACAGGCTTTCCCGCTTGATCGAGGAAGCAGTGGGTGGAGCTGGCTGTAAACACAGGGCTTGGCTGGTCTGGGAGGAACATCTCATAGGAAAAAGCAAACCGCACCCCTCGGTAAGAGTCAAGACGAACCACGATCCGGACCGTATCGTCAAAGGTTGTACTGCGCAGATAGCTGCAGCTCAGACCGACGACCGGAGAAACAAGTCCTTCTTCCTCCAGGCGGGCATAGCTCACACCGATCTTGTTGAGATAGTCCACACGGGCCTCCTCCATCCAGCGGATATAATTGGAATGGTGCGTAACGCCCATACGGTCTGTTTCGTAATATGACACCTTGTGGTAATATGGTTCCATACTGCAACCCCTCCTCTGTTTTTTACACAATACCACAAAACCAGTGGAATTGCAACCAAAGCAATCGCAGCAGGTACAATCTTTCCTGCTTTGCCATCTGAAAACCGCCGCAGCCAAAAGGCTGCGGCGGCAGTTGTTATGCAAGGTAAATTCTGGCAGTTTTGAACAAAACGCGATTGCACATCAGCCTTCGGCTGCCTGCTGCTTGCGCTTTTTCTTTCCCTTGATCAACAGGGCGATCGCCAGCGCCTCGAGGGCCAGCGCCAGAACACCGACGCCGATGTCGATCTTAGTCATCAGGCTCGTGAGCTTGTCGGGCTGATTGGCGGGATCGCCGTTGAGATAATAGCCGGAGTTGTACATGGGGTGAGGATCAGCCAAGGGCCTTTCTGCCGTTGGCTTTGCGCAGGGCGTTGAATTCATCGAGCAGCTTTTCGTTTGCAGCTTGCTCGGCCTTGCGCTTTTCGGGGCTGAGCTTGGCGATCCGGGCTTCCTCAGCCTTGGCGGCATCAGCCTGCTTTTTCAGCTCGGCCTGGTAAGCCTCTTCGCCTTCCTCGAGGCGGATCTTTTCCGCAGCGGAGATATAGGCACGGCCCTCGGCCTTGGCAGCGGCCTTCTGATCCATCACGATAGCCTCATGGTCGAGCTTGCCGAAGCGTTCAACGCCCATGAAGATGAAGATCAGGAAAATGCCGATGTAGCAGATGGTCTCACCGCCGATGAAGACCCAGGGCATCGCGGCGCGAAGGGCTTCGTTGGTCTGGAGGGTGGATACGTCGTAGTTCACTGCGCTGAGCACTGCGTTGAGCACGCCGGTGGTAAGGCCAGTCATGCCTGCAATAATAGCGCCGTAGATGGTCATGGTAAAGCCGTCGGTTCGGGAGCCGTGGATGGCCTCCTGGTGGTCAAGGATATCGGCCAGCAGCGCCAAAGACAGGTACATGGCGGGGGTGGAACCAAGGGCCTTGATGATAAAGGAGATGGTGACGATGGTGAAGTTGTTGGGCGCGATCATACCCAGCGCGCCGCCAACGGCTGCAAGGATCGCGCCGCAGAGGATGGCCTTGCCCTTGCCGATCTTGTTGGCAAGCGGCAGCGCAATAACCATGCCCACAGCGGTGGGAATGGCGCCGATGATGGCCAGGGTGCCCTGGAGCTGACCGCCGTAGGCCACGGTATAGTTGCCCTGGGCATCGGCAAACATCGCAGTGCAGAAATAGTTCTGGGAGATGTTCTTGATCATGCCGCCAAACTGGTAGAGGAAGAAGAACACCATCATGATGATCCAATACTTGTCCTTGAAGCAGATCCGGGTCTGCTCTTTGACAGGCAGCGCGGCCTTGGTCTCGGCAGCGTCGCCGGCCTCTTCGGTAACACGCTCACGGGTGAAGAAATACTCGATCAGCGTACCGATGAAGGTGATGATGATCAGTGCAAAGACGAAGATCTTCCAGTGGCTGTAGGAGGCCTGTGCGTCGTAGATCGCAGCGCCGGTCTCATCTACATAGTACTGGATCTTGCCTGCGTCGTTCAAAACGGCGGTGCCCTTGCCGCTCATATCATAGACAAACAGCAGGTTCAGGAAGAACGGCAAAATCATGCTGCTCAAGCCCATCGCGGCCAGCATGGTGGCGTTGGAGATCGTGGCAAGCAGGCTGCGATCCTTGGAGTTCCGGGTGGAGAGGTTCACAAGGCCGGCATGGGGCGTATAGTACATGGGATAGGCAAACGCAAACCACAGGTTATAGCCGATGGCAATGCAGATCAGCGCGCCGGTGTGCCAGGTCGTGCTGTCCGCCTTGTAGGGGGAGAACACAAACAGGAACAAAAGCGCAAGCAGGCTGATGGGCACGCTCACAAGCAGAAGCGGTCTTGCCTTGCCGTTTTTGGAGTGGATATTATCCATCAGGCGGCCGACCAGGATGTTGCCCAGGACCACGAAGATCACGGAGATCACAGGCAGCCAGGTAAAGAAGGCGGACGCCCAGGAGTTGATGTGCAGCACGTCTGTCATATACTTGTTGAAGTAATTTGACAGCACGGAGTTGGCCAGAAGGGCAAGGGTGGGTCCCACAAGGTAGCCGATAGCGCCCTCGGGGATAAGCGTGACGTTGTTTTTCTTGATCAGGCTGGGTGGCAGCTTGTCAAATACGCTGCCCTTTGCCGCAGTTTTATTGCTCATTTGTTATGATCCTCTCTATGCTTTTTTGAACGATAACACCACGTCTGCGAAGAAATCCAGCGTAATGATAGCCAGGAGTATGCCCCAGACGATATGGTGATGGATGAACAGCAGGACTGTGAGGGCACAGAAGATTACGGTAAGGATAATCGCAATCAAAGGATGAATCCCATTTGCGTTCATAGTCTGTTCCTCCTTATTTGATGGACTTTGCTTTTTTGCTTACGCCGGACTGCTTGATAAACCCGCCGATCAGTCCGCCGAGTCCTTTGCAGAAGGCGATGCCATGGCCGTTTACGATTGTCAGGATGCTCTTGCACATTTCCTGGCTGACCATGCCGCCCGCCATCTTGCCGATGGCGCGGAAGGGCATATTATAGATGAATGTGATATTCAGATCCGGCTTGCCCTTTTCAATGGACTTGTTGAGCATACCGGTCATAATCTTCCAGACCAGACGGGCCTTGAGGCTCTTGGCGTAGTACATCTGACAGATGGCGTCGTTCATCTGCAGCGTGCCGGCCCAGCTCCCGTCGGGAATGGGCTCGCCCAGCAGTTTCTCAAACTCGCTGTCGCTGACCTTCTGGATATCCGCGTTGGCATAGCTTGGGATCTCCGCCAGCTCACAGGGCAGCGGTGCGTCAGTGCCGGTGACTGTGACGGAAGCGCTGAGCTTGATATCGGCTACGCTTGCGCCGATGAGGATATCGTACGTACCGCCGTCGATCTCAAAGCGGTCTGTTTTGGTGTTGAAATAGCGGAATGCCTTATCGTCAAGCGGGATCGTGACCGTCTTGCTCTGACCTGCCTTCAGGAAAACCTTTGCAAAGCCCTTGAGCTCCTTTGCAGGACGATAGACCTTGGGTGCCTTCGCACTGACGTAGAGCTGCGCAACCTCGGCGCCGTCGACCTTGCCGGTATTGGTCAGGGTGAAGGTTGCTTCCCGGTTGGAGACCTTCAGATCGCTGTATGCAAAGGTGGTATAGCTCAAGCCGTAGCCGAAGGGGAACAACACGGGCTTTTTGGCGCTTTCAAAGTAGCGGTAGCCTACGTACAGTCCCTCGCGGTATTCGACGTTGCGCTGCTCGGCAGGGAAATACGGTGCAGAGGATACGTCCTCATAGCGGATGGGATAGGTCTCGCTGAGCTTGCCGGAGGGGTTGATCTCGCCCAGGATCGCCTTGAGCACCGC
>ONCN01000051.1:0-1214 GCA_900316335.1 uncultured Eubacteriales bacterium | reverse complement strand
TACCCATGGACCAGAGCCTTGCACTGATCAAGCCAGGGCATTTCCACCGCGCTGCCGGCGGACATCACGATGACAACATTGGGGTTGGCCGCGGATACTGCCTCAAGCAGGTCGATCTGGCTTTGCGGCAGCCGCATATGCGCGCGATCCAAGCCCTCGGACTCGGAGATCTCATCCAGGCCAAGATAGAGCAGCACCACGTCGGCTTTTTTTGCAAGCGCTGCGGCGGCCTGGCGCATGGCGGGGTCGCCTGCGCCGACTCTGGGATAGCCCTTTTCAAAGCCGACCAGATCCAGAGGGAAGCGGTCCATGACGCCAAGCGTGGAATCGAGCTTGGTCGGGTTGACGACAGAGGAGCCTGCGCCCTGGTATCTGGGCGTCTGTGCAAAGTCGCCGATGAGCGCAACCTTAGTATTGGGTGCAAGCGGCAGGATCCCGTCTTCGTTCTTCAGCAGGACGATGCTCTGCTCGCTGGCAGCCTGCGCCACGGCATGGTGGGCGTCCACGTCAAACTGCTTGCCCTTGTAGGCATCGCAGGCCTTGCGCGTTGCAAGCACCACGTCCAGAAGCTCGTCAACGCGGCGATCTACGAGCTCCTGTGTGATTTTCCCAGCTTTCAGCGCTTGCAGAAGCTGCTCGGGGCCGTCACCGCCGGTTGTGGGCATTTCCAGGTGAGAACCGGCCCGGACGCCCTCGGTAAAGTCGTTGTTTGCGCCCCAGTCGGACACAACGAAGCCGGAGAAGCCCCAGTCGTCACGAAGAATATGCTGCAAAAGATGTTCATTCTCATTGGCATAGACGCCGTTGATCATATTGTAGGAAGACATGATGGACTTGGGATCCGCTTCCTTCACCGCGATTTCAAAGCCGGTGAGGTAGATCTCACGCAGCGTCCGCTCATCCACGACTGAGTTGGACGCCTGACGACGCAGCTCGGTATTGTTGGCGGCAAAGTGCTTGGGGCAAGCGGATACACCGTTTTCCTGGATGCCGCGGATATAGCCTGCAGCCATCTTGCCTGCCAGATATGGATCTTCAGAGAAGTACTCGAAGTTGCGGCCGCAAAGCGGGCTGCGCTTGATGTTCAGGCCCGGCCCCAGCAGGACAGATACGTCCTGGCAGGCAGCTTCCTCGCCTAAGGCGCGACCGATACGCTCGCCAAGCTCCGGATCCCACGAGTTGGCAATGGTTGCGGCCGTTGGGAAACAGGTTGC
>ONCN01000003.1 GCA_900316335.1 uncultured Eubacteriales bacterium | reverse complement strand
AACCAAAGATTACTTGTCTTCACTGGAAGGTAAATGCATCAAAATTAAAAGAAAAACCACTGTTGGTTGGATAAAAAAAGAATTTAAAACCATTTCAGGGATGCTTAGAAAACAGGAAAAAGGATATAAAACTGGTGTGCCTTTAAGAGTAATGTATATAATTGCATATCCTTTCCTTAGAAACAAAAGAATATGGCTATTTATGGATTTGCCTGCAATGGCAGATGATAACGGAAGAGAAATCTTTTCATATGCGCAAGACAAAGACCCGAACATTAAAAAATATTTTGTTTTACGAAAAGACAGTAAAGATTTAGATGATATGAAAAAAATAGGTAATGTTTTACATTTTAAATCTATAAAACATCGTTTTATTGCATTGTTTGCTGAAAAAATCATTACTTCACACCCCGACAACAACATCATTTACCCATTCTGGGGAAATTATCCCTATTTTGCGGGACTATTGAAATCCCAAACAATATTTTTACAGCACGGGATCACCAAAGACAATGTTTCATCCTGGTTAAACAAATATGATAAGCATCTGGCAATTTTTTTGACCGTTTCAAAGCTCGAATATAAATCAATTTTTGAATATCCTTACAATTATAAAAGAGAAACAGTCAAGTTACTCGGTTTTCCTAGGTTTGACAAGCTTGAAAAAAAAGAGGATTCAAGAGAAATTTTAATTATGCCTTCATGGAGAAGATATCTTAAATTTAAATCCAATGAAGTTATTTTAAACTCACAATTTTTTAAAAGATTCAATTCATTGATAAATAATGAAAAATTAATTGAAGCTGCTGAAAAATACAATTATACAATTGTTTTTAAACCCCACCCGAATGTTTATGATTTTATAGATTTATTTGACAGAAATCCGCGAGTTAAAATAGACTATGAACACGAAACATATAAAAAAGTATTTAATCATAGCTCCCTTTTAATTACAGATTACTCCTCTGTTGCATTTGATTTTGCATATTTGAACAAGCCTGTTTTATATTATCATTACAGTGAAGACTATCACTTCAACTTGAAGGGAAGTTATTTCAATTATGAAACTATGGGCTTTGGTGAGGTTTGCAAAAGCGAAGATGAACTTGTTAACGAAATCATTGAATACATGAAAACCAATTGTGAGATAAAAGAAGAATATGTAAAGCGCATCAAAGCATATTTCCTGTTCAATGACAAGAACAATTCAATGAGAGTTTATGATGCCATAAGAAGGCTCCCTAGGAAACAATGAACTCCATATTGTACATTCCCCTTTTTAGGAAGGATTTTTTATTAAAGACCTTAAAGCCTATTTTTTCATACAAAGCCTTTGCACCAGTATTTCTAAAATCAGCATCCAAAATTACTCTTTTATAGTTATTTTTATCTGCACCTGTCGAAAACTGAACCGGCCGCAATCTGGAAAACGTTTTTAGTCTGGGGTGCCTGCTGGTCCATGACCACCGCGTATTCGCCTCCGCGTCCTGCTGGAAGCAGCGCCAGGTGGTTGACGTCGGTAATCTCTTTCATGATGATGTCGTATTCCTGGCCGTCCGGGCTCTTTCCCTGCTGCCATTCAAACTCTGCAATGTAGCCAGGGCTAAGCTGTATTTCTCCGTTCTGGTACGCCTGGAGCGCTTCGTCGTCGTAAAGCATGCAGGTGCTTTTAATTCCTACTTCGTTGGTCTCGGCGATGTAGTCTACCTCCGGGTGCTCTCCGGTCCAGCCGATTGCCAGGTCTCTGAAGTTCTGGCCGTCTACCGGGGTCTTCGGGTGGTGGTGAGTCATTGGAAGGTTTGCGAACTTTGCGCATGCCATGGCTAAGGCTGCAGCTGGTCTGTAAACTTTATAAAGCCGCTTTTCTTCTCCGACGCGAAGCTGAGAGAGCGTATAATTGCTGGCGTGGCAGGCATACCCGACTCCGCCGCAGTCGATCACGGCAAGGTTCGCATCCAGCAGCGCCACCTTCCCGGTAAGGTAGTAAAACATAACGGTCAGCCTCCTGTGGGATTGGTGAGTTTTGAGAGCAGGGACGTGGCGGATCTGGCATGGCACAACGCAATGGCGATGGCGTCAGCCGCATCGTCCGGCCTTGCCACCTGCTGCATATGCAAAAGCCGCCTGGTCATATCCATGACCTGGCGTTTTTCCGCCTTGCCATAGCCGACGACCGCCTGCTTGACCTGCATGGGGGTATACTCATAAAACGGCACGCCGGATTTTTCCAGGGCCAGCATAATCACGCCCCGGCCATGCGAAACGCCGATACCCGTGGTGATATTGTGGCCCCAGAAAAGCTCCTCCACGGCGGCGGCGTCGGGCTTAGTGACCTCCAAAAGCCTTGCGGTGTCGTCATACAAGATCGCAAGCCGCTTGGAAAAGGGCAGCTCCTTCGGCGTGGTGATTACCCCGTATTGCAGCAGCTTATACTCTGACCGGTCCGCCCAGATCAGGCCGAAGCCCGTCGTGGCGTAGCCGGGATCGATGCCGAGGATCCGCATAGACTCAACCTCTTGCGATCCAATAATAATACAGCAAAACGCCGACGACCATAACGCCTGCCAGGATCCACGCAAACACACGGTGCCAGCGCGGACGCTCCACATAGGGCTCTTTGGCTTCTTCGTTTTCCTGCTTCGCCTGCTGGTCCATCGCCAGATGCTCCAGCTCTTCGCGGTTCATTTGCTCATTCACACATATCACCTCGAGTTTATCATATCACATTTGGCCGGAAAGTCAAACAAAATCCGCCGCGTTCATTGACTTTTACAACGTTTTATCGTAAGATTACAGTATCCAACTGATCACAGGAGGCCTTATGAAAACCATTACGCTTGGAAAAACCGGCATCACCACGCCGCAAAATGCCTTTGGCGCCCTGCCCATCCAGCGGGTGTCCAAGTCTGAGGCGGTATATCTGCTCCACCGCGCGCTTGACGGCGGCATGACCTTTTTTGACACAGCCCGCGCCTATTCCGACAGCGAGGAAAAGCTTGGCGAGGCGTTCTCTGACCGACGCGACAGGCTGTTTTTGGCCTCCAAAACGCAGGCCAAAACCCCAGAGGGCTTCTGGAAGGACCTGGAAACCAGTTTAAGGCTTTTAAAGACCGATCATCTGGACGTTTACCAGTTCCATTGTGTGCGCCAGTGCTATGCACCCGGCGACGGAACCGGCATGTATGAGGCCATGCTGCAGGCAAAGGAGCAGGGCAAAATCCTGCACATCGGTATCACCGCCCACCAGATCGGCGTTGCCGAGCAGATCGCGGCAAGCGGCCTTTATGAAACGCTGCAGTTCCCCTTCTCTTATCT
The DNA here is from genome assembly GCA_900316335.1 of uncultured Eubacteriales bacterium. GTDB lineage: Bacteria > Bacillota > Clostridia > Oscillospirales > Oscillospiraceae > JAFRPC01. The sequence continues at coordinate 23,313 of ONCN01000003.1, read as the reverse complement.
TGCAACGCAGCGTGATGTCGACCTTGTCATGGCCTGCCAAAAGGCCGACATGGGCTTTATCGCCATGAAGGGTCTGTCCGGCGGCCTTTTGAACAATGCTGCCGCCTGCATGGCCTTCTTAAGCCAGTATCCGGTTTTGCCCATCTGGGGCGTGCAGCGCCGCGAGGAGCTTGAGCAGTGGCTGAGCTTCTTTGAAGCCATGCCGCAGATGACAGACGAGCTTACAGCCGTCATTGAGCGCGACCGCCGTGAGCTTTTGGGCGATTTCTGCCGGGGCTGCGGCTATTGCTCGCCCTGCACGGTCGGCATTGTGATCAACCAGTGCGCCAGAATGTCGCAGATGGTCCGCCGGGCACCCTCGGCAGACTGGCTCTCCCCTGCCTGGCAGGCGGAGATGGAAAAGATCGACCAGTGTGTGGATTGCGGCATCTGCATGACCCGGTGTCCGTATGAGCTGAATATTCCCAAACTCCTGCGGAAAAATCTGGAGGATTATCGCAAAATTCTCTCAGGCGAAACCACAATCTGAACAAGCAAAAACCGGCGGTGACCCCGCCGGTTTTCCTGTTATTTGGTTTAGGCCAGCGCCTCAAGCGCGGCCAGCTTCAGGCAGACGCAGAACACCTCCATTGCCTGTGAAAGCTGCTCCACCGGCGGGACTGAGGGTGCGATGCGAATGTTGCGGTCTGACGGGTCCTTGCCGTAGGGGAAGGTTGCACCGGCAGGCGTCATCTTGACGCCTGCCTGCGCGCAGAGCTCCAGCGTCCTTTTGGCAAGGCCTGGCAGGGTGTTCACGCTGATAAAGTACCCGCCCTTCGGCTTTTGCCACTGCGCAAGGCCCAAGGGAGCGATCTCACGCTCGAGCAGGTCCAGAACGCAGTGGAACTTGGGCCGCAAAATCTCGGCGTGCCTGGCCATCAGAGCAAGCACATGGTCCCGATCCTGCAGATACCGCACGTGGCGAAGCTGATTGACCTTGTCATAGGAGATGATCTGAATGGCCATGAGCGCTTGCAGATAACGCTGGTTGTCTTCGCTTGCAGCCAAGACCGAAATGCCGCCGCCCGGGAAGGTGATCTTTGAGGTCGAGGCAAACTCGTATACCATGTCTGCATTTCCCTGCGCACGGCACAGCGAGAGAATGTCTGCAAAGGGCACAAACGCACCCTCGAACTCATGGACGCAGTAGGCGTTGTCCCACATGAGCGCAAAGTCCGGCGCCGCAGGACGCAGGGCTGCCAGGCGCGCAACCGTAGCGGTATCATAGATGATGCCGTCCGGGTTGGAATACTTGGGAACGCACCAGATGCCCTTGACCTGCGGATCTTTGACGTATGCTTCGACCAGATCCATATCCGGGCCTGTTGGCAGCATGGGAATGGTAATCAGCTCCATGCCGAAGCTCTGCGAGATCTTAAAATGGCGGTCATAGCCGGGCGACGGACACAAAAAGCGGACGCAAGCTTCCTTGCTCCAGGGCCTGGGGCTGTGGAGCAGGCCATGCGTATAGGCCTTGGCAATGGTATCGTACATAAGCTGCAGGCTGGCGTTTCCGCCGACAAAGCATTCGCTTGCCTTGCAGCCCAGAAGATCGGCAAACAGCTCCTTCGCAGCGCGCAGGCCGGAGAGCTGCCCGTAATTGCGCACGTCGGTCTCATCCAGCAGGCAGTCTGCAGGGTCGTGCAGCACGGTCAGCATGTCGGAAACCAGGTCGAGCTGCTCCTTGCCCGGTTTGCCCCGGGACATATCCAGCCGAAGGTCCATATCCCGCAGCGCTTCATATCGGGCGCGAAGACGCTGCGCCTCCTGCTGCCGCTGATGGGGCGTCATGGTCTCATATGCGTTCATAATGCGGTTCCTCCCCTGTTTTTCTTTCGTCTATTTTATCCCATTTGCCGGTAGATTGCAACCATATATTTTTTACAGGATCAGACAGATCAGCCCGTTTGCCCCGTCGTTGACGATGCGCGTGAGCGCGTCCTTGAGCTTGAGCCGGGCGGTATCGGGCAGACGATCGAGCTTTGAGGCAAGGCCGTCGCTGATCATTTCATACAGGGATTTGCCGAAGATGTTGTTGTCAAACAAGACCTGGGTGTCGCCCTCATACGCCTCGAGCAGATGGTTTACCAGCTCCTGGGACTGCTGTTCGCTGCCGACCATGGGGCTCAGCTCCGTGGTCACGTTGGCCCGCAGCAGGTGGATCGAAGGCGCGCTTGCCCGCAGGCGGACCCCATAGGCGCCCCCCTTCTTCACAAGCTCCGGCGTCTGCAGGCGCAGCTCCTCCATGGCGGGCATCACGACGCCGTACCCGGTGGAGCGCGCCTGCTCGAGCGCGGAGGCGATGCGTTCATAGTCTGTGCGAACGGTCTTAAGATCGCTCAGCGCCTGTAAAAGATCCGCGTCAGAGTGCAGATCCAGCCCCGAGCGCTGGGACAGGATCTGATAGAATAATCCCTCCGGCGGATCCAGGCGGCAGCTTACCGCGCCGGTACCAAGATCCGCAGACAGGACCGAGCAGGCGGCCACCTGCTCCAGATCTTCCAGCTCCGGCAAGACCTCTGTGACCTGTGAGAGCTTTTTGATCTTACCGGCAGCCTTTAAAATCGCCTGATACAGCTCCTCCTTGATCGGATGGCTCTGCTCCAGCGCCTGCAGCCAGCCGGGGAAATAAAACTGCAGGCTGCTCATGGCAAACTCGCCCAGAAGCTCGCGCAGGATGGATCCGAGCTCTGTCTCTGTCATGGTCAGGCAGTTGACTGTAAGCGCCTTGACTCCGAAGCGCTCGGTTAAAGCGCGCGCGAGCTCTTTTGCCGCAATCTCCTCGGGAGCGACGGAATTGACAAGCACCACGAAGGGCTTCCCCGTTTGCTGCATATCCCGGATGGCCCGTTCCTCAGCCGCGGGATACGCCTCACGCGGAAGATCTGTGATCGTGCCGTCGGTCGTGACGACCAGCCCCACTGTACAGTGGTCCTCCATCACCTTTTTGGTGCCAAGCTCCGCCGCCTCGGTCATGGGGATCTCGTGGTCATACCACGGTGTGGTCACAAGCCGGGGCTTGCCGTCCTCCTCCGCGCCTGCTGCGCCGGGAATCATATAGCCCACACTGTCGATCAGCCGCACGCGCAGCGCAGCGGTTCCGTCCGGGCTGATCTCAACGGCCTGCTCGGGCACAAACTTCGGCTCGGCAGTCATGATGGTTTTGCCCGAGCCGCTTTGCGGGAGCTCATCCTTTGCCCGTTCGCGCACATATTCGTTTTCAATGTTCGGAATGACCAGCGTCTGCATCATCCGTTTGACAAACGTGGATTTTCCGGTGCGCACGGGACCTGTGACACCGATGTAAATATTGCCGCCGGTCCGCTTGGCGATATCCTCATAGACCTTCATCGTCAGCCCTCCTCCGTGATTTGAGTTTGCCCCATGGGGATCAGCAAAAGGCACGGTTCTGCCAAGTGATCTGTCTGCAGATGATTGGCCTGGCGGATCATCTGCACGGTGGAGCGGTACGTCTTTGCGATCTGCCACAGATCTCCGGTGCAGTTTGCCGCGATCAGCGCAGGCCCCTGCGCTGTGCTCCCGGGTTCGAGGACTGCCCCGGCGAGGTTTCGGTTGGCCTGTCTTTGGTAAAACCCGCTGCAAAGGCGCACCGGCAGCTCAAGCTGGTCCGCCTGCAGATGCGGCGCATCGTCGCACGAAGCGCGCACCCGAACGGTCTGGTTTGCGCTGCCCCGCAGATCCAGTCGCGCCTTGGTCTGGAAGCTCTTGGCCTTCACCTGCTCGCCGCGGTCAAGATAGAGGATCGTGCCGCGCACCGGCAGCTCGAGCACGGTGTCGGCCGCCTCCCTGCAGCCCATGTCACAGAATACCGTATAATCCAGAACGTCCCGCGCAGGCTCCATCAGCTTGACGGTAAGGCGCTGCTCTTCCCTTCTCGTGTCCAGCTCAGGGGAAAGATCCACCATCTCCCAGGTGGGCTGAAGCGAACCGCACACCGCGTAGGCGTCCTCCACCAGCGTCACAGGCATACGCATCCGCCCGATGATCTGGGCTGTTGCCGTAAGCTGGATCAGCAGTCTGCGGCTTTGGGTCTGCCCATCGGTGTCAAGCTCCAGCGACCGCAAAATCGGCTGGATGGTCGCAACGCCCTCTGGGATGTCCCGGTCGAGCTCTGCATATTGGGAATACGGAATAAGCTCCCGCCAGCTCACAGGGCGGCCGTCTGCGTCAGAATACAGGCAGCGCAGCAGAAAGTTGCCCTTGAACACGACCTTGCTGCCGATGATCCGGCTTTCATCCACGGTGATGACAAGGTCCCATTTTAAAAGCTGCTCGATATCCGGCATCTGGTCGGGCAGCAGGATCTCATCGGTGAGTGTCAGCTCCCGCTCGCTCCAGGCGACGGGAAGCGTCATGGGATAGGTGACCTCCTTGCAGGCCAGGGCGGGATGCGGCTTTTCAAGCGTCTGGATCACACAGGTCTTGGGACTGAGCAGGGTGAATTCGCTGCCAAGCTCACCCCGGACCAGGATCTTTCTGGGGTTGACCATCCTTGCATCCAGGCTTTTGAGCCAGCTCCAGTAGAAAAACACGCTGTCCGAGTCGCTTTGGATCTGTTTTCGCGCCAAAAACGGAAGATACAGCTCCGCTCGCAGCAGATCCGATCCCCCCTCGGCACGGTAGAGGATCCCGCAGCGGATCCCGCCCGCCGCGGTGAGCGTGCCGGACTCGATCGTCTTGGTCTGCACCAATACCACGCCGAAGCAGTCCTCGATCGCACCGACGTCCGGCATGGTATCCGGCAGGATCACTTCACCGGTCAGCTCCTGGTACTGGGGCTCGCTGACCGTCTCGGAAAGGTAGTCAAAGGTGGTATCGCGAAAGGTAAGCTCCATGGTCATTCACTCCTTGTAGGTTCTGGTGTAACCATATGCGGAAGCTTGCCTGCCTATGCGGACAAATCCTGCCCGATGGGCGCAAAAAACGCTGGCCGTACACGGTCAGCGTTTTTCGGGTTCTTTGTGTTCCCAAAGCTTGATCTGGGATGAGATCTCATAGAGCTTTGCATAGCTCTGATGGCGGGTGGGTTCGATCTCGCCGCGGGCCAGGGCAGCCAGAACGGCGCAATCGGGCTCTTTCAGATGCGCGCAGTCCAAAAACCGGCACTTGCCCAGATACGGGGCAAAATCCGGGAATGCGTCGGCAAGCTCCTCCTTCAGAATGAGCTCCATGCGCTCGGTGTCGAAGGAGGAAAAGCCGGGCGTATCAGCGATGTAGGTATCCTTGCCTGCGGGATAGAGCTCAATGTGCCGCGTCGTATGCCGGCCGCGGCCCAGCTTGTCGGAAACCTCGCCGGTTTTGAGCGCAAGCTCCGGGCAAAGGGCGCTGAGCAGCGCGCTCTTGCCCACGCCGGAGTTGCCGGTAAAGCACACGGTCTTTCCCCGCAGCAGCGCTTTGAGCGCATCGAGTCCCTGCCCGGTCACAGCGCTGGTTCTGACCACCGGGAAGCCCGCATGCTGATAGATCCCGCTCAGACGGTCGGCAGGGTCAAGGTCACATTTGCTCACGCAGATGATCGGCTCAATTCCCTGGCGGCACGCGATCGCCGTGACGCGGTCCACCAAAAACGGTTCGGTCACAGGAGGCACATTGGAAATGAGCAGGACCAGCGCGTCGAGATTGGAGATTGCAGGCCGCAGCAGGACGTTTTTTCTCGGCAAAATCCGATCGACTGTGCCCTGCGCGCCGGTCAGCGATACCTCCACGCGGTCGCCCACACAGGGCACCTCTCCGGTTTTCCGGAATTTTCCCCTCGCGCGGCAGGTGATGATCCGATCCTCTGCCGCAACATAGTAGAAGCCGCTGAGCGCTTTGATGATAATTCCCTTCAACCGCAACCTCCGTCAACCCTCCGGGTCGGTTTCCACCGGCTCTTCGGGGACTGTGTCGATGGGGGACTCGGTGGACTCTGTCGGCGGCTCTGTCGGAACGGGCTCGGGCCCAAGCGAGACGGTGAGCGTCACCTGCGTGCCGGGGATCAGCTCGGCGCCGCTGCCATAGCTCTGGTTGATGACGTGGTCTTCTGTCACGCTGTGGCTGTATTCGCGGTTGATTACAACACTCAAGCCCAAATTCTGAAGCATATCCTGCGCGCTGGAGCTGGTATAGCCCACCACATAGGGCATGGTAACGGTCTGCTTGCCCTTGGAGATGACCAGGGTAACGACAGTCCCCTCCTGCACCTCCGTGCCGCTGGGCGGCGTCTGAGAGATGACAAAGCCCTCTTTGACGGTGCTGCTGTATTCCTCGCGGGTGGTGACCTCAAGCTTCAAGCCTTCAAGGGTCGCCACTGCGGTGCTCGACTCGCTGCCCTCCACGCTTGGCATCTTGAATTTTTTGAATTCGGGCCCCTTACTGACGTAGATCGTGACGATCTGGCCCGCTTTGAGCGTTGCGCCGGGCTCGGGATCCGTGCGGATCACATAGCCCTCTTCCACGTCGTCGCTGTACTCCTTCTCGGTCAGCGGCGTCAGCTTGATCTCAAGGGCTTTAAAGTAAGCCTTGGCATATTCCTCGGATTTTTTGATCAGATCCGGCATCTTGTCGGTCTGTTCACCCTTGGAAATGTAGAGATAAATCTCTTTGCCGGGCTTTGCCGGGCGGCCGGCAGGCACCGATTGATCGCAGATCACACCCTCGGGGTATTCGGTGCTGTAGATATACGAGTCGTCGTTGACCACAAAGACAAAGCCGGGATATTTATCCGCCGGAACCTCGTCCCAGATCTGGCCGATCATCTGCGGGACGATCAATTCCTCTTCCTCGGAGGGCTCGGTGCTGCTCTCGCCGCTGGTACGGCTCATGATCAGCACCACAAGTCCGATCAGCGCGATCACGGCAAGCACGATGCCCACCACGATCAGAATGCGCTTGCTGCGCTCCTGCCGGTCTTCGATGGCGTACTCTCGCTCAAGCTCCTCCTGGCGGGGCTTGGAGACTGCGGGCCGGTTGCTCTGGGGTCTGCTGGGTGCGTTTGACACAACGGAAACGCCCTGCGGCAGGAAGGTAAAGCGGATGGCAGGGTTTTTGCGGAATTCTTCCATATCCTTGAGCATATCCGTCACTGAGGCGTAGCGGATATTGAGATCAGAGCACATGGCGTGCATCGTGATCTGCTCAAGGCCGGTGGGGATGGAGCTGTTGAGCAGCGACGGAGACAACGGCGTGCCGTTGATGTGCTGAATGGCAACGCTCACCGGGGTTTCGCCGTCATAGGGCGGCCGGCCTGTGAGCATCTCATACATCACCACGCCGAGCGAGTAGATGTCGGTGCGGTTGTCCACACGCCCGCCTCTGGCCTGCTCGGGAGAGATATAGTGCACAGAGCCCAGCGCCTCTTTGGTCAGCGTGTTCTGCGAGGAGGCCACGCGCGCTATGCCGAAATCGGCCACCTTGACGCTGCCGTCCTTGAGGATCATGATATTATGCGGCTTGATGTCCCGGTGGATGATGTTCCGGCTGTGGGCATGCTCCAGCGCCTTGGCGATCTGCATGGAAAAATGCAGCGTTTCCCGCCAGGACAGCGGCGCCTTCTTTTCCATATATTGCTTGAGGGTGATGCCGTCAATGAGCTCCATGACGATATAGTCCATTCCCTCGTTTTTGGAAACGTCATAGACGTTGACAATATTGGGGTGAGACATCATAGCGACAGCCTGAGACTCCCCGTGAAAACGGCGGCGGAACTCCGCGTCGTTGGAATAGTCGTCCTTCAAAATCTTAATGGCCACAAGGCGATTGAGCCTGTGGTCCATCGCGCGATAAACCACTGCCATGCCGCCGATGCCGATGATCTCAAGCACCTCATAGCGGCCGTCAAGCAGCTTTCCGATATATTTATCCAATCTGATTTCCCTCCTTCCTGATCGTGTCAGCAGGCGATCAAAACCGCTGTCACGTTATCCGGAGCGCCCCTGTCGCGGGCAATGTTGATGAGTCTGCGGCAGCAGTCCGATTTGTGTACGCCATGAACCACCTCAAACAGAAGCTCCTGGTCGGCAAGCTGATTGGTCAGCCCGTCGGTACACAGCAGGATGCAGTCGCCGCTTTTCAGATCCTGCGTAAAGGTGTCGCATTCGATGGTGGGCTCTGTGCCCACCGCGCGGGTGATGAAGTTTTTGCCGGGGTAGGATTTTGCCTGCTCCTGGGTGAGCTCGCCGCGCTGGACCATCAGCTCGACCAGCGAATGGTCCACAGTGATCCGCTTGACGCCGTCGCCGTTGAGCAGGTATGCCCGGCTGTCACCGACGTTTGCAAAGCAGGCCCGTTTTCCGGTCAGCACAGCGGCCACAAGCGTGGTGCCCATGCCGTTCATATCCGGGCTCAGAAGAGAGTTTTCATAGACCGCAGTGTTGGCGATGGTCACGGCGGTGTTCAGGAGATTGCAGATGCGGTCCGGCTCAAGCTCCGGGCGATAGGAGCGCTTCAACTCGTCAAAGAACACCTCCGCCGCCAGCTTACTGGCCACATTGCCGGATTTCGCTCCGCCCATACCGTCACACACGACACAGGCCAGCGCGGTTTTGCTCAGCCGCATGGTAAGATAGTAGTCCTGGTTTTGCGCGCGTACCAAACCGGGATCGGTCAGGCCCCAAACCTCCATCCTTGCCAACTCCTTTCTCTTTCAAATCGGGTTTGCGCTGCTTGTTTCGTACTTCCGCCGGAGCTGTCCGCAGGAGGCGTCGATATCGCTGCCAAGCGTCCGGCGTACGGTACAGGTAATTCCGTTTTGCTCCAGCGTCTGCTGAAAGCGCAGCACGCTTGCACGGTCACTGGGCAAAAGCGGGCTTTCCTCCACATGATTGAGCGGGATCAAATTCACGTGGGCCTGCATGCCTTTGAGCTTTTTTACCAAAAGCTGGGCGGCGGCCTTGGTGTCGTTGACGTCCCGGATCATGGCGTACTCAAATGAGATCCGACGCCCGGTCTGCTCAAAGTAGATGCGGCAAGCATCCAACAAGGTGTCTACGCTCCAACGGCGATTGACCGGCATGATCGTATTTCTGGTCTCATCGTCCGGCGCGTGCAAGGAAACCGAGAGCGTAAGCTGCAGCTTTTGCGCGGCAAGGTCCAAAATCCGGGGCACGATGCCGCAGGTAGACAGGCTGATGTGCCGCATGCCGATGTTCAGACCCTCCGGACTGTTGACCAGACTCAAAAAACGCAGGACCGTGTCGTAATTATCCAAGGGCTCGCCGATGCCCATGAGTACAATGTTTGAGATCTCAAGACCGGAATCAAGCTGTGTGAACAAGACCTCGTCCAGCATTTCGGCGGGCGTGAGCTTTCTTACAAGGCCTCCGATGGTAGAGGCGCAGAACGCGCAGCCCATGGGACAGCCAACCTCGGAGGAGATGCAAACGGAATTGCCGTGGTGGTAGCGCATGAGAACGGTTTCCACACAGTTTCCGTCTCCAAGACGCCAAAGATACTTGATGGTTCCATCCAGTTTGGATTCCTGCTTCCGCACAACGACGGGCGCAGTGATGAAGCAGCGGGCATCCAGCTTTTCGCGCAGGCTCCCCGGCAGGTTGGTCATGGCCGAAAAGTCAGTCACGCCTCTGTGCAGCCAGGTAAAGACCTGTTTTCCACGGAACTTCGGTTCGCCCATGGCCTTGAGCATGTCCTCAAGTTCTTGCAGCGTCATGGATTTGATATCTTCTTTCAAGGGTTCCTCCTGAGCTTGGCAACAAAAAAGCCGTCGGTTCCGTGGATATGCGGGTAAAGCGTGAGCATACCGTCCGGCGCACAAAGATCGCCGCTAAGACAAAACGGCTGGAGCGAATACGCGGGATGGTCCCGCAGGAAGGCCTCGACAACAGCCTGGTTTTCCCTCGGCAGAATGGTGCAGGTGCTGTAGAGCAGCACGCCGCCGGGCTTGACGTATTGGGCCTGCGTGCGCAGAATGGCCTTTTGGATCTCGGGCAGACGGGCCATCGGCTCGACGGGCTTATAACGGATATCCGGCTTTTTCCGGATGACGCCAAGGCCGGAGCAAGGGACGTCGGCGATCACAAGATCAAACGCATCAGCCCATCCCTGCTCTTCAGATGCCGCGTCGTGCACCTGCGCGTGGATCAGCTCCAGCCCCAGGCGCCTGGCGCCTTGTTCAATGAGCTTGATCTTGTGCGGATGGATGTCGCACGAGAGGATCTCTCCCCTGCCTTCCATGCAGATCCCCGCGGCAAAGCTCTTGCCGCCGGGCGCAGCGCAGCAATCCAAAACCCGCATACCGGGCCGCGGGCCGGCTGCAAGCACGGCAAGCCGCGCGGCAGGGTCCTGCGCATAGATCCAGCCGTCAGAATATGCAGCGCTCGCTTCGATTGAGCCGCCAGAGAGGATCACACAGTCGCACAGCCACGGATGAGACTTGCAGGTAAATCCCTCCCGGCTCAAAGCGGCTGTCGCCTGTTCGGCGGTGGCCCGGGTCGTGTTGATCTGCACCGTGGTTTCGGGCCAGGTGTTATCCGTCTGCAAGAGCGCTTCCAGCTCGTTTGGCGGGACCGCCTGAGATAGAAGCGAAACCAGCTCCTGCGGGTGACTGTATCGCAGGGAAAGGTCCTCCGGAAGCGTCAGGCGCTCCGGCTGGCGAAGCATATTGCGCAAAACGCCGTTGATGAGGCCTGCGGCTTGCCGGTTCGCCAGGCGCTTGCCTTGCTCGACCGCCTGGTCCACCGCTGCCGAGGCAGGGATCCGGTCCATAAAACAGATCTGGTAGACAGCAAGACGCAGGATATCCAGCACCACCGGCTGCAGATCAGACCGTGCGCAGCGCAAAAATCGGCCGATCCATTCGTCCAGCAAAAGCCGGTTCTGCAGCACGCCGAAGCAAAGCCTGGTTGCCAAAGCCGCGTCGCGGCGGTCAAGCTTATCCTTTGCGATCTGGCGCTTTAAGCTCCCGTCCGACCAGGCCTGCTCTCTGCGGCAGGCGATCAAAACGGAAAGCGCGGTGTCTCTTGCAGTCATGAATTACTCCCGATATAAGGTGATGGGATGCCCGCGGAAATAGTCCGGTGCGGCCAGGACCTTGCCGCCCTGCGCCTGGAGTCTGGTGATCAGAACCGCACCGTCGCCGCAGCTGACCACCAGGCCGCGTTTGTTCAGCGCAATGGGCTGCCCGGGCTCGGCGCCGCTGCCCTCACAGGGCTCGGCGGCGTAGATCTTAAAGAAGGTGCCGCCCAGGGTCGTGGTGGCAATCGGCCAGGGATTGAGGCCGCGGATCTGGCAGAGGATCTCCCATTGGGTCTTGGTCCAGTCGATCTCGGACAGTTCCTTGGTCAGCATCGGCGCATAGCTCGCAAGCGCCGGATCCTGCGGTGTGCGATGCACCGTTCCCTGATCGATCGCACGGACGGTATCGCACAACAAAGAAGCGCCGATGACAGCAAGGCGGTCCATCAGCTCTCCTGCGGTCTCAGCGGGGTCCACAGGGGTTTTGCGGATCTCAATGACGTCGCCCTCGTCCATGCCGGGGGACATATACATTGCGGTGACGCCAGTTTCACGCAGACCGTTTAAAACGGCCCACTGCACCGGCGCAGCGCCGCGAAGGGCGGGCAGAATGCTGCCGTGGATGTTGATGCAGCCCTTGGGCGGGATCTCAAGCACAGCTTTTGGCAGGATCTTGCCGTAGGCGACTGCAATGATCAGATCCGGCGCAAGCTCGCGCAGCGTCTGGCGGACCGCTTCATCCTTGAACGTCTGCGGCTGATAGATCGGCAGACCATGCCGGAGCGCAACCTCCTTGACCTCGGAGATGGACATCTTCATGCCGCGGTTTTTGGGGGTATCGGGCTTGGTATAGACGCCGATGATCTCATGCCCGGTTTCGAGCAGCGCGGAAAGACAGGTGGCGGCAAAGGCCGGTGTGCCCATAAAGACAAGTCTCATGCCTGCTCCTCCGCCTCCTCCTCGTCAGCGTGCATCAAGGCTTCGTATTCTTCTTCGGTGAGCATGTGATAGGCCTTCTCCGTATAAAGGTGGCCGTCCAGATGCTCCAGTTCATGGCAGAAGCAGCGGGCAATCAGCTCCTCACCCTCATACTCGTACCAGTCGCCGTTGCGGTCCTGGGCTTCAAGCTTCACATAGTTGGGCCGTTTGACCTGCCCATACTGACCGGGCACGCTCAGGCAGCCCTCCAAGCCGTCCTGCTCGCCGCTTTGCTCGAGGATACGGGGGTTGACCAGCTCGATGATCTCGTCGCCGATATCCACCACAACGACGCGGCGCAGCACCGAAACCTGCGGCGCAGCCAGACCAACGCCGTTGGCCTGGATCAAGGTTTCCTTCATGTCGTCAATGAGCGTGGCCAGGCGTTCGTCAAAGTTGGTGACGGGACGACAGGTCTTGTTTAACGTGGGATTGCCCACAGTGATGATTTTACGTAATGCCATGTTCTACCTCTTATTCATAACCGTTGACGTCCACAAAGGCGGTGACGCTCTTTGCCTCCTTCCACTTGGCGAAGGATTGGAGCAGCCTGGACAGGATCTGACGAAGCTGTCTGCTGTTTTTGCACAGCAGCGTCAGACGGTATCGGTATTTGTTGTTGATCTTCACGATAGGGGCCGGAGCGGGGCCAAACAGATCCGCAGTCTGCCGGTTTAATCCGCTGCTCTCCAGATGCTGCCACAGCGTTCGGGCAAACACCTGCGCGCAGCGCCGCACATGCTCTTCCGGGCTGCCGACAAAGCCAATCTGGATCATATCGTAAAACGGAGGAAAGCTGCGCACCTCGCGCAGATGGATCTCGCTTTCATAGAAGGCGTTGTAATCCTGCTCGGCCGCAAGGCGCAAAACCGAGTTTTTCGGGGTGAGCGTCTGGATCAAAGCCTGCCCGGATTTTTCGCCGCGACCGGATCGCCCCACTACCTGCGTGATGAGCGAAAAGGTCGTTTCTGAGGCGCGGAAGTGGTCGAGATACAGCGACGCATCCGCATCCACGACCCCAACAAGGGTCACGTCCTCAAAATTGAGGCCTTTGGCAACCATTTGAGTGCCGATCAGAACGGGGATATCCTCCTCGGCAAAGCGGCTGAGCAGCTTTTCATGTGGACAGGTCGCGGAGATCGTATCTGCATCCATACGAAGGATCTCCCGGTCCGGGAACATCTGTTCCAAATCGAACTGAAGCTGCTGCGTCCCCACGCCGACGCGCTTGAGATGTCCGCCGCAGGACGGACAGGTCTGGAGCATGGGCTGAGCATAGCCGCAATAATGACACATGAGGCGGTCGTTGGCCATGTGGTAGGTCAGATTGACGCTGCACCTGGGACATTGCGGGACGCTGCCGCAGTCGACGCACATCACAAGGCGGTTTCCGCCCCGCCGGTTGAGCAGCAGGATGGTTTTCTCCTTGCGCGCCATCCGCTCCCGGATGGCCTGTGCGAGCGGACCGCTCACGGCGGTCTGATTGCCGTTTTGCAGCTCCTGCCGCATGTCGACCAACGCGGCTTTGGGAAGCTCCATGCCGTTGAATCGGCTTGAGAGCGTATAAAGGCGGTAAAGGCCCTGCTTTGCGCGGTACATGGTCTCTATGCTGGGCGTGGCGGAGCCCAGCAAGACCAGCGCCCCTTCTCTGCTGCCGCGGTAGATCGCGACCTCCCGCGCGTGATAGCGCGGGCTGTTTTCGGATTTATAGGTGTGCTCCTGCTCTTCGTCCAAAATCAGAAGCCCCGGTCGGACAATGGGCGCAAAGACCGCCGAGCGGGTCCCGATGACGACGCGGGCCTCGCCGCGCTGGATGCGCTTATATGCGTCGTAGCGCTCCCCCACCCGCAGACTGCTGTGCAAAACGGCGATCTGATCGGGGAAGCACGCGGAAAACAGGCTCAGAAGCTGCGGTGTGAGTGCGATTTCCGGCACCAACAGCATGGCCGATCGGCCCTGCTCCAGGCAATGGCGGATCAGATGGATGTAGACCGCCGTCTTGCCGGAGCCGGTTACACCGTACAGCAGGGCAACGCCGGGCGTATCAGAACCCATATCCCGTTTTAAGCCCCGGACAACCGCATCCTGTTCCTCATTGAGTCGGAATTCCGGCGCCTGCTCCAACGGGCTGAGCTGCGTGCGGCGCAAGACCTCCTGCTGCGTGACAGTCAAAAACCCGATCCGCTGCAGCGCCTTGATCGTGCCGGTCTTTGCCCCGGTAAAATAGGACAGCTCCTTCATGGAGATCTCCCCTACCGTGGCCAAAAGCTCCATCACAGAGGCCTGCATCGGCGCGGCGCGGCGTTTTTTCTGGCAGAAGTCCAGCGCTTGCTCCGGGTCGACCGCAAGCTGAAGAATGGGTTCGGTCTTGTCGCTTTGCTTTTGCAGCAGCTCGGTGTGTGCTTTAAGATACCGCTTTTGGCACAGGTAGCGAAGCTCCCGTTCGAACGTCTCCCGCTCGGGGAATAGCCGGAACAAGCTGTTTGCATCCAAGGCGCCGCCTGCGTCACTGACGGCTTGCAGCAGCCTCAGCGCCTCCGGCCGGTCCTTGAGCTTCTGCTCGTAATCCTTTGGAAGCTTGCCAAGCGCATAACGCTCTTTGCTCTTCAGCCACACGCCTGCCGGCAATATGACCCGGATTGCGTCATAAAAGGTGCAGAAGTACCGCTCACGCAGAAATGCCGCAAGGCGAAGCATAAGCGCATCCATCACAGGCTCCGGATCAAGGATGGCAAGGATGGGTTTGAGCTTGACCGACTCTGCGCCCGGCGGAAGCTCGTCTGCAAGCTCCAAAACCATGCCCTCGGTCTCGCGGTCTGCGCGGGAAAAGGGCACCATGACGCGCATCCCCGGGCGAACCGTCATCCCTTCCGGGATCTGATACGCATAGGGACGGTCGATGGCATAGATCAGTCCCGACAGGGCAACTTGGGCGATCATTGCTGGTTTACGGGCGCTCAGCGCAGGTATTCCTTCTTGACCTCGGCGCAGAGCTTGCCTTCAGCAACCTCACGAATGGCAAGCGTGACGGGCTTTTCCGTCAGGGGTTCGCCGAACTCTTTGGATTCAATGGCGATCTGGCGTGCGCGGCGCGCAACCACATTCACCAGAAGATACCGGCTGTCAATATGGGTCAAAAGCTCAGACATTGGGGGATACAGCATATTCATTTGCCTCCTTCAGGATTTGCGTTTGTTTATTTGCTTTCAGTCGTTCCGCGGTGAGAATTGCAAGGATCTCGTCCACGGCTTCGTCAACGTAGTCATTGACCACCACATAGTCATACGACGTGGCGGCGCTGTATTCGGTGTGCGCAGTCTCCAGGCGCTGGAGGATCTGGTCCTCTGCGGTGTCGCCTCTGCCGCGCAGACGGCGGGCCAGCTCGTCAAAGGAGGGCGCGGCAATGAAGATCAGGACCGCTTCGGGCCTGCGCTGCTTCACCTGCAACGCGCCCTGGACCTCGATCTCCAGGATGACGTCATAGCCCTCTTCCAGAAGGCGATCCACCGGAGCTGCGGGGGTGCCGTAGTAGTTATCCACGTATCGGGCGTGTTCAAGCAGCTCGTCGTTTGCGATCATCTGCTCAAAGCGCTCTTTGGTGATGTAATAGTAGTTTACCCCGTCCACCTCGCCGGGACGAATGGCCCGGGTCGTTGCGGAGACGGAAAAACGCAGCTTGTCGTGGCGCTGCATCAAGGCCTTTACCACGGTTCCCTTGCCCACGCCGGATGGGCCGGAGATCACGATCAAGTTACCCTTCTTCAATGGTATCCTCCTGTTCTGTCCAGCGGGCGGCAATGGTCTTTGGCTCATTGGCCGAGAGAATGACGTGATCGGTATCCATAATCAATACTGCCTTCGTCTTGCGCCCGAAGCTTGCGTCAATGAGCATGCCGCGATCCCGCGCCTCCTGGATCATACGCTTGACCGGAGCGGAATCCGGGCTGATGACGGCAAGCAATCTCTGGGCGGAAATCAGATTGCCAAATCCAATGCTGATCAGCTTCATGTCCGATCCTCCCGCTTATTCGATGTTCTGGATCTGCTCGCGGATCTTTTCGAGCTCCGCCTTGATCTCGACCACAACCTTGGAAAGCTCCAGATCTGAGCACTTCGAGCCGATGGTGTTGGTCTCACGGTTGATCTCCTGCATGAGGAAATCCAGCTTTCGGCCCACAGGCTCGGAGGCTTGCAGCATCTGATCCAACTGCTTGAGATGGCTGCGAAGGCGAACGGTCTCCTCGTCTACGGCAACCTTATCGGCAAAGATCGCGGCCTCGGTGAGAATTCTCGCCTCGTCCACGGCAACGCCGGAGAGGACCTCCTGCATACGGGCCTCCAGCTTGGCGCGATACTCTGCAACGGTCTGGGGACTGCGCTGCTCAACGCAGCAGACAAGCTGCTCGACGTTGGCCGCCTTCTGCCGAAGGTCGCGGCAAAGGGCCTCGCCCTCAAGCGTGCGCATGGCGGTGTAGTGGTCAAGCGCCTGGCCTGTGACCTCGAGAAGCTGCGACAAAATCAGCGCTTCATCCTGCTCCGCCTTTTCCACAGTGAAGACCTCGGGAAGACGGCTGAGCGCGTTGACGGTGATGTCGTCCGTCACCTGGTAGTCTGCTGCGATCTGCCGCATGGCTGCAAGGTAGCCCTCGAGCACCGGGCGGTTGAGCGAGATGGTGACGTCCGTTCCCTGCGTGAGGGAAACTGTGACAAACACGTCCACCTTGCCGCGGGTCACAGCCTTTTTCACAAGCTGCTTGACGTTGTCTTCGGCAAAGGCGTAAAGCCGGGGCAGCTTCACCGTGCAGTCGAGGTAGCGGTTGTTCACAGACCGGATCTCGACGGTGATCTGCTTGTCTTCAAAGGCGGCAACGGCCCGTCCGTAGCCTGTCATGCTTTTTACCAAGAAATCAACTCCTTTTTTGGATACGGGGTAATAGTCTCGCGCGAACGTATCCGATCAGGATCGTAAACGCGTAGTCATACAAGAACAATACGATCAGCGCCAGGACAAACGCGCCTGCCATCATCCAAACGCTTTCACTGTAAAACAGGACCGGTGAGACCGGATCGAACAAAAGCGAGCGAAACGCGGCATACAGCACAAAAAGGCAGCATGCAAAGCCTGCAAGCTTGATCGCTGCGCGTATAAGGCGCTTGTCAAAGCGGCGTTCGATGAGGCTTTTCCAGATGGGATAGTGCCCAAACAAACACAAAAACATTGCACCCGGCGCGCGACCCGGCAGAAGCAGAAACGACAGTGCCGACGCCGCTGCATACACGCCCAGCGCCCACCAATTGCCGCAGGTAAGCACGACCAGTGCAGGGACAAGCCCCGCCATGGCCGCAAAGGACACGGCCATCTGGGGGACCGCTGTGCCAAGCAGCAGAAGCGCCAGGCAAAGCCCGGTCATCATGCCGCTGATGGTCAGCTTTCGCACGGGCTTCATCGGCCGCAGCCTCCGCAAAGGCAGTTCAGACACATAAGCGCGTTGCAGATATCACAGGCGGTGTCAAGGTCGCTTCTTTGATAGTTCACGCTGCGATACGGCGTAAACCCGCCCTGGACGACAGACAGGGCTCTTTGGTATTCCACATTTCCCGGGGACATGGAGCACGCCATCTGGAAATTCTGCCTGGCCTCGTCCAGCCAGCCCCTGCGATAGGCGATCTCGCCGCGCAGATAGTACCACTCCCCATCCCGGTTCGGGATGGAATTCAAAAGTGACATCGCAGCGTCAAGCTGGCCCGCGTTGATATACGCGCGGATCTGCTGATACGAGCCTGCCCCGCTGCTTTGGTAGCCGTTCTGATAGCCGCCCGCACTCTGGCCGTAGCTATACTCGGTATATCCGCCCTGGCTCTGACCGGAGGCTCTGGCTTTGGTCACGGTGTCATAGGCCTCGTTGATCTCTTTCATCTTTTCAGAGGCCAGATCCGCAAGGGGATTGTTTGCGTAGTTATCCGGATGATACTTTTTGACAAGCGCGTGATACGCTTTTTTCAATTCGCTGTCTGAGACATTGGGGGAAACGCCCAGAACTTCATAAGGATCCTTCATGGGTGACCTCCTTGATCGGTTCAGATCTTATCTTTGTGATGAAATCGGCCCTGCTTCACCGCGGAAAAGACCGCGCTCAGGCCAAGGTAAACGATGTTTTCCAGAACAGGGCGCTGCTCGCCCAGGTCAAGCAGCTCAAGCGCCGAGCCGCAGAGGTTGATCGAGCCCTCGATAAGCTGCGTGAGATAGTCCAGATCTTCCGCCCGCAGCGTGCCGTTTTGCGTGCCGAATCGGTATTGCAGGGGGTTATATTGATTGTTCCGAAGATCTTCGGCAAGATCGTCCAGCGCATCGGCAAGGTAAATAAACCGCCCGAGTTGATACAAAAGCAGCTCTTGCGGCCGGTCTTGCGCAGGATCTCCCGTGTGTCCGCCGCAGGATTGCACCAGCACAGCAAACGGGTCGCAGACGCGGTCAAGATCCGGGCAGCGCTCGGCCTCGAGCGTGGAAAGTCTGCCAAGCTCCTGCTCGCACAGACGGTCAAAGTCCGGCAGGAGCTTCGCCGCCTTGCGATGTGCCCGGCGATAAACCAGCCGCAGCAGCCGGCAGCCTGCGCGCTTGAAGAAGCCGCCGTCACGGGTGTCGTCGGCCAGCTTATGCCAGCAGAAGATTACCGTTCTCGCCCCGACCTCGGCATACCCTTCTTCATCGAGGATACAGGGCTTTTTCCCAAGGCACCTTGCCGGGCACCAGCAGCGCCGGGTTTCGCCGCGCCGTGCGCCGCCGGATAACAGCAGATACAAAAAGGTCATATCATAGTTGACCAGAAACCTCGCAGGAAAGCCGTAGGTCTTTCCAAGGTGACGACACAGCCCGCAATAGGCGCTGTGGTAGCGGTCATAGTCCTTGATGCGCAGCTCGTCCTTTCTTGGGCGTATATATCCGAACATGCGCAACCCTCTCTTTCCGGGCGGCGGTCACGCCGGTTCAGGCGCGAAAGACCGATCAGCCCTCTTCGAAATCGACTTCGCCGCTGTGGGTAATGGTCACGCCGATCTCGACCGTGCCGACCACGCCCACGCCGGGGAATTTGCTGATCACAACGCGGCCCGGAACTGTGTAGGCGCCGGTCTGATCATATCCGGTCAGATCCACCAAAATGCGGATATCGTTGACCGTCATGGACCGTACCTCTGACGTTGCGCCGCGGATCATAACCTTTACCGTGCGCGTGGAGGTCTCGGCGTGCAGATTGCCGCCGGGCTGATTGACGATCTCAATGTTAGAAACGTTGAACTCAGCCCGAAGGACCCCGGTGACCACAATCGTGGCTGTCACCTCAGTCTCGCCGCTGATGTTGCTCACGCCGGCAGGCAGCGTCAGCTCAAACGTGCGCTCCTCCCGGTCAAGCACCTCGGCCAGATCAATCGAGCCAACGACAAAGGTGTCTTCCATCTGATCAAGCACCGTAGCTGCGCCCTTGACGTGGATGGTCTCAACGTCGAGCGTGACCTTGGCGTTCTCGGCCTTCACGCCGCCGCCTTCGATGAGTTTGACCTCGAGCTTCAGCTCCTTTGTGCGGGCAATGGGCATGGTCATCATCGTCTCGTCGACAGAAGCCGAGCAAAGCTCGGATAGCTCCACCTCTGTGCCTTCTTCGTCACACAAGCTGAGCGGCAAAACCTCGATGGTGGTCTGGTCAAGGTCGGAAATATCATAGTTGACCACGGCCTGGCTGACCTTGTCAAGCTCGGCCTTCGGTCCGGTAATGGTGACCTCGGCAGGGTCCAGAACAACCGTCTCCACTTCAAAGAGATACCCGTCTTTGACAGAGCCTGTCCAATTCAGCGTGATCGGGATGGTTTTTGACTCGAGCTTGTCCACCGTTACCTTTACCATATCCACGCTGCGGCGGATGATGTCGATTTCATTGGCATTTACGGTGTCCGGGAATGTGACCTTGCAGCTCAGACTGTATTCGCCTGCCTCCTGGATCTTGCTGGCATCGGCGGTGATGCGGATATTCTCCGCCGTCAGCTTGGAGAGAATGCTGCGCGAGGTGCTGAGCTCCAGACTCATGCGGGAGGCGGACTGATCGGTGACGACAAGGCCGCGCTCTTCCAAAGTCAGGCCGCCGTCGACCGTAATGGGAATGCTGCCGACCGTGCCGGTGGTTTCCGGTGCCACCGAGGAGACCACATAGATCCACAAAAGAACAGCCGCCAGTACGGACAAAAGCAGGGTAAGGATCTTATTGTGCGTCTTGATCATCCTTCTGCCCTCCCTTCGCGTGGTTTTTGATCCGGTCAAGGATAGTTTCCTTCTTTTCTGCGCCGCCAAGCTCCCGGATCAGGAGCTTTTTGAGCGTCTGCGGTGCAAGGTGCCGCTTGAGCATCCCCTCAATGGCCACGGAGATCGCGCCGGACTCTTCTGATACGATGAGTACCACGGCGTCAGAGTTTTCGCTCATGCCGACGCCGGCGCGATGCCGCGTGCCAAGATCGGTGCTGAGGCTTCTGTTTTCAGACAGGGGCAGAACGCACCCTGCAGCCTCAATGCGCCAGTCGCGGATGATCATGCCGCCGTCGTGCAGCGAGGCCTTGGGGAAAAAGATGTTTCGAATAAGCTCCTGCGAGACCGCGGCGTCCACTCTGGTGCCGCTCAGACAGATCTGCTCCAGAGAGTTGGCGCGCTCAAACACGATCAGAGCGCCCACGCGCTCCTTGGACATGATCTCACACGCAGAAACCACCTGGTCGATGCAGTCGTCCATCTGGTCGCCCTGTAGGTTTGGCTTGGAGATCCACTCGCGCAGCGACCGGCCGCCCACGCGCTCCAAAAAGCGGCGCAGCTCCGGCTGAAACACGATGACAAGCGCAACAAAGCCCAAGGCCAAAATCCGGTCAAGCAGATAGTGAAGGGTATGGAGATTGAAGATCTCTGTGACAAAGAAGGCCAGCAGTAAAAACAAAATGGCCTTTGCGATCCGGTAAGCGCTCGTGGTGCGAATAAGGCTGATCACATTGTAGATCAAAAACGCAACGAGCAGGATATCCAGAATATCCAGCACAGAGATCGTTGGAAAGGTATATTGCAGATTGTTGAAGAAATTGATGATTTGTTTCATATGCAAAGCTCCTCAAAGGGGCATATTTTCGGCTAAGAGCAGACTAAATCCAATTTATCTTATAAATTATACTCCAAACCGGGATAAATAGCAAGAGTTTTCTTACGGAATAATTCATCAACCGGTCAGCTCCGCCACGGCGTGAATGAAGGCGTCCAGCTCTTGTTTTGTCGTATAAGACGAAAGCGAGGCGCGAATGGTTCCGGTTTTCAGGGTATTCCCGGTTTGATGGGCAAGCGGCGCACAATGCAGCCCGGCGCGCAGCGCAATGCCGCGCTGTGAAAGCATCTGCGCCGCTTCCTCACAATCGAGCTGCGGCAAAAGAAACGAGAGCACCCCCGCCTGGCCGGGGCCGGAAAACACCTTCGCGCCGACGGCCTCCAATCTCGCGGCAAGCCCACGTACAAGCTCCCTCTCCCGCGCCGCTGTGCTGTGCGGCGGCAAAGCGGCCAGATGCTGAAAAGCTGCGCCAAGGCCGCACAGCCCGGGCACGTTCAACGTGCCCGCCTCAAGTCGGTCCGGCAGAAAATCCGGCATCCGCTGACTTTCCGACATGCTGCCTGTGCCGCCGTACAGAAGCGGCTGCGCTTCCATGCCGCAGAGCAATAGCCCGGTCCCCTGCGGGCCCATCAGCCCCTTATGGCCCGGCGCTGCCAAAAAGGCCGCCCCGAGCTCTGTCATGGAGATTGGGAGGATTCCCGCCGATTGCGAAGCGTCCACAATCAGCGGCACATTTGCCTCCCGGCACATCCGGGCGATCTGCGCAAGCGGCAGCACGCAGCCAAAGACGTTGGACACATGGTTTACAACAACCGCTTTCGTTCCAGGCTTCAGCGCCGCGCGGAATGCTTCCGCCCAGGCTCCCGCATCAAACAGCGGCGCTTTGACAACGCTGATCTGTGCCCCGATCGCGTGCAGTGGGCGGGTCACAGCATTGTGCTCCAAACCGGAGATCACCACGCGGTCGCCCGGGCCAACCAGACTGCGGATGGCGATATTCAGCCCGTGCGTGGCGTTCATGGTGAAGCACACCTGCTCCGGTTTTGTATCAAAAAAGTGCGCGGCGCGCGTTCTTGTCCGATAGACCTGCTCCTGCGCAAGCTCAGCCGCCCGGTGGCCGCCCCGGCCCGGATTTGCACAATGCTCCATGGCCCACATGACGGCACGCTTCACCTCAGGCGGCTTGCGCAGCGTGGTTGCGGCGTTGTCCAGATAGATCAGGGCGCCCATGGCACAAACTCCCCGCTCGGCTTTTTCTGGTATATGCCCTTGACGGGGATCCCCTCCCGCTCGAGCATCATTTGGGCCTGCCTTGCGTCCGCAAGCCTCAGGCGCAGCGCATAGGCGCACCCATTGGTTGCCAGCGCGCGCGGACTTCTTTGCATGACGCACCGGATCCCGACACGGTTGCAAACGTCCCGCGCCCGCTGCGCCACGGTGACCGAGCGCAGGGTCAAATAGATTTCATACATACGCTTCCCTCCCTGACATTCTATGCCACAGCCTGTCAAAGAGGGACCCGGTTCGCAAAAAACAGATCCCGGCTTCGCAGTCGGGATCAGAAGCACGCTATTGTGTCTTTTTGGTTTTTGCGCGCAGTATGCGCAAAAGTCGCATCAGAAGGCAGGCGGCGAGCACGCCGCAGAAATCCAGCACAACGTCGGATAGCTGACCGCTTCGGCCCGGTATGCTCCGCTGCAGCAGCTCATCCGCCGCCGCAACAAAAAGGCCTGCAAGACTTGGGACGAGCAGATTTGATTTGCAGGCTGTACGCCAAACGGCGTCATGCAAAACGCCCAGCACAAAGTATTCGATGAAATGGGCCGCCTTCCGCACCAGGTGCATGGTGGCAAACGGAAAAACCGCCCGAACCAGGTTCAGCACCCAGCCGCTTTCGCTGCTTGACACCGCAGCGGGCTTCATCGAGCGTGAGAGGATAAACCCGATCCACACAAGATCGAGCAGCAAAAGCCCCGCCAGCTTCCATCTCTGATTGCTCCGCAAGGCGCATGCCCCCTTCCCGATCGGTCCGTTTTCGCGCTGGTTTGAACGTATGTGTCTTGCCCATAAAATAGCACAGTTTTTTTCGGATTGCAAGGGATCTTAGTGTAAAATAATTGTAGGAAAAATAAAGACAGAGGGCACCCCAATATGGTTTAATGAATTTACCACAAACATTAACCGTAGAGAGAGGTGTCCC
>ONCN01000012.1 GCA_900316335.1 uncultured Eubacteriales bacterium | reverse complement strand
ATGCAGAAGTTCAAGCCAATACCCTGTTTCACTTGCTTCCTTGAGCGCGATCTCAAGTTTTGAGATAAAATCCTTTTTTCCCTGCGCGTAGTTTGCTTCGTATATGTTAGCACCGATGGAGGTGCCGGAACGTCCGATCTGGTTGGAGATTACCGTTTCATGTTTGGATTTAAGGTCTTTTACAAGGTTGATGATTTGGACGGAGAAATCCATAGAGAGATCACGAAGTTTTGATTCAGACATAGCACATCGCCTACTTCTTTTTTAAAATACCAAATGAGATTAGAATTGTAAAGTGATGTTTGCGCCGTTGGCGCAAGTGATGTAGTTTGCTTTGCAAACAGTGATGTATTGCGGCTTTGCCGCAAAGTGATGTGATGTGTTCCGCTCACGCGCCGAAGTTGGTCGGAGTGGCGGGATTCGAACCCACGGCCTCTTGGACCCGAACCAAGCGCGATACCAAACTTCGCCACACCCCGAAATCTCCTATATTATAGAGAATGAAACGCGATCTGTCAAGTGTTTCTTTTGGAAATTTACGGTTTGTTTGCACTATTATATTGACTTTTCACGCTTCTTCCTGTAAAATATACGCGCTTCCTGACATGAGGACTTCGTCCGGGGGAAAGGTGCGCACACGAGTATGACGCCGCACCGGAGTGCGGCTAATTTTTATGGAGGTATACTATGGAAACCAGAGTGGCTGTGATCAGCATCATCGTGGAAAACAACGACACCGTCGAGGAGCTCAACCGTCTGCTCCACGACTACAGCGAATATATCATCGGCAGAATGGGCATCCCCTACCGTGCCAAGGGCGTGAATATCATCTCCCTGGCAGTGGACGCCCCGCAAGACACCATTGCGGCCCTGGCCGGCAAGATCGGCAGCCTGTCCGGCATCAGCGCCAAGACCGCCTATTCCAACGTCTGATCTGTGACGGACCTGAGCACCCTCATCCGCAGGCTGGAATGTGCGCACAGCCTGCGCCTGGAGGATTATCAGACCCTGATCGAAGAACGAACCCCTCAGGCTGCGCAGCAGCTTCGCGAGGCGGCGGTGCGCGTGCGCAAGGCCGTCTACGGCACGGCGGTCTATGTGCGCGGGCTCATTGAAATCAGCAGCTATTGCAAAAATGACTGTCTCTACTGCGGCATCCGGCGAAGCAACCGTCTTGCCCAGCGCTATCGTCTTACGCCGGAGGAAATCCTCTCGTGCTGCGAAGAGGGCTATGCGCTCGGCTTTCGCACCTTCGTGCTGCAGGGCGGCGAGGACCCCTGGTTTACAGACGAGGTGCTTTGCCCGCTGATTGCGCAGATCAAGGCCCGGTGGCCGGACTGCGCTGTGACGCTGTCTTTGGGCGAGCGCAGCGACGAGAGCTACAAGGCCCTGCGCGAGGCAGGGGCCGACCGCTATCTGCTGCGCCACGAAACTGCGACAAAATCGCACTACGAAGCGCTCCACCCGGCCGAGCTGTCGTTTGACAACCGGATGCGCTGTCTGCAAGTGCTGAAGGAGCTGGGCTATCAGGTGGGCTGCGGGTTTATGGTGGGCTCGCCGCATCAGACCGCGCAGGATCTTGCGCGCGATCTGAAGTTTGTCGAGCAGTTCCGCCCCGCCATGTGCGGCATCGGGCCGTTTATCCCCCACCATGACACGCCCTTTGCAAACGAGCCCGGCGGCAGCGTGGAGCTGACGCTGTATCTGCTGTCCATCCTTCGGCTGATCGAGCCGGAGCTGCTTCTGCCTGCAACCACGGCCCTGGGCACCCTGGACCCCATTGGCCGCGAAAAGGGCATCCAGGCGGGCGCAAACGTGGTGATGCCCAATCTCTCCCCTGTCAGCGTCCGCAAAAAATACATGCTTTATGACAATAAGATCTGCACCGGCGAAGAGAGCGCCCAGTGCAAAGGCTGTCTGGCCGCCCGTATGGCATCGGTCGGGTACGAGCTTGTGACCCACCGGGGCGACCCCATGGCCTGGAAAGGATAATCATGGCAAAATACGATCCCAAATCCCTCCTCCCGGAGGAGTTTATCAACGACGAAGAGATCCGGGAAACCCTTCGTTACGCCGATGAAAACAAGCACAACGTGGCCCTGATCGACGAGATCCTGGAAAAAGCCCGCCCCGTGAAGAAGGGCAGCGGCTGCTACTGCCGCGGGTTGACCCACCGCGAGGCCTCGGTGCTGCTGGCCTGCGACATCCCCGAAAAGATCGAGCGGATGTATGAGATCGCAGAGGAGATCAAGCTCGCCTTCTACGGCAACCGCATCGTCCTGTTTGCGCCGCTGTATCTGTCGAACTACTGCGTCAACGGCTGCGTCTACTGCCCCTACCACCTGAAAAACAAGCACATTGCCCGCAAGAAGCTCACCCAGGAGGAGGTCCGGCAGGAGGTCATCGCCCTGCAGGATCTGGGCCACAAGCGCCTTGCCATCGAGGCGGGCGAAGACCCGGTCAACAACCCCATCGAGTATATCCTCGAGTGCATCCACACGATCTATTCCGTGCACCACAAAAACGGCGACATTCGCCGCGTCAACGTGAATATTGCCGCCACCACCGTGGAAAACTATCGCAAGCTCCACGAAGCCGGCATCGGCACCTATATTCTCTTCCAGGAAACCTACCACAAAGAGAGCTATCTCAAGCTGCATCCCACCGGACCCAAGCACGACTATGATTACCACACCACGGCCCATGACCGGGCCATGCAGGGCGGCATTGACGACGTGGGTCTGGGCGTGCTGTTCGGGCTGGAGCTGTACCGCTATGAGTTCGCCGGCCTTCTGATGCACGCAGAGCATCTTGAGGCTGTCTACGGCGTGGGCCCGCACACCATCAGCGTGCCGCGCGTGAAAAAGGCCGACGACATCGACCCCGCGGCCTTTGACAACTCCATCTCCGACGAGACCTTTGCCAAGATCACGGCCTGCATCCGTCTGGCAGTGCCCTACACCGGCATCATCATCTCCACCCGTGAGAGCGAGCAGACCAGATCCAAGCTGCTGCGCCTGGGCGTGAGCCAGGTCAGCGGCGGCTCGAGAACCTCGGTGGGCGGCTATGCCGGCTACAGCCCCGAAGAGCGGCCGCACGACACCGAGCAATTTGACGTGTCTGACCAGCGCTCGCTCGACGAGGTCGTGCGCTGGCTGATGGAGCACGGCCATATCCCCTCCTTCTGCACCGCCTGCTACCGCGAGGGCCGCACGGGCGACCGGTTTATGAGCCTGTGCAAATCCGGCCAGATCCTCAACTGCTGCCACCCCAACGCGCTGATGACGCTCACCGAATACCTTGTGGACTACGCAAGCGACGAAACCCGCGAGATCGGCTATCGGCTCATTGAGGAAGAGCTCAAGCGGATCCCCAGAGACCGCACCCGCGAGATCGCAGCCGAGCACATCGAGGCCATCAAAAACTCCAACGCCCGGGATTTCCGGTTCTGAGGATGGCGCTATGAGTCTGAACGACGTGGTATCCGCCGAGCGGCTGCACATCGGCTTTTTCGGCCTGCGCAACGCCGGCAAATCAAGCCTGGTCAACGCCGTGACCGGCCAGGATCTGGCGGTGGTCTCCCCGGTCAAGGGCACCACCACAGACCCCGTAAAAAAGGCGATGGAGCTGTTGCCGCTGGGTCCTGTCGTCATCATCGACACCCCGGGTCTGGACGACGAGGGCGAGCTTGGCGCGCTTCGTGTCAAAAAGGCGACCGAGATCCTTTCTTCCATCGACGTGGCTGTGCTGGTCCATGACGCGGCTTTGCCGCTGTCTGATCTGGAGCAGGGCCTGCTTTCCAGCCTTTCCGAGCGCAAGATCCCGGTGATCTGCGCATACAATAAGGCGGACCTGCTTGCCGAAGTGCCCGAGGCCAAAGAGAACCTCCTCTATCTCAGCGCCCTGACCGGCAGCGGCGTTCACGAGCTGAAAGAAGCCCTTGCAGACCTTGGCCGCGCAGCCAGGCTCGCCCAGCGCCGCATCGTGGCGGATCTGCTGTCTGAGGGCGACACTGTGGTGCTTGTGATCCCCATCGACGAGTCTGCGCCCAAGGGCCGGCTCATTTTGCCCCAGCAGCAGACCATCCGCGACGTGCTCGACGCGCACTGCTCGGTCGTCTGCTGCCAGGTGGAGGAGCTTTCGCGCACGCTTGGCGCGTTTCGCGCTCCCCCCGCCATGGTGATCACAGACTCTCAGGCCTTTGGCCGGGTCTCGCGCCTTGTGCCCGACGAAATTCCGCTTACCTCGTTTTCCATCCTCTTTGCCCGCTACAAGGGCGAGCTGGAAACGCTGGTGCGCGGCGCTGCTAAGCTCTCCGCCCTGCAAGACGGCGACAAGGTCCTCATCTCCGAGGGTTGCACGCACCACCGCCAGTGCAACGACATCGGCACGGTGAAGCTGCCGGGCTGGATCCGGGACTATACCGGCAAGGACCTTACGTTCGAGTTCACCTCCGGCGGGACCTTCCCCGAGGATCTGAGCCCGTATGCGCTGGTGGTCCACTGCGGCGGCTGCATGCTCAACGAAAAAGCCATGGCCCACCGCATGGATACGGCCCGCGCGCAGGGTGTGAGCATGGTGAACTACGGCGTTGCCATTGCCTGCATGCACGGCATCCTGGCAAGAAGCCTTGGCCTGTTTCCCGCGGTGCAGGCGGTTTTGAACACCCCTTGAAAGGAGCAATCCCATGAACGTTGCATTTTTCGACGCCAAACCCTACGACCGCCCCTCGTTTGAGACCTTTGGGGCGCAGGAAGGCGTTCACTTCAAATTCTTTGAAGCCAAGCTCAACGAGGACACCGCAGAGCTTGCCCGCGGCTATGACGCGGTGTGCGTCTTTGTCAACGACACGGTAAACGCCGCCGTGATCGACAAGCTCTATGCCTATGGCGTGCGCATGATCGCGCTGCGCTGCGCGGGCTACAACAACGTGGACGTGCGCCACTGCTTTGGCAAGATCCATGTCTTCCGCGTGCCGGCCTACTCCCCGTACGCGGTGGCGGAGCACGCGATGGCGATGCTTCTGACCTCGGTGCGGCGCATCCACAAGGCCTATATCCGCACGCGCGACAACAACTTCAGTCTCAACGGTCTGACCGGCTTTGATCTGCACGGCAAGACCGTGGGCGTGGTCGGCACGGGCAAGATCGGCCGCGTGTTTATCGACATCTGCCGGGGCTTTGGCATGAAGGTGCTGGCCTATGACAAATTCCCCAACCCCGACGCGGGGCTGGACTACGTCGACCTTGACTGTCTGTTTGCCGAAAGCGATATCATCTCCTTCCACTGCCCGCTGACCGACGAGACCCGCCACATGGTCAACCGCGAGACCATCGCCCGGATGAAAAAGGGCGTGGTGCTCGTCAACACCTCGCGCGGCGCGCTGATCGACGCCGAGGCGCTTTTGGAGGGCATCAAGGCCCGCCAGGTCGGCGCGGCGTGTCTGGACGTGTATGAGGAGGAGTCTGACATCTTCTTTGAGGACAACTCCGGCCACATCCTCAACGACGACGTGCTGGCCCGCCTGATCTCAATGCCAAACGTGATTTTGACCTCGCACCAGGCGTTTTTGACCCAGGAGGCGCTGCATAATATCGCTCAGACCACGGTGGAAAACCTGGTCGGCTTTGTCCGCGACGGTAGCTGCGAAAACGAGCTTTGCTATCACTGCGGCAAGACCGACGATTGCCGCAAGCAGCGTCTGAAAAAATGTTTTTAAGGAAGTAAACGCAACATGAGTGAAACTCGTTCCCCCCGGCGCCGGCTGAGCGGCGCTCTGCCCCTGCTGTATTGGCTCTTCTCCGTCCTTCTGTGGGAGATCACACTGCACCTGGTATCCTACCGGAGCTTTACCGGTTTTTCCGGGTACATATTCCCCTTCTCCATCGTCTTCGCCCTGCTTCTGACCGCGCTGAGCGCGCTGTTTTCACAAAAGGCAAACCGGATCCTCACGCTGGTTCTGACCATTGTGCTGTACGTTCTGTTTGCCTCGCAGCTTGTGTTCAACCGTGTCTTTGGCACCTTCTACTCGGTGTCGCTCATGAAGCTCGGCGGCGACGCAGTCAAGAGCTTTTGGAAGGAGACGCTTCTGACCATTGCCAGCTCCTGGTGGCTGCTTCTTTTGATGCTGCTGCCTTTGGCTTTGGATCTCATCCGGGGCAAGAAGCTGCCCGATAGTTATCGCCGCCCCGGCTGGCTGCCGGTCGGGCTCTGCGCGCTGAGCGCGGTGCTTTTGTGGGTGGGAACCGTTCTTTCGCTGCGCATCGGCGGAACGGGTTACTTCACCGCTTACGATTTTTATCACAACAACAACACCCAGACCGAACAGAGCGTCAACTGCTTCGGCGTGATCACCACCATGCGGCTTGAGATCCAGCATCAGCTTTTCTCCGGCGGCGAGCAGGAAGACACCCTGGATGATTTTGGCGAAGACGAGCTTGATCTGCCGGCTCTCGAGAGCGAGCCTTTGGCGGACGACGCCTCCACGCAAAACCAGCCGTCCGATGAGAACGCCGAGGCCAATGCGCCCGCCGAAACCGAGCCGCAGCTTGACACCTCGCCCAACATTTTGAACCTCGATTTCGGCAAGCTTGACGCCAACACCCGCGACAAGGACATTCTGGAGCTGAACAAATACTTCTCCAACCAGCAGGGTACCGAAAAGAACCAGTTTACCGGCATGTTTAAGGGCTACAACCTCATCGAGATCTGCGCAGAGTCCTACTCCCCCGCGTTTGTGAGCGAGGAGCTCACGCCTGCGCTCTACCGGCTGACCCACGAGGGCATTGTATTTACCAACTACTACACCAGCTACCCAAACACCACCACCAACTGCGAATATTCCCTGAGCATGGGCCTGTTCCCGGATCTGAGCCGCAGCAAGTATGACAACAGCTTTATGGTCTCATCCGAGAACTACCTCCCCTTCTGCCTGGGCAACCTGTTTCAGCGGCTGGGCTATCAGACGCTTGCCTTCCACAACTATGTGGGCGACTACTTCGGCCGTGACAAGTCGCATCCCAACATGGGCTACACCTGCTATTTTGCCAACGACGGCATGACCTTTACCACCGACTGGCCCGCGTCGGACCTGGAGATGATGGAGCAGTCGCTGCCTTATATCTATGAGGCGGGCGAACCGTTTGTGGCCTACTACATGACCTTCTCGGGTCACTACCGCTACGACTTCTACTCCAACCCCATGTGCGTGCGCAACAAAGAGGCCACCGACGACATGGATCTGCCCGAGGCCTGCCGGGCCTATATTGCCTGCAACCTCGAGCTGGAATACGCCATGGAATATCTGCTCGACGAGCTGGAAGCACACGATATGCTCGATCACACGGTGATCGTGCTGACCGGCGACCACTACCCCTACGGCCTGTCTGAGTGGGAGTATGAGCAGCTTTTGGGCCAGGAGCTTCAAACGCCCTTTGACAAGATGAAGAACTCCTTCGTCTGCTGGGCCGCCGGGATGGAAAACCCGACCGTATGCAGCAACTACTGCTGCAACATCGACATTCTGCCCACGATTTTGAACCTCTTCGGCGCGGATTATGACTCCAGACTTCTGGCCGGCACCGACGTGCTCTCCAACGGGCGGCACATGGCCATTCTCACTGACCAGAGCTTTATGACCGACAAGCTGATGTTTGACGCCAGCACCAACAAGATCACCTGGTTTGTCAGCGAAGACAGTGTCGCGCCAAAATACTTTGATCTGATGGTCCAGGCGGTGAAGAACAAGATGCTGATCTCCAGCAAGATCCTCTACACCGACTATTACGACTACGTGTTCCACGAGTGCGAGCAAAAGCTCGACAAAGACGCCAAGTCCACCGACAGCCCCGGCCAGATCGTGGAGTAAGCGCAAAAAACGAGGGAAGACCAAACGCGGTCTTCCCTCGTTTTTTGCTGTTTGCGGTTTACAGCTTTTCGCCGCCGAGATAGACGGCCAGGCGCTCAAGCTCCGGCGTGCAGACGACAAAGTCTGCGAGCTTGCCGTTTGCAATGCTGCCCACGCGATCGAGCGCGTGGATCTGCCGGGCGGGGTTGTAGGTTGCGGCGCGAACGGCGTCCTCGGCCGGGATGCCGAAGCGCACGGCGTTGCGCATGCAGTCATACAGGTTGGTGGCAGAGCCTGCAATGGTGCCGTCTGCAAGGCGCGCCACATGGTCCTTTAAGAAGACCTGCTGGCCGCCCAGCTCATATTCGCCGTCGGGCATGCCGCAGCAGCGCAGCGCGTCGGAGATCAGAACCATCCGGTCTGCGCCGAAGAGCTTGAAGGCCATCCGCACAGACGACGGATGCACGTGGATGCCGTCGCAGATCAGCTCTGCCGACACGCGCGGATCCTCTGAGCAGGCGCCGATGACGCCGGGCTTGCGGTGATGGATGGGCGGCATGGCGTTAAACAGGTGCGTCAGATGCGTCACGCCGGCCTGCACCGCGGTATATGCGTGTTCATAGTCCGAGTCGGTGTGGGCAATGGAGACCGTGCACAGCGCCTTGGCCTTTTCCACAAAGTCAGCGGCCCCATCCAGCTCCGGAGCCACGTCCACAATGGAGATCAGACCCTTGCTCTCGTCAAAGAGCTTTTTGAAGGCTTCAAAATCCGGCAGCCGCAGATACGCGCCGTTCTGCGCGCCCTTTTTCTTTTCCGAGAAGAACGGGCCCTCCATCTGCACGCCGAGCAGCCGCGCGCCGCCCTTGACCGGGTGCTCATGGAGCTCCAAACCGGCCTTGAGGGCATTGGCAATGGTCTCATAGGGCAGCGTCATGGTGGCGGGGGCAAAGGAGGTCACGCCCTGGCTTGCCAGATACAGCGCCATGCGCGTATCGCCTTCCAGATCGCCGTCGGAAAAGTCGGCGTTGGAGTTGCCGTGGTTGTGCACGTCGATCAAGCCCGGGATCACCCAGGCGCCGCCAAGATCCACCGCGTCGGGCTTTTCCTCGCCCACGTTGGCAAACCGGCCGTCTGTGACGGAGAAGCCGCCCTTGACAAACTGAAACTCTTCGGTATAGAGATAAGCGTTTTTAAAATCCATGCGATCCTCCAAAGTCTGTTATTCCGGCAGGCTTGCTGCAGCCACGGCCTGGCCGACGCGCCTGGTCTTTTCATCCGGCAGCATCACGACCATCGAGCGTGCAAGCGCCGGATATTCGTCTTCGAGCACCGCCTTGCAGACTGCCAAAATGGCGTCGCCGCCCTTGCCGGACATCACGCGGCCCAAAACGATCAGATGGTCGATCTCATAAAAGCGGCTGTAAAGCTGGATCGTGTGGGCCAGATACACGCCGATGGAGTCGAAAATGCGCTTGGCTCTCACGTCGTCCTGCTCCATCAGAGTCTGCACGGCCTTGAGCTTTTCCGCAGGGGTCAGGCTCTCGTCCAGGGCGATGCCGGCAGCGGGCGCAAGCTTGATCACCGCGTCTTGTGAGAAGTATTTGCAGCCTACGCCGATGTCGTAGGACCACTCGTCCATCATGGCCTTCTCGCTCAGATCCACAGGCGCAAAGGCCAGCTCGTTGAACCAGCCGAGCACGTTGCCCTTGCGGTCCACATAGCCCACAGCCTCAGAGGTGCCCATGGCCATGCCCATCACGCCCGTCGCGCCAAGGCCCATGGCCCCGGCAAGCGCGGTCACGTCGCCGTCGTTTGCAACCACGATGGGCACCGTGCCGTCGCCGATGGCGGCCGCAGCCCGGTCAAAGACCGTATGCACAAGCTTTCGGACCTCTTTTTCTCTGGGGACCTTGATAAACAGCGAGGACACCATCGGCGCGTTGCCGATGAACACGCCCGCCGACGACACGCCGATGCCGTCCACGCGGGGCATCTTAGACGCCGCGGTGCGGAAGGCGGTGACGATCTCGTCATAGTGGTACTGCGGGTCTGACATCGTCTTGGGGTGCCAGACGACCTCTTCGGAATAGACGGTCTTGCCGTCGATCACAGCAGAGACCTTGCGGTCGGAGCCGCCTGCGTCAAAGCCGATGCGGCAGCCCTCCATATGTCCGCCGACAGACACCGAGGCGTCGTTTTCGTGCGGGAAATCCGCGGGAGACAGGCAGTCCACAATCTCAAAGCCGCGCTCATAGACGTCAGACATAAACTGCACGTCAAACCAGCGCTTGCCGTTTTCACCCTCGCCGTTTTCGAAATAGACGTACTCCTCTTGCAGGCGGCGGGCAATGTCGCTTGCGCCGAGGACGTAAACCTTGAAGCCGCCGATGGACCACAGAAGGAACTTCACATACCGCTCTACAAAGCGATAGTCGGCCTCAGCCATCTCGGGCGTGCCGTAGATGCGGGCGCGGCGCACGGTGATTTTGCCGCCCTCGCGCTCAACCGCAATGGAAAGGGGCCGGGTCGCATTCTGCAAATAGGCCTCCATCCAGGGCCCCAGGGGGATAAAGTCCGGATCCAGCTCCGGCAGGTGCTTGACCTCAAATTGAATACCCAGATATTCCATAGTTACCTCACAAAATTCTTTACGATGCGCTGCATCCGATACCACTTGGCCTCCATTTCCTCCACCAGACGAAGCTGCGCGCGGGTGCGGACCAGGTTATGGTCGGGATAGAGGGTCTTAAAGTAGTGGTCGCTTTCCAGATAATCGGTCAAAAAGCGAACGGCAAGCTCCAGCGTGATGGTCTTCGCGCCAAGCGGCAGCAGCTCAATCTCTTTTTTGGTGAGCGTGTGGCAGCCCTCCAGGTAGCCCTTGGTGTAGACCTCAAACAGATGCAGGTCGATGGTCATGCGGCTGAGCTCCTGGCAGTCCTCCGGCGCGGTGGCCGCACCAAAGCGGATGGAGTCGCCGAAGTCAAACAAGGAAGAGCCCGGCATGACCGTGTCAAGGTCGAGCACGCAAAGCGCCTTTCTGCTCTTAAGGTCAAGCAAAACGTTGTTAAGCTTGGTGTCGTTGTGCGTCACGCGCAGCGGCAGCTCGCCGGACTCCAGCATCCGCTGGATGGTAGAGGCCTCTTCCTCGCGCTCCATGATGAATTCCAGCTCTTTTTGCACATACTGCACGCGGTCGCAGGCGTCTTCGTCCATGGCGATCTTGAGCAGACGGTAGCGGTCGGGGGTGTTGTGGAAATTGGGGATGGTCTCATGCAGCGTCCCGGCGGGGAAATCCGCAAGCTGCTGCTGGAAGGTGCCGAAGGCCACGGCGCTTTCATAGAAGTCGTCGTCAGACTCAGGGGCCTCCAGGCAGAAGCCGCCCACAAACTCATAGCAGCGCCAATAGCGGCGGCGCTCGTCCTTGTAGTAGTATTTGCCGTCGGTCGCGGGGATAAACTGCAAAACCTTTGCCGGGTCGTCAACCTTGGTGCGGATGTGCTGGGTCACGGCGATGACGTTTTCCATCAGCTCCACAGGTTTTTTAAACACGTGGGTGTTGATGCGCTGGAGAATATACTGTTTGTTTTGATCAGTGATGACGTGGAAGGTATAGTTGATATGTCCATGTCCGAAATTCTTGCAGCGAAGCGGGCTGCCCTGGATCTGGAAATGGTAAATGGCTTGTTCCATAGGTTCCTCCAAAGGATAGATGTTGGGTTACAAATCATTATAACAGATTTGAAGATAAAAAGCAATCCGTAGCCCTTACAAAACTGTCAAGTTTTGGGTCTGATAGAGCTCTGCAAACACGCCGGACTGCGCCAGCAGATCTTCGCGGCTCCCCTGCTCCTGCAGCTTGCCGTCGGAGATGACCACAACCTCGTCTGCGGCGTGGATGGTGGCCAGGCGGTGGGCGATGATCAGGGTGGTACGGCCCTTGGCCAGCTCGTCAAACGCGCGCTGGATCTTAGCCTCGGTGATGGAGTCAAGCGCCGAGGTTGCCTCGTCCAAAATCAGAATGGGCGGGTTTTTGAGGAAGATCCGCGCAATCGAGATCCGCTGCTTCTGCCCGCCGGAGAGCAGCGTCCCGCGCTCACCGACGTAGGTGTCAAAGCCGTTTGGCATCTGCATAATGTCGTCATAAATCTCCGCCCGCTTTGCGGCCTCAACGACCTCCTCCATGGTGGCGTCGGGCTTGCCGTAGCGGATGTTTTCAAGCACGGTGTCGGCAAAAAGGAACACGTCCTGCTGCACAATGCCGATGTTAGAGCGCAACGATTTCTGCGTGACAGTGCGGATATCCTTGCCGTCGATCGAGATAGAGCCGCCCGAGACCTCATAGAACCTGGGAATCAACTGGCAAAGCGTGGTCTTGCCGCCGCCGGAGGGCCCGACGATGGCGATCGTCTTACCCGCAGGGATCTCAAGCGACACGTCCCGCAAAACCGGCAGATCGGTCTCGTAGGAGAAGTCCACATGATCCACCCGGATCTCACCCTTCACGTTCGTAAGCGGCGTGGCGTCCGGCGCGTCCTGGATGGTAGGCTGGGTGCGCATGATCTCCACAAAACGCCTGAGACCGGCATACCCCGAGGCCAGCATCTCAGAAAGAGTTGCAAGCTTGCGGATGGGGTTGACAAAGGTGGAGATATACAGGCTGAAGGTGATGATGTCGCGGTAATCCATCTGCTCGTTCATAATGAGCAAGCCGCCGAAGGCGACCACGACCACCGAGAGGATCGAGGTAAAGAATTCCATCGTGGCGTGGAAAATGCCCATCTCCTTGTGGAATTCCTTCTTTGAGACCTTGAACCGGTCGTTGGACAGCTCAAATTTATGCAGCTCCTGGTCCTCGTTGGCAAAGGCCTTGGCCGTGCGCACGCCGGAGAGCGACGACTCAATGTCCGCGTTGATGCCCGCGGTGCGCTGCTTGACCATGCGAGAGACCTTGCCCATCTTGCGCCGCCGGGCGATGACCAGGCTCAAAAAGACCGGGAACATCAGGCACACCACCAGCGCAAGCTTCCATTGCACGCTGAACATGATCACAAGCGCCCCGACCACGGTAAACAGCGAGGTGATCAGATCCTCTGGCCCGTGGTGGGCAAGCTCCGTGATTTCAAACAGATCGGAGGTCAGCCGGCTCATAAGCTGGCCGGTGCGGTTACGGTCGTAGTAATCGAAGGCCAGGGTCTGCAAATGGCTGAACAGATCCCGGCGGATATCGGCCTCCACGCGGATGCCGAAGGTGTGGCCCCAGTAGGCAATGATAAACTGCAAAAACGAGCGCAGCAGATACGCCGCAACCAGGGCGAGCATCGCAAGAAAGAAGATTTGATACTGCTTTTCCGGCAGCATGGTATAAAGCGCCCTTCTGGTCACCAGGGGGAAGGACAGGTCAATGGCGGACACGGTGAGGGCGCAGAGGATATCAATGAGAAACAGCCGGATATGGGGCTTGAAGTAGGTCAGGAAAATCCCCGTGACCGACTTGCGCTGGTAGTCCTCAGGCTTCATGGTAGTTGTCTTCCTTTACAATATTTTGGATCCACACACCGCTGCGGATCATCAGATAGCCTACCACGCACTTCAAAAGCTCCATGCTCTGGCAGCAAAGATACAACAGCACGATCGGCATGGACGTAAACCGCGAGAGCACGTAGGCCACCGGCGCGACCACAAGACAGGCAAACACGCTGTCAAACAAAAAGGTCACAAAGGTCTTGCCGCCGGAGCGGAGCGTGAAATAGGCTGCGTTGGAATAGGAATTCACCGGCATCAGGCAGGCGGAAATGAGAATAAAGCTTGTCGCCAGGCGCCGAACCTGGTCGGTCGTGTTGTAGATCTGCGGGAAGGCCCAGGCAGCGGCAATCATGATGCCTCCAAACAGGAGGCAGGTCAGCTCGGAGAAGACGATCAGCTTGCGGTCTGTATCCTTGGCCTCCTCGATCTTGCCCGCGCCGAGAAGCTGGCCCACGATGATGCCGATGGCGTTGCCCATGGCAAGAAACGCGATGTTGCACACGTTGCCCAGCGTGAAGGAGATGTTGGCCGCCGACACCACGTCATAGGCGCGGATCGAGTAGCACTGCAAAAGCAGCGCCTGTCCCAGTGCCCAAAGGGTTTCATTGAGAATAAGCGGCATTCCCTTTTTGGCGATCTGCCCGGCAAGGCGGCCTGGGATGTGCAGGCTGCGATAAGCGCCGCGGATAAAGGGGCTGCGCTCGGGGTGCAGATGGGTCAGCCCCGCAACGATAATCAGCTCCACGTACCGGCTCACCACGGTGGCAATGGCAGCGCCGTCAGAGCCGAGGCGCGGCATTCCGAGCTTGCCGAAAATGAGCGCATAGTTGCAGATGAAGTTGACCACAACCGCAGCGATGCCCGCGCCCATGGGCAGCACAGTCCGCCCCGTTTCGCGCAGAGTACCGGCATAGCAGTTGGCAAGCACAAAGGCCGGGAAGCCCAGAAGCATCAGCTTCAAATAGCGGAAGCCGTGCTCCAGGCTGCCCTGGATGTCGGTGAGGTCCCCCTCCCCTTTCAGATACAGGCGCAAAAGATCCGGGCCGAAGCGCAAAAACACGCCGCAGCCCAAAGCCGTGAGCACCAGGCAGATCAGAACCTTAAAGCGGAAGCAGTAGCGCACGCCGTCCTGGTCGCCCTTGCCGTAAAACTGGGCGCCGAAGATCCCGGCCCCGGACACCGCGCCGAAGATGGCGAGGTTGAAGATAAAAATCAAGGTGTTTGCGATCGACACGCCGGTCATCTCCACCGTGCCGACCCGGCCCACCATGATATTGTCCAGCATGCCGACAAAATTCGTGATGCCGTTTTGGATCATGATGGGCAGGGCCACGGTGAGGGCCATTTTGTAAAAGTGCCGGTCGCCGAAATATCGGTTCAGACGCATACAGACTCAAAGCGCTTCAAGCACAGCAAGCAGATACTCCCAGGTGCGCTCGGCGGAGGCCAGGCTCAGACGCTCGCGCGTGGTGTGAATATCGCGCATATCCGGCCCGAAGGAGACGCAGTCGAGATCCGGGATCTTGCCAGAGAAGATGCCGCACTCCAACCCCGCGTGGATGGCCTCCACCACAGGGTCGCGCCCATAGAGCTTGTGGAACACGCGGACCATGGTGTCGCGCAGCTTGCTGTTTTTGCGGTATTCCCATGCAGGATACGCGCCGGACTCAGCATATGCCGCGCCGTAGGTCTCGCCCACAGACTTGAGCTTTGCAATCAGAGCGGCTTTTTCTTCGTTTACGCTTGAGCGGACCGAGAAGGTCATGGTAAGCTCGCCCGGTTCGGTCTTCAAAATGCCCATGTTTAATGACGTCTGCACCAGGCCGGGAATATCACGGCTCATGGCCTGCACGCCGTTGGGCACGTCCCGCATCAGGCCGATCACCTTGCGCGTGGAGGCGTAGCTGAGCGCGTGGCCGCGGCAGGCGCAGGGCTCATACCAGATCTTGGCCCGTACCTCTGCCGCAGGCAGGTCGGCAAGAAGCTGGGCAATGATGGCGTCAAGGTCCTTGCAGGCCTCTTCTGCGCGGTTTTCGGCCAGGATGATCTTTGCCATGGTGTAGCGCGGGATGGCGTTGTCCTTCTGCCCGCCCCGGACGTAAACCAGCCGGTAAGGCAGCTTGCGCAACAGCTTGTCCAAAAGCTCCGCCATCACCTTGTTGGAGTTTGCGCGGCCCTTGTTGATCTCGGTGCCGCTGTGCCCGCCGATGAGGCCGTCGACATACAGATGCAGGCCTTTGCCCTCAGCCTTGTCAGAGCGAAGCGGCAGCGTCAGCCTGGAGGTCGCGCCGCCCGCGCAGGAGACGGTGAGAATCCCTTCGTCCTCCGAATCGGCGTTGATCAGCATCCTGCCCTGCAAAACAGAGGTATCCAGCGCGACTGCGCCGTCCATGCCGATTTCCTCGTCCACGGTGAAGACACATTCCAAGGGCGGGTGCGCAATGGTTTCAGACTCCAGCAGCGCCAGGGCGTAGGCCACGGCAATGCCGTCGTCACCGCCAAGCGTCGTGCCCTCGGCCCAAAGATCCACGCCGTCGGTGCGAAGATCCAGGGGATCGGTGAGAAAATCAATGGGGCTTTCCTTGGTCTTTTCGGCGACCATATCCATGTGGCCCTGCAAAATCACGGTGGGGTGATCCTCATACCCGCAAGACGCCGGCTTGAAAACGATCACATTGTTTGCCTCGTCCTGGATATAGCGCAGTCCAAGGTTGGATGCAACCGAGACGATATAATCGCTGATGCGTTTCGTGTTTCTCGAGCCGTGCGGGATCTTGCAGATTTCTTCAAAATAATAAAGCGGACGCTCAGGCTTGAGCCCGTCCAAAATACGTTCAGACATTGTAATACCCTCCTTGCGTTATCTCAGAGTATTCTAACACAAACTTGCTAAAAAGTAAAGAAAAACCGGGAAAAACTCCCGGTTTTACACGAAAAGGCCGCCCCGTTGAAAGGGGCGGCCTTCCGCGTTCGATCAGGTGGGATCCTTGCGCCAGACGACGCGGTCTACAATATGCGTGTACGACTGAATCAGCCGCACAACCTTTCCGGAGACGTTCTCATCCAGATAATCCGGCACGGGAATTCCGTGATCGCCGGAGCTGTGAAGCTGTACGGCAGTGTCCACCGCCTGCAAAAGCCCCTTGGTGTCGATGCCCGCAAGCACAAAGCAGGCCTTGTCCAGCGCCTCGGGGCGCTCAGTGGAGGTCCGGATGCAGACCGCCGGGAACGGGCGTCCGATGGAGGTATAAAAGCTGCTCTCCTCCGGCAGCGTACCGCTGTCGGACACCACGGCAAAGGCGTTGAGCTGAAGCTGGTTGTAATCGTGGAAGCCAAGCGGCTCATGCGGGATAACCCGGTGATCGAGCGCAAAGCCGGAGGCCTCCAGCCGCTTGCGGGATCTTGGATGGCAGGAGTACAAAATCGGCATGTCATAGGTCTCGGCCAGGCGGTTGATCGCAGTAAACAGGGCCGTGAAATTGCGCTCGGTGTCGATGTTTTCCTCCCGGTGGGCGGATAGCAGAATATACCCCTGCGGCGCAAGACCAAGGCGCTGCAAAACGTCGCTCTTTTCGATCTGCGGCAGATTGCGCCGCAGCACCTCGGCCATGGGCGAGCCTGTGACGTAGGTTCGCTCGCGCGGTAAACCGCACTCGGCCAGATATCGCCGTGCGTGCTCGGAGTAAGCCAGGTTCACGTCTGAGATGATATCCACAATGCGGCGGTTGGTCTCCTCGGGCAAGCACTCGTCCTTGCAGCGGTTGCCCGCCTCCATGTGGAAGATGGGGATGTGCAGCCGTTTTGCCCCAATGGCGGACAGGCAGGAGTTTGTATCGCCCAAAATCAGCAGCGCGTCGGGCCGAAGCTCCGCCATCAGCGCATAGGATGAGGCGATGATGTTGCCCATCGTCTGCCCAAGATCCTTGCCCACGGCGTCTAAATAGATCTCGGGCGGGTCGAGCGCCAGATCCTTGAAGAACACGCCGTTGAGATTGTAGTCATAGTTCTGGCCCGTGTGGGCCAGGATGGTGTCAAAGTAGCGGCGGCAC
Source organism: uncultured Eubacteriales bacterium (assembly GCA_900316335.1). Taxonomy (GTDB): domain Bacteria; phylum Bacillota; class Clostridia; order Oscillospirales; family Oscillospiraceae; genus JAFRPC01. The sequence goes on along the minus strand of ONCN01000012.1, from coordinate 3,706 downwards.
TTTTTGATCACCTCAGACAGGCGGATGATCTCGGGCCTCGTGCCCACGATGATCAGAAGCTTCAGCCTGCCGTCATTTTGAAACTGCGCCATGGTCCTGCACCACCTTTTCATAGAATGTATCCGGTCTGGCCGGGTCGAAGCACTCGTTTGCCCACATCAGCGTGACAAGATCCTGCGTGTCGGAGAGGTTCACAATGCTGTGGGTATAGCCCGGCAGCATCTGCACAGCCTGCAGCTTCTCGCCGCTGACGGGAAAGTCATACACCTGGCTGCTGCCAAGCTGCCGCAGGCGGATCAGCCCCGTGCCGGAAACGACCATAAAGAACTCCCACTTGCTGTGGTGCCAGTGCTCGCCCTTGGTGATGCCGGGCTTGGAGATATTCACGCTGAACTGTCCGTGGTCAGCCGTCTTGAGCAGCTCTGTAAAGCTGCCGCGCGCGTCTGTGTTGGATTTGAGCGCAAACGCCGCGCGCTCGGGCGGCAGGAAGGACAGATAGGTGGAGTATAGCTTCTTTTCAAAGCTTCCCGGCGCAATGGCGGGCATCATGAGCGTGCTCGGTTGGTCGTGGAAGCTTTGCAGCAGCGAAACGATCCGGCCAAGCGTCACCCGATGCGTCACGGGCACATAGCAATATGCGCCGTTCTCGTCCGGCACGGGCGTGAGACCGTCAAACGCACAGCGGTGCGGCTTGCCCGAAAGGGCGTCAAGAAGCTCCGTCACCACGTCGTCGATATAGGCAAGCTCCAGCTCCGCATTGGGATCTGAGACTGTGATGGGCAGATCCCGCCCGATATTATGGCAGAAGGTTGCAACGGCCGAGTTGTAGTTGGGTCGGCTCCACTTGCCAAACAGATTGGGGAAGCGGTAGCACAAAACCTCCGCGCCGGTGCGGCGGCCATAGTCAAACAGCACGCCCTCCCCTGCCAGCTTGCTTTTGCCGTAGTCGCTTTGTCCGTAGCGGCCGATCAGCGTCGCCTGGATGGAGCTGGAGAGCATCACCGGGCAGCGGTTGCCGGCCTGCTCCAGCTTGCCGAGAAGCGTCTGGGTAAAATCGCGGTTGCCGGCAAAGAACTCGTCGTTTTCCTTCGGGCGGTTGACGCCCGCAAGGTGAAACACAAAGTCGGCCTCATGGCAGCCCCGGTCCAAAGTCTCTTGCGCGGTGCCAAGATCATACAAAAACAGCGCTTCCATGTAAAGCCCCGGCCTGGTCCGGTCCTTGCCTGCGGCAATGGCCTTCAGGCTCTCTGTGAGATTGCGGCCCACAAAGCCACGGGCACCAGTGATCAGGATCTTCATGGCTTATTCCCTTTCCAGCTCTTGCCGGATATAGTCCAGCGCGAGCAGCTTCTTCGTCACCTGCTCGACGTCCAGCATTTCGGTATTGGAGGAGTTGAATTCGGTCAACGGGTTGCGGTCCACGTCGCCCTGGCGGAAATACTTGTCATAGTTCAGCCCGCGCTTGTCGCACGGCACCCGGTAGAAATTGCCAAGGTCAATGGCGTGGGCGCACTCCTCATTGGTCAGAAGCGTTTCATACATCTTCTCGCCGTGTCGGATGCCGATGACCTTGAGCTCGCTTCGGCCCTGCGGGTCAAACAGGCCCATCACAGCCTTGGCAAGCGTCTCGATGGTGCACGCCGGGGCCTTTTGCACCAAGATATCACCGCTCTGCCCCTGTGCAAAGGCAAACAGGACCAGATCCACCGCCTCTTCCAGAGACATAATAAACCGGGTCATGCTGGGCTCTGTGACCGTGACGGGCTTGCCCGCACGGATCTGGTCGATCCAAAGCGGGATAACCGAGCCTCTGGAGCACATGACGTTGCCATAGCGCGTGCAGAGAATGCGGGTCTTTTCGGGCTTTACGGTGCGGGACTTAGCCACCACGACCTTTTCCATCATGGCCTTGCTTGTGCCCATGGCGTTGACCGGGTAGGCCGCCTTGTCGGTAGACAGGCAGATGGCCGCCTTCACGCCCTCTTCAATCGCTGCCGAAAGCACGTTGTCTGTGCCGAGCACGTTGGTCTTGACCGCCTCGATGGGGAAAAATTCACACGAGGGCACCTGCTTCAGGGCTGCCGCGTGGAAGATATAGTCCACGCCGTGCATGGCGTCGCGGACCGATCTTGGGTCGCGCACGTCGCCGATGTAAAAGGCGAGCTTGTCCGCCGCCTGGGGCATGGCAGCCTGGAAGGCATGGCGCATGTCGTCCTGCTTCTTTTCGTCGCGGGAGAAAATGCGGATCTCCCCGATATCGGTGGACAAAAAGCGGTTTAACACCGCGTTTCCGAACGATCCGGTACCACCGGTGATCAACAGGGTTTTTCCGTCAAACTGGCTCATAGTCTGATCCTCTTTTTTCTTTTAATCTTTTGCCGAAAGCTCCACCTGGTGGCGCACGATGGACCACACCGGAACGGGCCTTGGCAGACGCATCTGAAACACCATCTGCGGCGTGCGCACCTCGTCCGACAGCGTGCCGTCCGGCAGCTCCATCTGCGGGGCATGCAGCACAAAGGGCTTGGTATCGGGGCCGACGATCTCGATCTCATCCCCGGCGGAGAACTTGTTGCGAAGACTCAGCGTGGCAAGGCCGGTCTCGTCGCAGTCGGTGACGATGGCTACCACCTGATAGTTGCGGATATAACGGGAGTTTGCGTAATACTGTCCCGGCTGGCCGTAGAAAAAGCCGGTGGAGTAGTGCCGGTGCGAGACCTTTTCCACCTCGTCGCGCCAAACCGGATCGATGGGGCGGCCCAGGGCCACGTCGTCAAGCACATGGCGGTACGCGCCTGTGACGATGGCGGCGTAGTAGGCGGATTTTGCCCTGCCCTCGATCTTGAGGCAGTCCACACCGACCTGCATCAAATCGTCCAGGTGGTCGATCATGCACATATCGTTGGAGTTGAGCACATAGGTGCCCTTTTCGTCCTCAAAGATGGGGAAATACTCCCCGGGGCGCTTTTCCTCGACCAGGGCGTATTGATACCGGCACGGCTGCGCGCACGCGCCGCGGTTGGAGTCGCGCCCTGTCATATAGTTGGACAAAAGGCACCGGCCCGAGTAGCTGACGCACATTGCGCCGTGGCCGAACACCTCCAGCTCCAGCCCGGCCGGAGCAAGGGCGCGGATCGTGGCGATCTCGTCCAACGACAGCTCCCGCGCGAGCACCACGCGCTTGGCGCCAAGCTCATACCAGGCCGTGGCCGTGGCGTAGTTTGCCACCGAAACCTGGGTGGACACATGGCGCTCACAGTGCGGCGCATAGCGCTCACACAGGCGAAACGCGCCAAGGTCGGCCACGATCAGCGCATCCACGCCGCAGTCCTCCAAAAGCTCCAAATGTGCCGGAAGGGCCCGGATCTCGTCGTTTCTCGCCATGGTGTTTACGGTCACATGGACCCGCACACCGTGCTCGTGGGCAAGCCGGACCGCTTTTGGCAGCGCCTCGGGCGTAAAGTTGCCCGCAAACGAACGCATACCAAAGCTGGTGCCGGCCAGATACACCGCGTCGGCGCCGTAGCGCACGGCCATATTGAGTTTTTCCATATCCCCCGCCGGGGCGAGAAGCTCTGGCTTTTTCATGGATCCTCTTTCTGTCTCAGCGGCTGCCGGGGATGATATCCTCATACTGGTCGCTGTTGATGAAGGCGGTGAAGTCCTCTTCGTTGGTGAAGAAATGGTTCACGCCGTCCACGCCGGT
>ONCN01000073.1 GCA_900316335.1 uncultured Eubacteriales bacterium | reverse complement strand
ATTCCGCCATACTTCGTTGTCGTCCTTGCCGGGCGTCAGCCCGCCTGCGTCCTCCGCCTCGTCTGGCGAAACCCTGCTTGCAGCTCATACAAGTTTTAGACTTTCCGGAACACTAGAATGCAATAAAACCATTTCATCGTTTTATTGCAGTTCAGTCTTATGGCGCTTTGCCGATCTTTTCCAGCGTCCAACGGTCGATTGCTTCGCGCAGGGGGATAAAATAGGGGTTTGCCTGCATGTTGTCCCGCCCGTAGGTGAGCTGCAGCTCATATTCCAGCGGCAGCCAGGTGGCAAGATCCGACTCGTTGTGCGAGATCAGCGCCTCCAGCTTGTCCAGCGCCTTGTAGACCTGCGCCTCCGGCGTTTCAAGGGCCTGCATTTCCTCCAGCAGAGCCAGCCAGCGGCTGCGCTGCGGCTCGGGGAAGCGGCCTACCCAGGCAAAGAGCAGATCGTCCTCCGTGCCGGCCTGGGCGTTCGTCTTTTCAAAGGCGGGGATGTCGCCGGTGAAGGCCTCGCCCAGATCGTGGATCAGGCACATCTGCGTCACCTTGTTCATATCCACCCCGGCAAACGCCGGCTCGTCGGCCAGGAGCATGGCGAACAGCCCCAGCCGCCAGCTATGGTCGGCCACGCTCTCCTTCCGGTCCGGGGCGATCCAGCAGTGGCGGGTGTTTTCCTTCAGTCTGGCGCCAACGGCCAGGATATCCAAAAGCTCGTTCGGTGTCATACGTCCTCCTCCTTCTGCCCGCCGTGGCTCAAAGATGGGTTTCCCAGTAGCGCCGCTTGCAGTCGGCGACCACCTGCATCGCCTCATCCTTGCCGTGGTAGTCGCCCACCACGACCTCCACGCCCTGGAGCACCTTGTAATTTTCAAAGAAGTTTTTGATCTCATCCAGCTCAAAGCTCGGCAGATCCGACAGCTCCTGCACGTTGTCATACCGGGGGTCGCAGTCCACCACCGAGATCAGCTTGTAGTCTGTCTTGCCGCCGTCCACCATTGCCAGATATCCCAACACCCGCGCCGGCACCAGACAGCCGGGGAAGGTGGGGTCCTTGCAAATCACCAAAATATCCAACGGATCCCCGTCCGGGGCCAGCGTGTTTTCCAAAATGCCGTATTCCGTGGGATAGATCATGGCCGAATACAGCACCCGGTCAAGATGGATGCGCCCGGTCTGGTGGTCAACCTCATACTTGTTGCGGGAGTTCAGGGGGATCTCAATGAGCGCCTGCACCACGTTTTGCTTCATGCCTGCTCCTCCTTCCGTGTTTTTCTCATTTTACCACAGAACCGCCCCCGGCGCAAGAGCGCGGCAGAAAAACACGGCAAAAGGATTGACAGGCCGGAGGAAGCGTGGTAAGATGAGCTTACATATTTAGAATGGAGGAGGGAGAACCATGCTCTGTACGTTCTGCGGCGGCCCAATCTCAGACCAGGACAAATTCTGCACCTATTGTGGCTCGCCTGTCCCTGCGGATGATGCCGCGCCTTGCGCGCAGCCCGACGAAGCCGCTGCCGCCCCCGTTGCGGCAGCCGAACCCACTGCACCTGAGCCTGCGCCTGCGGCGGAAGACCTTGCCGCCGAGCCTGCTGCGGCGCAGGAGCCTGCCTGCCAAACAAGCCCGCTCAGTCCGGAAGCAGAGCCCTATGCCGAGCCTGCCGAGCCCGAGCAGCCCCCGCAGCTTGAAAAACGGACCTCGCCTGTCAAAAAGCTGGCCATCGGCGGCGCGGCGTTGCTGCTGGTCTTGTGCCTGGGCTTCGGGATTTGGCTGCTGCTGCGCTTTGCGCGCCCGGATGCAAAGCTTCTGCGCGCCGCGGTCCGCACCGGCGAACGCTTGACAGCTTATATCGATCAGCTTCCCAATCTCAAGCGCATCCGGGATGATCTGCACACGCTGGACACGCAAGAGGCGATCACGCTTGAGGCGGCGTATACCTATCAGTTCCTGGATGATCCCTTCACCATGTCTCTGCGCTTGCACAGACAGCAGGACCGGCGGATGGCGGACCTGTCTTTGCAGCCAACAGAGCGCATGGCCGGGCGCGTGGTCGATCCTGTTGAGCTGCGGTTTTACGCGGATCCCGCCCAGATTCAGATATCCTCGCAGATGCTCCTTGACGGGACTACCTACTGCATCAAGAATGAGGATCTCTCCCAGCGATGGAACAGCTCCGCCCTGGCGGAGCTCACCGGCATCGAGCTGCCCGAGCAGGCCACCTTGTCTGACCTTTTGGGCGAGCGCGACGCACTGCCCTTTGACGAGCGCATGGCCGAGGCCTACGGCGAAGACTGGAGTGTGTGGCAAGCGTCGGTCCGGGTGGAGTCCGACCACGGCCAGAGCCACTTTGACGGCGAGGGGTGGTTGTATACTGTGCGCTGGGACGATGCTGCCCTAAAGCGGATGCAAGTCCGCGCCCGACAGGAGATAGAGTCCGGCCTGCTTGAGCAAGACAAAACCGTCCTGGCCGTTGGCGGCGATAAGCAGATGTATGCCATGCTGTATCAATTCGATGAGTGGTTGTCATACATCGGAAATAACCAATTTTATGTAAATAAAAATGGCGAGCTTGCCGGTATCTGGCTGGATACGCCGCAAGGGGGCTTCAAGCTTCAGCTCTGTGGCGATCCAGAGCTATGGAGCCGGATTGAGCTTACAACCGACGCCGGCCAGCTCCGGATCAACCTGGACATCGACCAAACGCAGCTTGCCCTCACCGCAATCGGCCCAAACCAGCAGCCTTTGCCCGGCCTGCGCTATCAGGATGACACCGGCGCGGTGCGCCTGTTATTGGCTCTGGATGAAGAGGATGTCAGCGTTTCCGGGACACTTTTGCCCAAGGACGGCGGCGCGGAGCTCGCCCTGCAGCTTTCGGCCACAGATCCCTACCTTGGCAAGCAAGAGACAATGGATTTGTGCCTGCGTGCAGTCGCACTCGAACAGCAGCCCGAGCCGATTGAAGGGGAAACCCGGGACATTCTGGATCTGCAGCCCTTCCAGCTTCAGTTTTTGATCAACCAGATCACCATTCGCCTCAGCACACTGCTTGGCATGAACCGATAATACAAAACAAAATGGGCGCTTCCACATTGCGTGGAGGCGCCCATTTTCAGCTCACGATGGCCCGCCGGATGCTTTTGAGCGCGCCCTTTTCCAGCCGGGACACCTGGGCCTGGGAGATCCCGATCAGCCCGGCAACCTCCATCTGCGTTTTGCCGCTCTGATAGCGCAGATCAATGATGCGCCGTTCTCTTGCGCTCAGCGCGGCCACGGCGTCGTGCAGGGCGATGCGCTCAAGCCATTGCTCGTCGGTGTTTCGGGTGTCGCGCACCTGGTCCATCACCGTGAGCGGGTCGCCGCCGTCGGTGTGCACCGGGTCAAACAGAGAGATCGGCGCGCTCACGGCGTCGATCGCCTCGCAAACCTGCGCAAGCGGCAGCGCGAGCGCGGCGGCGATCTCCTCATGGGTGGGCTCCCGGCCCTTTTCAAGCAGAAGCTTCTCCTTGCATTGCAGCACCCGATACGCTGTGTCCCGGATCGACCGGCTCACCCGCAGCGGGCTTCCATCCCGCAAAAAGCGGCGGATCTCCCCGGCGATCATGGGCACCCCGTAGGTGGAAAACTGCACCATGTGCGATGGGTCAAAGTTGTCGATGGCCTTCATCAGACCGATGCAGCCGACCTGAAACAGGTCGTCCGGGTTTTCGCCCCGGCCCAGAAAGCGCTGGATCACCGACAGGACCAGCCGCAGATTTCCCTCGATAAAGGTCTTCCGGGCCTCGCGGTCCCCGGCCTTGATTTTGCGCAGCAGTGCTTCCGATTCGCCCGGCTTCAAAGACCGGAGCTTTGCGGTGTTGACCCCGCAGATCTCCACTTTTCCTTGCATATCTGCCTCCGATCAAGCGTGTTCGGAGATAGTATTTCCCAAAACCGGGATTTCATGCAAAATCAAAGTGTGCGCAGAAGGTCGGCATACGTGGACCACGGCGCCTGCTCCAAGGGCGGCAGGACGCGAAAGCGCATGACCTGGCCCGTTTTCGGATGGGGGAAGCACAGGGCAGTTGACCACAGCCCCATGCCAAGGCCGTCCTCGGCGCCGTATTTTTTGTCGCCGCAGAGCGGATGCCCCCGGCTTGCAAGCTGGACGCGGATCTGATGCGGCCGGCCCGTCACCAGACGGATGCGCAAAAGGCTCTGATCCGGCTGCGCGGCAAGGCTTTCGTAAAACAGCAGGGCCTGTTTGACGTCCGGGCCGGGCTGCGAGACCACCTGCGTGCGGCGTGCAGCCTTGTCGCGCAGCAGCAGATCGCGCATCTCGCCCTGACCGTCCAGCGCCCCGTGGCAGACGGCCAGATAGTCCTTTTCGACCTGCCCTGCGCGGATCGCGGCGGACAGATCTTTTGCAGCGTGAGCGGTCCGGGCCAGGACCATCACCCCGCCCACCACCTGGTCAAGCCGGTGCACGGTGTACAGGTTTGCTTTTGCATCATCTAAAGCCGTCCGCAGCAGCTCCGGCAGGCCGCCGGGCTCGTCGGTCGATACCACGCCCCGGGGCTTGACACACACCAAAATCTGTCTGTCTTGATAGAGTATCTCCATATTGCGACTCCTTCCCCGCGTGTGCGGGGTTTTTCTTCATTATATCATGTCCGTCAAGGACAGGGCTGAGCAGCAGGATGCCGATGAGGTTCGGGATCGCCATCAGCGCGTTGCACACGCTTGACGCCTGCCACAGCGAGCCCACCGGCAGATACGGTGCCAACCCCATGGTCAGCACGTAGATCCCAAGATACAGCCCCCGCCCCCGGCTCGTGAAACAGCGCAGGCAGCTCAGGCCGTAGTAGCTCCAGCCGACCGCCGTGGTAAAGGCAAACAGTGCCAGGCAGACAAAGACCAGGCCCCGGCTCAATCCCGGCGGCAGGGGCAGACCCAGCGCAAAGGCCTCCATCGTGGCCGCAAGCCCGGCTCTGGCCGGATCCGCCCCCGAAACCAAAATGGCAAGGCCTGTGAGCGTGCAGATCAGAAACGTGTCAAACACCGTGCCCGCCATGTTCACGCAGCCCTGCTTTTGGGGATCGTCCGCGCTGCTGGCTGCGCAGGCAATGGGGGAGGTGCCAAGCCCCGTCTCGTTGGAAAACACGCCCCGGCTGATCCCGGCTTGCATGGCTGCAAATATCCCGCATCCGGCAGGGCGCAGCCCAAACGCACCGGTCAAGACCGCGCGCAGCGCGCCCGGCAGTGCGCTTAGGTGCCGCAGCACGATCCATACGCAGCACAGCGCGTACAGCCCGCCCATCACCGGCACCAGCAGCGTTGACACCCCAGAGATGCGCCGGATCCCGCCTGCAATGATCGCGCCTGCTGCCAGCGTCATAATAAGCCCCAAAATCGCTGCGGCAAGGGGGACGGGCCGTCCCGGCCCTGACAGCATCCAGAGCTGCCGCCCGCTTCTGACCAGACAGTAGCGCAGCGCATCGGTGACGCTGCCGATCTGCACCAGCGTGCCGACCCCGCACAGTCCCGCCAGCGCGCCAAACAGAGCAAACGCCCGGGCAAGGCCGCGTCCCGACCGGCCCAAACCCAGGCTCAGATAGGCAAACGGCCCGCCCCAGTGGGTGCCGTCCGGCTCGGTGTACCGCCAGCGCACGGCAAGATACCCCTCTGCGTATTTCACCGCCAGCCCTGTGAGCGCAGAGAGCTCCATCCAAAACAGCGCGCCGGGTCCCCCCAGCGCCAGGGCGGAGGCCACGCCTACAATATTTCCCGTGCCCACCGTTGCAGAGAGCATCGTGCAAAGGCTTGCAAACGGCGAGATGCCGCTCCCGGTCCCTGGCCGAACGGACAGCGCCACCGCCCGTCCCAAACGCCGGATGGGCAAAAACCGCAATCGCACCGTCAGATAGATCCCTGTGCCTAAAATCAGCACCAACAGCGGCCAGCTCCACAGCAGCGCCGCCAGACGCTCCAAGGCCTGCGCCATATGATCCCTCCCACACCGTTTTTTTCAGTGTATGCAACCCGGGTGGGCGCAAGACCCATACCTCGGCGCAACCCGAAGGGAGCCGCTTTCTCGAAAAACAAACCACCGGCGAAGCACGCTGCTGCTTCACCCGGTGGTTTTTTGCCTTGCGCTTTTATAAGGTGTCAAGCTTTGCCTTGAACGAGATGGCCCGCGGCGTGGAGAGCCGGTCAAACCGGACCAGGTGGGCCTGCTTTTGCGTGTCGATGCCCACCACGGTGCCGGGGCCGAAGATGGCGTGGTTGACCCGCTGCCCGATCCGGAGCTGCAGCGTTTGCGCGTTTTCCGGTAAAAAGCGGGTGCTGTTGACAATGTAAGCGCGCGCCTCCTCAATCAGCCCCTCCTTCGGCGGCTGGGTGTATTCCAAAAGCGCCGGGTCGATGTCCAGCACAAAGCGCGAGGGATACCTGGGCGAGCCGTCAAAGTTCCGGCCCTCGGCCTCGGTGAGATACAGCGCCCGCTCTGCGCGCGTCATGGCCACAAAGGCCAGACGCCGCTCTTCCTCCATCGCGGCCAGCGTCCCGGTCTTCCGGGTGGGGAAGATGCCCTCGTTCATGGCGCACAAAAACACGATCGGGAATTCCAGACCCTTTGCCGCGTGCACCGTCATCAGCTTCACCTTGTCCCCGGCTGTGGACAGATCCGAGTTGGTGTACAGCGCTACGTGGGCCAGATAGTGGATCAGCGTGGCCTCTTCTCCGCAGGAGGTCTCAAACTCATAGATCGATTGCCGCAGCTCCGCCAGGTTGTCCAGCCGTTCCTGGCTGCCCTCTGTGCGCAGCATCTTCTCGTATCCGCTCTCATCCAGAAGCTGGGCCAGCACCTCCGAAACCTGGCGGCCCTCATAGCTTTGCGCGTGCGCCTCAATCAGTCCCACAAACGCGGAGGCCCTGGTGCCGCGGAAGAGCTCGTGCTCCAGATTATGCTTCAAGGCAAGATACAGCGTGCAGCCGTTGTCTCGGGCAAAGTCCTGCAAAAAGCGGATCCGTCTCTGGCCGATATTCCGCTTCGGTACGTTGCAGATCCGCAAAAAAGACAGATCGTCCTTGTAGGCTACCATCCGCAGATAGCTCAGCGCGTCCTTGATCTCTGCGCGGCCATAAAACGGCACGCCGCTGTACAGCGTGTAGGGCAGCTCCTTTTTCCGCAGCGCATCCTCCAGGCTGCGGGTGACGTAGTGCGCCCGGTAGAGCAGGGTGACGTCCCCATAGCGCGCGCCCTGCTCGTGCAGGCGGGCGATCTCTTCCGTGATCCACAAAGCCTCCTGCTCGGCGTTGTCCGCGTGGTGGCAAACCACCTTCGGACCCTCGGGCAGGGTGGGGATCAGCTCCTTGGGGATCCGGTTCTGGTTCTTTTCGATCAGCGCGTTGGCCGCCCCCAGGATCTGCGGGGTGGAGCGATAGTTGCGGTTGAAGAAGATGGTCCTCGTGCCGGGGAACTTCTTGTCAAACTCCATCAAAAAGCGGATGTCCGCGCCGCGCCAGGTGTAGATGGTCTGGTCCGGGTCGCCCACGATAAACAGGTTCTTGTGAAATCCGCACAGCACCTCCATGAGCTCATACTGCGGCGGGTCGATGTCCTGGAACTCGTCGATCATGATGTATTCCAGCCTGGTCTGCCATTTGAGCCGGATCTCCGGGTTTTCCTGGAAGATATACAGCGAGAACTTGATCAGGTCGTTGTAGTCCAGACCAAAGCATTTTTTCTCCTGGTACAGATAGCCGTAGAAGATCACGTCCTTTGCCGCGGTCGCCCGGTCGTATTTCTGCCGCAGGGTGTCGATGGACATGTGGATCATATCCAGATAGTAGTCCGGCCTGCGCACCAGCTTTTCCATCTCGATCATATCCCTGGCCTGCGAGAAGGTCATATCCCGCAGACTCAGCCCCCGCTCCTCATAGATCTGGCGGAGCATTTCGTCGATGTCCGAGTTGTCCAGCACCAAAAAGCTCTTGGGATACTGCACGGCGTAGCTGTCCTCCTGCAGGACCGACACGCAAAAACCGTGGAAGGTGTTGATATAGCCGGTGTCGTTGTCGCCGGTGAGGTTGTGGATCCGCTGGCGCATCTCGTTTGCGGCCTTGTTGGTAAAGGTGACGCATAAGATGTTCCCCGGCAAAATCCCCAGCTCCTGCACCAGATAGGCAAAGCGGTGGGTCAAAGCCCGCGTCTTGCCGGAGCCCGCCCCGGCGATGACGCGCACAAAGCCCTCTGTCGCAGTGACGGCAGCAAGCTGCTCCGGATTCAGCTTGGATAACAGCGTGGACATGGCAAACAGCCTCCGATCTTACAGGTTATATGTAGTATCGCATCTCAACCGTCCCGTCATCGGGACAGAAAGGGGACGGGCCGGGCCCGTCCCCAATGATACGCCGCGGGACACGCTTAGGTGCCGAAGAAGGAGTAGTGCATATAGTCCTTGTAGCCGCTGCGCCAGTAGATGCCGCGCGTGAAGCCATAGCGCGCGAAGATCTGATCCACAGCTCCGCCCACCGGGATGGAGTAGGGATCCTCACCCGGCTTGAAGTACGAGCCCGTAATGGCGTTGCCGTTCGGATCGCAGTAGTAGTTTTCGTCCCAGTTCACGTCCAGCGCAAGACCCACGCCGTGCTCCGACTTATACTCCCACCGGTATCCGCCCAGGCTGTGGATGGGGAACTGCTCGGGCAGCGCGTAGATCTCTTCAAACACGGCCTGCACCGTCGGCGCAATGTTCTTGTGAACCTTGACGCTCCAGGTCCGTGTGTATTTTTCCCCGGCCTTGTTGATATCCCAGGTCCGCACCGATACGCTGACCATGTTCGGCTCGGCCTCGGATGCGCTGGAATAATAGGTGCGCGGCTCGGAGACGTCCTCGCCGAAGATCAGCATGCACTTTTCGTGGTAACTCAGCCCCGTCGCCACCGGAGGCTTGGGGTTGTTGACCGTGACCGTGCAGGAGGCCCTGAGCCGGTTTGAGGTCACGGCTGTGATCTGCGTCGTGCCGCCCGCCAGAGCGGTGATGCTGCCCATCAGATCCACCGAGGCCACCTTCGGGTTGGAGGAATACCAGATCACCGTCTGATTGGTCGCCGTCAACGGCTCGATGGAGGGCAGCAGCATATTGAAATCCCCGATCTCCATCGTCAGATTAGATACCGACAGCGAGATCCCGGTCGGCTCCACGGGCGGAACCTCGGGCTTTTCCACAGCGTCGATCATCCGACAAAACAGCGTGGCGCACTCTGCTCTCGTGGCGTTGGCCCTCGGGTCAAAGTACAGCCCGCCTTTTCCGTCCGGTTTTCCGGTAAACAGCCCCGCGCCGGTGAGGAAGCTCACACCGTCCTGCGCCCAGGCGGAGATGGAGGCCTGGTCTGAGAAGGTGACCGTCTCGTCGCCCGCGGGCAGCACATAGCCCTCAATGCGCAGGAAGTTTGCCAAAAAGGTCGCCATCTGCTCGCGCGTTACGTTGTCGTTCGGGCTGAATTGCCGCGGCCCCGTGCCGCTTGTGATGCCCCGGTGGACCGCCCAACTGATATACGGCGCGTAGTATTCCTTTGCCGGCACGTCCGCAAACAACTGTGCAAGATAGTTCACGTTCCATTCCTCCGGCTCGATCCCGGCAAGCCGCCCCAGCACCGTGACGAACATGCCGCGCGTCATCGGGTCGTTCGGCGCGAAGGCCGTTTCACTCACACCGGCAAAGAGTCCAAGCGAGGTCGCCCGCTCAATATAGCTCTGTCCCCAGTGGCCCTCAATATCTTCAAAGGCCCCGAACACGGGCCATGTCATGGATAAAAGCAAAATCGCGCACAAGAACAGGGAATACAGCCTGCGTTTCATGGGCTTGGCGCTCCTTTCGGAAAAGATACCTTTATTATAAACGAAAGAGTTACAAAATGCAACAGATTATCCGAAAAAGAACCCACAGCCCTGTGGAGAAAAAAGTGCAGAAATATGGAAAAAAGTGCTTGACAAATCATGCTTATCGTGGTAATATATCGAAGCGCTCGAGAGAAGCGCGCAAATGTACCTTGAAAATTAAACAACGAGAAACATGAACAAACACCTTGGACAATTTGAAAAAGTTGTTCTTGAAGATGTCAAGAGATTGAGATTGCAAGAATAGCCAACGAAATTCTTGAGTTAACAGCTAAGAGCGAATTCAAGTAAAGTGATTTTGATGCAGGTCGAAAGGTCTGCTCGAGATACCATTTTATAGAGAGTTTGATCCTGGCTCAGGACGAACGCTGGCGGCGTGCCTAACACATGCAAGTCGAACGGGGTTCT
>ONCN01000029.1 GCA_900316335.1 uncultured Eubacteriales bacterium | reverse complement strand
AGGGGACTAGCTGCGCGTCGCACATGCGCCAGCACGTATGCGCCTGCATAACCTCCGACCGTTCCAAAACCCGAAACCGCCCGGAATGGCGCTTCGCGATGGGTCGATGTGGTCATCGACCCCTACGGGGCGGGTGCACTACGGGGTGCAGCGCTACGTGGTGGGGGGACTGCGCGGTGTGGGATGAAAAAAGCCCCATCCGGCTCCGGGGTTCCGGGGCGGATGGGGCGTTTGGGCGGAAGGTCAGGCGGGGGACTGGCAGGTGAAGAGGATGATCTGCCGGTGGGCGGCCTCTTCGCGGAGCGTCTGCATGGCCTGCTCGCGGCGCTCGGGGTCGAAGCAGAGCAGGGCGTCGTCGAGGATCATCGGCGCTTCGGGGAGAATAAGATCGCAGATGGCCAGGCGCAGGGCAAGGTAGAGCTGGTCCTTGGTGCCGCTGCTGAGATAATCCAGCGGGCGGGTGACGCTCTGGCCGGGCTGACCGACGCTCACGTTCATGGCGCGGTCGAGGACGATGCGGTCGTACCGCCCGCCCGTCAGGCGGCGGAACAGCTCGCCGGCCTTCTGGCACAGCAGGGGAGAGAACCGGGCACGCAGGCGGTCGTCCGCGCGCAGCAGCAGGGTCTTGGACAGGCCGAGGGCCTCATACAGCCGCTCAAGCTGGCGGATCTGGTCGCAAAGCTCTGCCTCCCTGGCCTGATGATCGCCCTCCGGGACCATAGCGCCCAGTGCACCGAGCTGCTGGTCGAGCGCAGAGCGGGCGTTGCGGAGGCGAACCCGGCAATCTTCCAGCGCGGCGCGGGTGGTCTCACGGTCTGGCAGCGACGCGGGCAGGGGCTGCGCCTCGTCCGCTTCCGGCAGGGGGCCGACGGCGCGGCGAAGCTGCGCAAGCTGGGCGGCCTTTTGGGTCTCAAGACGGGCTGCGGCCTCCTGGCTGAGCCAGCTTTGCCGGGTCTCAGACAGGAACATGGCGGCCCTTTGCAGGCTGTCGCACTCCGGCACCCAGCCCTGGATCCGGGTGAGGAAGGCCCGCCTTTGAAGCTGCAGGGCCTGGGCGGTTTGTTGGGCGGCCAGGATCTGCTTTTGGGTCTCTGCCTGCAGGCGCAGATAGTCGCGTGTTTCCCGGTCAAAGGCCTCGGCGACCGAGGGGATCTCCTCCGGGACGGATACGTCGTATCGCGTGAGGATGGCGGTTGCCCGCTCCAAATCCTCGGCCTCGCGGCGAAGCTCCCGCTTCTCGCGCAGCACGGCAAAGCACCACCAGCCTGCCGCCGCTGCGGCCAGGGCGGCCGCGCCGGCAAAGAGCCATAAAAGCGACAACACCTCGCCGCCCACGGTGAGCAGCACCGCCAGGGCCAGCAGAATGCCGCTGAGCCACAGATGCTTGCCCGGGGCAAGGGGCGGGTCGAGCAGATCCTCCGTCAGCGCGCGGTCGGCGCGGGCCTGCTCCTTTGCCTGGGCGGGGGTGAGGCCGGCAAACACGGGAAATTCCGGGCTTTGCGGCAGCTCGGGCGGCGCAAGGGTGGACTCCATCGCGGCGGTCTGGGCGGCCTGCTGCAGACGGCTGAGCTCCCGCTCGAGGCTGAACAGGGCGTCAGGCCCGGGCAGCCCGGCGCAGACCCGGTCCCATTCCAGCCGGTCCTCGCGCGCCTTAGACAGGGCCTGCTCGGCGTCCTCCAGCTCCCGGCGGGTCTGCTCTCGCTCGGCGGCGTCGAGCTGGTCAAGCGTTTGCAGCAGCGTCTGCTCCTGCGCTTCAAGCGCGCAGATGCTCTGCTCCAGCTCTTTGCAGACGGCCTCGGCCTCATCGCGGGTCTTTGTCTGGCTGCGCAGGGCGGCCAGCTCCGCCTCTTTTTCAGGCAGAAGACCGGTTTTGTTGTGGCGGCAGCGGTTTTCCAGGGCGGTGAGCTGCTTCATCACCGCGCTGCAGGAGTAATCCTCGCTGCCGGCAGTGACCAGGTTGCCAAGACGCTGCTCGAGCGCGCCGTCTTGCGAGACGGCAAGCTCCTGCTGGCGCAGAAAGCCGCTTCGCTCATACACGCTCCTGGGCGCGCCGATGAGCGCTTCGCCGCAGTTGGCGGTGTTGAGCTCGCTCACCGGGCTGCCGCTTTGCTTGTCGTAGATCTTCAAAAGCCCCATGGGGCTCTTCGGCGTGCTGGTGCGCTCAAGCACCAGGGTGCGGCCCTGGTGCACAAGCTCCAACGAGCCCTCCATGCTCCGGCCGCTCCAGGGGGCATACTTTACCTTGGCCGGGAGCTGCCCGGCCTTTTCCCGTTTGCGGGTGTCGATGCCATAGAGCATGGCCAGCAAAAACTCGCTCCAGGTGGTCTTGCCCGACTCGTTGGGCAGGCGCAGAATATTCAGGCCGTCTTCCAGCTCGAGCGTTTCGTGGTCGAGCCTGCCGAAGCAGGCGGTCATGCGTTTGAGCTTCACAGACTCACCTCCCTGCCATCCATCAGCTCCAGGGTTAACTGGCCGGCAAGCTCCAGCAGACTTCTGCGCTCCGGGTCTGCGGCGTCATAGTCCTGGCGCAGCAGGCGGAGGAACTCTCCGCGCAGGCTGTTTTCCTCCAGATCGCGCCACAGCGGCAGCACCGGTACGGTTTGATCGCGCAGCTCCAGCGAAGCAAAGCGGCCGCGCAGGGCGGCGTCCAGCTCATCCAGATCGGGCGGCGCGGAAACGGACCCGGTCAAACGCAGACGGTAGTGGTCGCGCCGGGTGTCCTCGGGCAAGGAGGAGAGCACGGCGCTCAGCGCATCTTCGCCCGCGGGGATGTCGAGCGCTTCATACCGGGGCGCGCCGAGGGGCACAAAGCGGATCTGGCAGTCGCCCTTTTGGGCGGTGACGTAGTAGGCGCCCTTTTCCCCGGTTTCGTCAAAGCCGCGGCCCATGGTGCAGCCGGGCATGCCGACAAAGGTCTGGCCGATTTTGCGCGCAAAGCGCTTGTGGATGTGGCCCAGGGCCAGATAGTCCAGCCCGGAGCCGCCGATGTCGGCCTTGCTGACCGGGCAATAGGGGCTCTCGCCCTCGCCGGGGTCGGCGTGCAGGACCATAAGATTGACCAGATCATCCTCCGCCGCACGGAAGCCGCGCAGCACCGGCCCCTGGATCGGCCCGGTGAAGGCTGCGCCGTAGACGCGGCAGCCAAGCTCGGGCAGCTCCACGGCGGTGATCTCGGGGGTGCGGAAGATGTGGACGTTTTCGGGCCAGGCCTGCTTGGCCCAAGGGCTGTCAAGGGTGTAGGGGTCGTGGTTGCCGGGGGCAATGAACACGCGGGTCTTGCCCTGGTCAAGCGCCTGGCGCAGCGCGTCAAGGCTCTGCCCGTAGACCTCGGGCCCGTCAAACAGGTCGCCCGCAAGCAGCACAAGCTCGCAGCCCAGGCGCTGGATCTGCTCGCCCAGGCGCAAAACGGCCTCTCGCTGACCGGCCCGGCACAGGGCGGCCTGGGCGGGGGTGTGCCCGGCAAAGGGGCTGTCAAGGTGGAAATCAGCGGCGTGGATTAGACGGAGCATAGTCAAACACCCTTTCTGTGTGGATGCAAAGACGGGTTTGCACATCGATGGTAAACAGCACGGCCTCAAGCTTGCACGGGCCGGGCGCGGTCTCATAGCGGCCGGACAGTCCGCCGCGGAACTGGGTGATGGACTGCTCCGGCCGGATGCCCAAAACCGAATAGCGCGGCCCGGTCATGCCAAGGTCCGTCACATAGCCCGTCCCCTTGGGCAGGATCATATCGTCGGCGGTGGGCACGTGGGTGTGCGTGCCCCACACGGCGCTGACCTGCCCGTCGAGCTGGTAGCCCATGGCCAGCTTTTCCGAGGTGGCCTCAGCGTGGAAGTCCACAAACACCGGCAGCCCCCGCACCTGCTTGAGCAGCGTTTGCACCTGCAAGAAGGGGTTGTCCGGCCCGTAGGCCATATTGACCCGGCCGATCAGCGAGAGCACCGCGACCTGGCCGACGGCGGTTTCATAGATCCCGAGCCCGCGCCCGGGGAAGAGGGGAGAGTAGTTGGCAGGCCGCAGGATATAGGGGCTGTCTTCCAGATACGGGGCGATCTGCTGGCGGTTGAAGCTGTGGTTGCCCAGGGTGATGACGTCGGCCCCGGCGTCCAGGATCTGGTCGGCCTGGGCGGGCGTGATGCCCACCACGGAGGCGTTTTCCCCGTTGACCACGCAGAAATCGACCTGATGCTGTTTTTTCAGGCTGCGCAGCCGTTTTTGCAGATAGCGCAGCCCACTCTCGCCGCAGACGTCGCCCACGGCCATGACGCGAAATTCCATACCCGGTTCCTTTCTGTGAAAAAAATCCATTTTTTCCATTATACTCCAAATCGGGGAAAAACACAAGAGCTTCCGATTTTTGCGGCTTTTTTTACACTTTGTTCACCGATTTGCGAAAAAGTGCGATATAATAAGGTTTGCATATGAGAAGAGGAGGGAACCGTTATGGCCACCAAGATTTTGATCGTAGAAGACGACGCCAACATCGCCGACCTTCTGCGTTTGTATTTGGAAAAAGAGGGCTATCAGATCGCCATCGCCTCCGACGGCGGCAAGGGTGTGGAGCAGTTTCGGCGCTTCCAGCCGGATCTGATCCTGCTCGATCTGATGCTCCCGGTGCTCGACGGCTGGGGCGTGTGCCGCGCCATCCGCTCAGAGAGCCAGGTGCCTATCATCATGCTCACCGCCAAGGGCGAGCTCGACGACAAGGTCACAGGGCTCAAGCAGGGCGCCGACGACTACATCACCAAGCCCTTTGAGATGCCCGAGGTCCTGGCCCGGGTGGAGGCTGTGCTGCGCCGCACCGGCGCTGCGCCCGAGAAGAACAACAAGCGCCTGGTCTTTGACAAGCTTGTGATCGACATGGAGGCGTTTGAGCTCACCGTAGACGGCAAAAAGATCCCCACGCCGCCCAAGGAGATGGAGCTTTTGTACCACCTGGCCTCCACGCCAAACCGGGTTTATACCCGCAACCAGCTTCTTGACGAGGTCTGGGGCTTTGACTACTTCGGCGACACCCGCACGGTGGACGTACATATCAAGCGCCTGCGCGAAAAGCTCGAGGGCGTCTCTTCGCAGTGGAGCCTGAAAACCGTGTGGAGCGTGGGCTATAAGTTCGAGGTGGTATAATTGAAACGGACCTTCACCGGCCAGCTCATGCTGATCATCTCACTGATCTTTTTGACGCTGATGGTGCTCAGCGTGGCCACCCAGGCGCTGTATTACCAGTCCACCCGCTCCATTATGGAGGACGATCTCAAATACGCCGCCCGCGCTGCCGCGGATATGACAGAGCTCTACTCCTCGGGGGCGTACAGCTCTGAGCGGATGCTCCGCTTCCAGCTCAACTACACCGCCCGGGCCACGGGCAACGACGCGGCGGTGCTCTCGTCTGACGGCACCGTGGTTGCCTGCTCGTGCGGGATGCAGAGCTGCGAGCACCTTGGCACGCAGTATGACCAGACGGTTTTGGACAAGGCGACCGCATCCGGCACGTTCTTTTCCAACTTAAAGCTCGGCGGCTATGCCGAGCCCCGGATGGCCTGCGTGGTCAAGGGCGGGAGCTTCTATGTGGCGGCCTCGGCTGCCGCGGTGCAGTTCAACGACCAGATGGGCGACGCGCTGCGCATCAATCTGGTGGCGGTTTTGGTGGTGATGCTGCTCTCGCTGCCGCTTGTGTGGATCATCGTCCAGCGGCAGACCAAGCCCATCAAGGACATGACCGCCGCCGCGCGCAAGCTTGCCCACGGGCAGATGGACGCGCGCGTGCCCACCGGCGGGGCAAACTCGCTGGAAATGGACGAGCTTGCCGTGGCCTTCAACAACATGGCCCAGGCCCTGCAGACCTCGGAGCTCAAAAGGCAGGAGTTTGTGGCAAACGTCAGCCATGAGCTCAAAACGCCCATGACCACCATCTCGGGCTATATGGACGGCATGCTAGACGGCACCATCCCCGAGCAAGATCGCCCGCGCTATATGGCCGTGATCTCAGAGGAGGTCAAGCGCCTGTCCAGGCTGGTGCGCTCGATGCTTGAGATCTCCCGCCTGCAGGACAAGGGCATCCCGCCCGAGCGGAAAAAGAGCTTTGATATCTGCGAGACCGTCGGCCAGGTGCTCATCAGCTTTGAGCAGAAGATCAACCGCAAGGGCCTGGACGTCCAGGTGGATCTGCCCGAGCAGGGCGCCAAGGTCTATGCCGACCCCGACGCCATCACGCAGGTGGTCTACAATCTGACCGACAACGCCGTGAAGTTCTGCCCCGAGGGCGGGGTTTTGAGCTTTGCGCTGCGCCAGACCAAGCAGAACAAATACCTCGTCAGCGTGAAAAACACCGGTCCCACCATCCCGCCCGAGGAGCTGCCGCTGGTTTTTGACCGCTTCCACAAGACCGACAAGAGCCGCAGCGTGGACCGCGACGGCGTGGGACTGGGCCTGTATATCGTCAAAACCATCATCGGCAGCCACGAGGAGGATATCTATGTGACCAGCCGCGACGGCGTGACAGAATTTTCCTTCACCCTGCAAAAGGGGTGAGACACGATACCACCCAAAGGAGGTGAGGACCCATGGATGATAAGCTGACCCCGATGGAGGCCGAGGTACTGGAGCTGCCGACGCAAAAGGCCGACCAGCCAAGCGATTTTTACGGCACCGCCGCGCCCCAGGCCACCAAAAACGACCACACCGCCATGTGGATCCTCCTGGGCCTGGTGGTGATCGCCTTTTGCACCGGATCGGTGCTGCTGGCCGTGCTGGATATGCGTCTGAGCAAGGACCAGCAGGGCCGGTGGACCATCTCGATCGCGGAGCCTGCCGGCCCCGAGCGGGCCGAGGACGAGCCGGACAATCTCATTCTGCCCGAGAGCGACGTGTTTTTGCCCGGCGAGCAGCAGCCCCAGACCGGCAGCGCCCGTGTGGTGCTGCAAGCGCCGCAAAAGGAGGCCGCAACCGACCTTGGCCGCCTGTATGAGACCGCCTGCCAGAGCGTGGTGTGCATCGAGGTGCGGGCCTATTACGGCACCACCGCGCTCACGGGCGTGGTTTTGAGCCAGGACGGGTATCTCCTCACCGCCTCCGACGGGCTGAGCGGGGCGCTTTCGATCACCGTCACGCTGCCCGACGGAAGCCAGTGCGCCGCCACCCGCGTGGGCGAGGACCAGCAGACCGGCGTTGCGCTGCTGCGCTGCCCGGCGCAGGGGCTGAGCCCTGCAAGTTTCGGCAGCGACGACGAGCTGCAGGTGGGCGACAGCGTCATTCTGATCGGAAACCCCTATGGCAGCCGGATGCGCAGCGTGATGCAAGACGGCATCGTCTCGGCTATGAGCCGCGAGAGCTTGAGCGGGGGAGAGCTGACCCTGCTCTCCACCACGGCGGGCTTTGAGAGCGTGCAGCACGGCTGCCCCATCTTCAACCGCTATGGTCAGGTGGTCGGCATCACCTCGCCCGTGGGCCGGGATCTGAGCCTTGACGGCACCGACCCGGGCTTTGCCGTTAGCTCTGCGGATCTGCAGACCATCGTAGACCGCCTCTCCGCCTCGGGCGGCAGCAGCGGCGTGGGTCTGGGCTTTGAGATCGAGGAGATCCCCGAGTCCTACCGGACCTACTTCAACTACCCCGGCACGCTGTGGATCGGCTCGATCCAGTCCGGCAGCGCCGCGGCGGAGATCTTGTGCCCCTGGGACGTGATCACCAAGGTCGACGACGTGGAGGTCTCCACCGTGGAGGAGTTCAACGCCGCCGTATCCCGGCACCAGAGCGGGGAGAAGGTCCAACTCACGGTCTACCGCGCGGGGCGCTGGTATATCGCCACGCTGCCCGCCGTGACCCAATAGCGGACGGCCGGAATCATTGCACCACCCTTTCGTGCGCCGCATAGACTGTGGCGGAAAGGGTGGTGCATTTTTATGGATCCAAACCAGGCGCAGGCGGTGTGGCAGCGGGTGAGCGCGCCGGGCAGCGCAGACACGCAGACGCAGATCGCCGCGCAAAAGCTCGAGCGTTTGATCGTCGTTGAGCAGCTCAGCCGCGCGGAGCTGCGCGCGCTGGCAGACCGGCCCGGGCGCGAAAAGCAGAGCCTGCTGCGATTGTCGCGCGCGGCGGCCCAGCGGGAGCAGAGCCTTGTGACGCTGTATTATCTTCTCACCGGCAGAAGGCTGCGTCTCAAGCCGCCGAAGCCGGAGACGAAGGGACCGTATCTTGAGCGGCTGCGCGCGGCGTATCTGCGCCGCAGCCGGGCCGAGGAGGACTACGCCTCGCTCGCGTCCGACCTTGCGCGCGAAAGCGACCAGCTTGCAGCCCTTGCCCGGGCAAGCGGCCGCGAGAAGGAGCAGCTCCGCAATATGATCCGCGCGCAGCTTGCAAACGAGCCCCGCCCCGCGCGATAATACGCCGGGCGGGGCAGAGCCCCCACCGCAGGGGGCGTGTCAGCGCTTTGCGCCGTAGACAAGCGCGCCGATGGCGGCTGTGAGCGGGACGCACAGCACAACGCCGATGGAGCTTGAAAGCGCCGAGATCAGCTCCACGGCCAGAAACGACGAGGACATAAGCTGCCGGAAGCTCAGATCCAGCGACCAGAGGTAGAGGATCATCACAAGGCTCGTGCCGGCAAAGGCCAGAATGAGCGTGTTGGTCATGGTGCCGACCATGTCCCGGCCAATGCGCATGGCGGAGCGCCACAGCTCCGCCTTCCCAAGGCTGGGGTCCACGGTCTTGAGCTCCGCCATCGCCGAGGACAGGCTCATGGCCACGTCCATCACCGCGCCGAGCGCGGCAATGAGGATCCCCGCGGTGAGAAGGCCCGTGATGTGCAGGGGAATGCCCTGAAGCTGGATGTTTTTGAACTCATCAAGCAGAGAGTCGGTGGAATACATCGAATAGCTGGTGATGCGGCAGAAGGCCTGGGCCGCCGCGCCGAACAGGGCCGCAAGCCCCGTGCCGCCTATGGTGCCCAAAATGGCGCACAGGATCTTTTTCCCGGTGCCGCCCAACAGCACAAAGCTCACCACCGTCACGTATACGCAAAGCCCGAAGGCGGTCCACACGGGGTCCGCCCCCTTCATCAGCATCGGGCAGAGCACCCAGATCACGCAGATGACCGTAAGGCCCAGACCCAAAAGTGATTTCAGACCCGTCCGCCCGCCGACAAGCACCACCACGGCAAAGAACACGGCCAAAAGGGCATATACCGCCCAGATCCGGTCATACTCGTAGATATACACCCGGTCAAGCGCACCGTCTGCGGCCACATACTGATAGACTGTCACCCGGTCGCCCACCTTGAGCGGCAGAGAGTTGAACGCCGAGACAAAGTTTGTGACCTCGACGTTTTCGCCCGCAAACTCACCCGAGCGCAGGCGCAGCAGCACCACCTGACTGCCGGTGGAGATCAGATCGAACGAGGTCCGGTCAACGGTGATCTCGTCCTTGGAGACGTTTAGCACCTCGGCGGCCTCATAGCTCAGCCGGTCAAGCTCGGTGGATTGGGCCTGGTGGGTGCGGCCCTGGTTGGCGGTGTAAACCAGCAGGGCAAATATCGCGGCAGCCGCGGCCAGGATGAGGATGCTCCAGCGCCGGGAGCTCCACCACTGGGCCGGGGTCCCGCCCGCGGGCAGGGAAGGCTTGCTCACAAGCTCAGCCTCCTTTCGGGGTTGGCTCGCGCATTGGCGCGGCAAGTACATCATATGCAAAAAATCCCGATCTGTCAAGGGCGGAAAAACCCCGAAAGCCCTTGCAAAAGCGGGGGAAAAATGATAGAATATATCGATACAATGGATGAGTTTCAGATACGGGAGGATAACCCCTTGAACAACAACACAACCGTGATCTCCCAGGAGGACCTGCGCCGCCAGGAGGAGATCAGCCAATATATCAAGGAATTCTGGCAAAACCAGGGCGTGACCCCGGTTGCCTTTGTGGATACCTACGGCTGCCAGCAGAACGAGGCCGACTCCGAGCGCATCCGCGGCATCCTCGAGCGCTGCGGCTACGGCCTGACCGACACCGCCGAGGGCGCGGATCTGGTGGTGATCAACACCTGCGCCATCCGCGAGCACGCCGAGCAGCGCGTGTTTGGCAACGTCGGCGCGCTGGTGCACACCAAGCGCCGCCATCCGGGGCAGAAGATCTTCGTATGCGGCTGCATGATGGGCCAAAGCGCCGTGGTGGAGAAAATGCGCAAAAGCTACACCCACGTGGACGGCATCTTCTCGCCCCACCACCTGTGGGAGCTGCCCGAGCAGCTCTACCGGGTCTTGATCCGGCACCGCAAGTCCGTGTTTGTGGACGACTCCGCCGGCAACATTGCCGAGGGCCTGCCTGTGGTGCGGATGAACAAGCTCAAGGCCTGGGTCTCGGTGATGTACGGGTGCAACAACTTCTGCTCGTACTGCATCGTCCCCTACGTGCGCGGCCGCGAGCGCAGCCGCCGGCCCGAGGACGTGCTGCAAGAGTGCCGCGAGCTGATCGCCGCGGGCTATAAAGACATCACCCTGCTTGGCCAGAACGTAAACTCCTACGGCAAGGATCTGGGCCTTGGGGTGGATTTTGCAGATCTTCTGGCCTCGATTGCCGAGCTTGAGGGGGATTTTGTCCTGCGCTTTATGACCAGCCACCCCAAGGACGCCAGCCACAAGCTCTTTGACACCATGGCAAAATACGACAAGATCGCCAAGCAGTTCCACCTGCCCTTCCAGTCCGGCAACGACCGGATCTTGAAGGCCATGAACCGGCACTACGACGCGGCCCAGTACCTTGCTCTGATCGACTACGGCAGAGCGCTCATGCCCGATCTGGTCTTCACCTCCGACGTGATCGTGGGCTTCCCCGGCGAGACCGCCGAGGAGTTTGAAGACACGCTGCGCCTGGTTGAGCGCGTGGGCTTTGACGCACTGTTCACCTTTATCTTCTCCCCCAGGGGCGGCACCCCTGCCGCCGCGATGGAGGACCCCACCCCCAGAGCGGAGAAAAACGAGCGCTTTGACCGCCTGGTCGCCCTGCAAAACCGGATCTCCGAGCAAAAGCACCGCGCGTACGTTGGCAAGACCCTGCGCGTTTTGATCGACGGCGTCGAGGACGAGCTGCTTACCGCCCGCACCGACGGCGGCCGCCTGGTGCGCATCCGGGGCGACAAGGCCCTTTTGGGCCAGTTTGCGCGGGTCGAGATCACCGATGCCACCACCTGGTCGCTGGTCGGCCGGGTCGCCGAACACTAGAAAGAGGAAAAAACCATGGCTGAGCTCACGCCCATGATGAAACAATATATGCAGATCCACCAGCAGACGCCGGACTGCCTGCTGTTCTTCCGCCTGGGCGATTTCTACGAGATGTTTGCCGAGGACGCGAAGATCGCCGCGCGCGAGCTGGATCTCACGCTCACCACCCGCGACCGGGCCGAGGGCAAGGCCGACGACGAGCGCACGCCCATGTGCGGCGTGCCCTACCACTCCGCCGAGGGCTATATCGCCCGGCTTGTGGCCAAGGGCTACAAGGTCGCCATCTGCGAGCAGATGGAGGACCCCGCCAAGGCCAAGGGGCTGGTGCAGCGCGATATCATCCGTGTGGTCACCCCCGGCACCGTGGTGGAGAGCTCCATGCTCGAGGAGGGCACAAACAACTACTACGCCGGTCTGTGCTGCCGGGGCGGCAGCATCGGTCTGGCGTTTTGCGACGTCTCCACCGGCGAGGCCTACGCCACGGTCTGCTCCGCTCGCGACGGGGGAGAGGAGGCCATCTCCGAGCTTGGCCGCTTTGCGCCAAGAGAGCTGGTCTATGACGAGGCGGCCCCCTGGATCGTCTCGATCCGCGAGCGCATGGAGTGTACGCTCAACCTCGGTCGTGAGAGCCTGTTTGACGAGGCCGCCTGCGAGCAGGCGCTCGCATCGCAGTTTGAGACCCTGCCGCCCGATCTGCCCGGGGTGGTCGTGCAGGCTGCCGGCGCCTTGATCCAGACGCTCAAGGAGCTGCAAAAGACCGATCTTCGCCACATCCGGACGCTGGAATACTACGTCTCGGGCCGGTTTATGGAGCTCGATCTCACCGCCCGGCGCAACCTGGAGCTGACGCAGACGCTGCGCGGCAAGGAGAAGAAGGGCAGCCTTCTGTGGGTGCTCGACAAGACCAAAACGCCCATGGGCTCGCGCATGCTCCGCGCGTTTTTGGATAAGCCCCTGCTCAACCCCGCCGAGATCGGCAAGCGCCACGCCGCCGTGGAGGAGCTGGTGCAAAAGACCCTGCCCCGGCAGGAGCTTCTTTCGTGCCTCAAGACTGTCACCGACCTTGAGCGGGTCACGGCCCGCATCGTCACAGGGGCCGCCAACGCAAGAGACTTTTTGGCGCTCAGCCAGGGCTGCGCGCCTCTGCCGCAGCTCAAATCGAGGCTTGCCGGCTTCCAGGCGGGGCTGCTTGGCAGGCTCTGGCAGGACCTTGACCCCCTGGAGGATCTGCGCGATCTGATCGACCGCGCCATCTCAGACGATCCCCCCTTCTCCCTGCGCGAGGGCGGCATCATCCGCCCGGGCTTTGATCCGCAGATCGACGAGCTGCGCCACATTATGACCGGCGGCAAGGATATGCTGGCCGGCATCGAAGCCAGAGAGAAGGAAAAAACCGGCATCAAAAACCTGCGGGTGGGCTACAACCGCGTCTTCGGCTACTACATCGAGGTGGCCAAAGGCCAGGTGAGCCTGGTGCCGGACACGTACATCCGCAAGCAGACCCTGGTCAACGGCGAGCGCTATATCACCGAAGAGCTCAAGGAGCTGGAAAACACCATCCTCACGGCCAAGGACCGGGTCAACGCCCTGGAATACGAGCGCTTTACCGAGATCCGCAAGACCCTGGCCGACAACGCCGCACGGATCCAGACCACTGCCCGGGCCGTGGCAGGCGCGGACGTGTTGAGCTGCTTTGCCCAGACCGCTGTGGACAACCACTACACCCGCCCCCAGGTGGATCTTTCGGGGACCATCGAAATCCGCGAGGGGCGCCACCCTGTGGTCGAGCAGATGCTCAAAAACACCCTCTTTGTGCCAAACGACACCTTCCTGGACCCCGCCGAGCATCGCGTGGCCATCATCACCGGCCCCAACATGGCGGGCAAATCCACCTATATGCGCCAGGTGGCGCTGATTGTCCTGATGGCCCAGATGGGCAGCTTTGTGCCCGCCAAATCTGCGCGCATCGGCGTGGTGGACAAGATCTTCACCCGCATCGGCGCGTCGGACGATCTGGCTGCCGGCCAGTCCACCTTTATGGTGGAGATGACCGAGGTGGCTGAAATCCTCAAAAACGCCACGCCGAAGAGCCTTCTCATCCTCGATGAGATCGGCCGGGGCACCTCGACCTTTGACGGCATGGCCATCGCCCGCGCGGTGCTGGAATACGCCGCCGACAAAAAGCGCCTGGGGGCGAAGACCCTCTTTGCCACCCACTACCACGAGCTGACCGACATCGAGCGGGAGCTGGGCGGCGTGAAAAACTACAACATCGCCGTAAAAAAGCGCAAGGACGACATCATCTTCCTGCGCAAGATCGTCCCCGGACCTGCCGACGGGTCCTACGGCGTAGAGGTGGCAAAGCTGGCCGGCCTGCCCGACCGGGTGATCCGCCGGGCAAGGGAACTGCTCAAGGAGCTGGAAAGCCAGGGCCTTGCCGTCCCTGTCGCCGCGCCGCCAAGCGCGCCGAGCGACCAGATCTCCATGCTCGATCTCACCGGCGACGAGATCCGCCGCCGGCTTGAGACCATCACCGTTGAGACGCTTACCCCCATTGAGGCGCTGAACACCCTATACGAACTCAAACAGCTTTTATAGACAAGGAGGCTTTCTTATGGATACGACCCCTCGCCGCGATTTGGGCTCGCTGCGCAAAAGCGAGATCATCCTGGGCTTCATCTGGTGGTTCATGTTTCTGCTGGGCACGCAGCTCATTGTGGGCGTCATCCTGGCCCTGTGGGGCTATGACATCAGCAATCTGAGCGGACCCGGCTTTGAAAAGCTGAACTTCTGGAACTCCCTTTGCAACCTGATCGCCATCGTGCTGATCTTCCGCCACTTCTTGGCGCAGCAGGGCAAGCGGGCGCTGAAGAACCTCGGCCCGGTCATCGGCACCGCACTGTTGGGCTTTGTGATCTACATGGGTCTGAACATCGCCATGAACGTGCTCACCGAGCTTTTGATCCGGACCAGCGGCGTAGACTACTACAACGCCAACCAGGACGCCGTGGAGGAGCTTATCACCGGCAACCCCCAGGCGGGCGTGCTGGTCGCGCTCATCAGCGCCCCCATTGTGGAGGAGTGTTTGAACCGCGGCCTGATCTTCGGCCTGATCTACAAAAAGAACCGCATTTTGGCCTACGCGGTGTCGATGCTGGTGTTTGCCGCCATCCATGTGGTGGGCGCGGCCTTCAGCCAGAACGTCCTCGTCAGCGTCATCAGCATTCTGACCTATCTTGTGCCCGGCTTTGTGCTGGCCTGGGCCTATGAGCGCACAGGCACCATCTGGACCTCCATCCTCATCCATCTGGGCATCAACACCATCGCGACCATCGCCATGCTGCTGCTTCCCCAGTTGGAGCGCTACGTGGGCTGAGTCATGGCAAGGATCGTACAGCTCTCGCCCCATCTTGCGGACCTGATCGCGGCCGGCGAGGTGGTTGAGCGCCCGGCCTCCGTGGTCAAGGAGCTTGTGGAAAACAGCATCGACGCCGGCGCAAAGCACGTCACCGTTGAGATCCAAAACGGCGGCATGACCTTTTTGCGCGTGCAGGACGACGGCTGCGGCATGCTGCCCGAGGACGCGCCCACGGCCTTTTTGCGCCACGCCACGAGCAAGCTGCGCCGGGCGGAGGATCTTGCCGCCATCGGCACGCTGGGCTTCCGCGGCGAGGCGCTGGCCGCCACCGCCGCCGTGAGCCGGGTGGATCTGATCACCAAGCCGCCCGAGGCGCTTTACGGCACCTCGCTGCACCTGGAGGCGGGCAAGCTCGTCTCACAGGAGGAGGTCGGCTGCCCCGACGGCACCACCATCGTGGTGCGGGATCTGTTTTTCAACACCCCCGCCCGGATGAAGTTTATGAAGCGCGACTCGGTCGAGGCCTCCGCTGTGGCTTCCGCCCTGCAAAAGCAGGCCCTGGCCCACCCGGAGATCGCCTTCCGGCTGATCAAGGACGGGCAGACCCAGCTCCAGACCCCCGGCGACGGGGCGCTTTTGTCCGCCGTTTACAGCGTGCTGGGCCGTCAGACTGCGCAGGAGCTGGTCGCGGTGGAAAGCCGCTGGGAGAATTTGTCCCTGTCCGGCTTCATCACGCGCCCCACGGCCACGCGCGGCACAAGAAGCTATCAGATCTTCTTTGTCAACGGCCGCTATATCAAATCCAAGACCCTCACCGCCGCCCTGGAGGAGGCCTATCGCAACCAGATCATGGTTGGCCGCTTCCCGGCGTGCGTGCTCAATATCACCATGCCCCTCGGCCAGGTGGATGTGAACGTCCATCCGGCCAAGACCGAGGTAAAATTCCTGCGGGAAAAGGAGATCTTCGACTGCGTCTACTACGGGGTACTCTCCACCCTGAACAAGACCCCCGGCCAGGTGGCGATGGAGCTGCCGGGCGAGAGCCGGCCCGCCGCGGAAAAGCTGCCGGCGCGCGACCAAGCGATTGCGCAGAGTGCCGCCAAGCCCCAGCCGCAGCAGACGTTTTTCCGTACCATGACCGCGAAGGAATACCAGCAGTTTCACAGCACCCTGGCAAGCGGCCCCAAGGCCAAGGCAAGCGACACCCTGCTTGCACAGACCTTCGGCAGCGAAGGCAGGCTCACGCTCAAGCAGCAGATCGGCCTGCCTCTGACCCAAAGCGGGAAGCTCGCGCCCCCCGCGCCTGCGAGCGAAGCGCCCCCGGCGCCCGCGCCGGTACCGAGCGCCGCGCCGGCATCCGAGCCTGCCGCGCAGACCCCGGAGCTGCCCGGCCAGAGCGAGCTTGCACTGCCCGAGCGCCCCTTCCGCGTGGTGGGCGAGGTGCTTGACACCTACATCATCGCCGAGCAGGGGACCGACGTGATCCTCATCGACAAGCACGCGGCCCACGAACGCATCAACTTTGAGCGGCTCAAGGCCCGCGGCGTGGAGGTCATGGGCCAGCGCCTTCTGACCCCCTTGACCTGCGAGCTTGACCGCGAGGAGGCGGCGGCCCTGTGCCAAAATCGCAGCCTGCTCGAGAGCCTGGGCTATGACTTTGACGATCTGGGCGACGGGACGCTCCTGCTGCGCCAGATCCCGTCCGACCTTGCCGAGCCAGACGCGGTGTCGAGCCTGTCTGAGATCGCGGGCCACCTGCTTGCCGGCAAGCTGGACGATCCCACCGCCCTGCGCGACGAGGCGCTGCACACCATCGCCTGCAAGGCCGCCATCAAGGCCGGCTATCACACCGACCCCCGCGAGCGGGAATACCTGGTCAGCCAGGTTTTGAGCCGCGAGGATCTCAAATACTGCCCCCACGGCCGCCCCATCTGTGTGGTCCTCACGCAGCGCCAGCTTGAAAAACAGTTCAAGCGCATTCAATAAGCCGCCTTCCCGTAGCGGCGTATGACGCCCAGGGGACTCGCTGCGCGTCGCACATGCGTCGTAGTGGCGCATGACCACATGCGCCAGCATGCACAGGGTGCGATATACGCGCGTTTTTCGATGGCCTGTACAACCTCCGACCGTTCTGATAATCGGAGGTGCCTGCAATGGCGCTTCGCGACTGGCCGCTGTGGTCAGCGGCCACTACGGGATAGGTGCATTCC
>ONCN01000014.1 GCA_900316335.1 uncultured Eubacteriales bacterium | reverse complement strand
ACAGCGCCAGCCACCTGTGCTGTGTGGAAGACAAGAGGCTTAAGCAGCCTCCTGCATGTTATGCCTAAAGCAATTTACACACAAATTCGGACTTGACTACGGATGAAGCGTGGGGATGGATCACTCCTTGAGCAGTCTGCGGCGGGCAATGTTGATCGGGCCTTCCTGCATGTGGTTGATCCAGCTCAAGCTCTTGCCGCAGCCGTAGGCCACGCAGGAGTCTGCGTCGTCAGCCACCGTGCAGCTCATGCCCGTGCGCTCGGCAATCAGCTTGTCCATGCCCCAGATCTGACCCGCGCCGCCGGTCAGCACAATCCCGTTACGGGCAATATCCGCCACAAGCTCAGGCGTGGTCTGCTCAAGCACGGCCAAAATCTCATCGGTGATCTGTCGGGCCGGTCTTCTCAGCGCGTCGAAGAGATCCTCCGAGGTGACCATGATCTCTTTGGCAAGCCCGGTTTTGAAGTCCCGGCCCTTGGCCTGGGTCGCCACGGGCTCGGTGCGCTCATAGACGCAGCCTGCAGTGATCTTCAACTCTTCGGCGGTGTTCTGCCCGATGAGGATCCCGTGCTTTTTGCGCAGGTAGCGAATGATGGCCTCGTCAAAGGCGTCGCCCGCAACCTTGATCGAAGAGGCGTTGGCAAGGCCGTTCATCGTCAGAACGCCGATGTCTGTGGTGCCGCCGCCGATGTCCACGACCATGTGGCCGTCCGGACCCTCAAAGTTGAGGTTTGCGCCAAGGGCGGCTGCAAGCGGCTCCTGCGTGAGGTAGACCCGGCGTGCGCCGGCCTCAAGCGCGATTTGTACCACAGCGCGCTCTTCGATGCTCGTAACGCCGCTTGGCACAGAGACAATCACGCGGGGCTTGACGAATGAGTATTTGAAGATCCGGCGGAAGAACTCGGTCAGCATCTTCTCGGTCAGATCGTAGTCGGAAACCACGCCGTCGCGCATAGGCCGCATGGCAACCACGTTGCCCGGAGTGCGCCCCAGCATATTGCGGGCTGCGGAGCCGACCTTGAGGACCTTGCCGGTGTTTTTATCCACGGCAACCACTGCAGGCTCGCGCAGGACGATGCCCTTCCCTTCGGCATAGATCACCACATTGGCTGTGCCCAGGTCGATGCCCAGGTCTCTGGAAAAAATAGACATAAGATCACCTTTTCTTTGGCGTTGCCGCCAGCGTCACACAGAGCACCTCCGCGGCGCCTGCCATGCGGAGAATTCTGGCGCATTCATTGAGTGTCGATCCGGTGGTGAGCACGTCATCCACCAGAAGGATCCGTTTGCCGGTATACCGGCTGCTGTGATAAGCCTGATAGGCCCCGCTCACATTTGCGATCCGCTGTGAGGCGTCCGCTATTCCGGATTGGGGCTTGTTGTTTTTTATCTTCTTCAAGGTGCGCTGCACGGGCATCCGGGTTTTCCTGCCCAGGACGGAAGCGATCCGCTCGGCCTGGTCATAGCCGCGCTGACGTTTGCGGCGACGGCTCACCGGGACCCAGGAGATCAGATCGTATGCGCCTTGATAGCGCTGCTCAATGGCAGCCGCGATCAGCGTGCCGTAGAGCACACAGTTGCTTTCATGAAACTGAAACTTATAGCGCAGGATGGAGTCCCGCACCTTGCCCTCATAGGGCAGGACGGACACACACCTGGTGAAAAACTCACCCTTGCGCTCCTTCGGCTGCGCGGTAGCGGCGATCTCCTGCCAGCAGGCACTGCACAGATCGGTCTCGTCGCGGGACAGGAACTTCTCGCAAAAGACGCAGCGCCTTGGATAGATCAGATCCAGGACCCCGCCGATCATCGTGCGCGGGCCGATCATACGTCGCCTCTTCTCAGCCGCCAGCGAAGGCCGCTGTAACGCTTTTGCTGGCGGTCATTCTCTACCATGGTGCGCAGGACCTCTTCGTCACCCACCACGATCAGAAGCTCTCTTGCGCGGGTGATGGCGGTGTAGAGAATGCTTCTGGTGTGCAGAAGCGGCGTGCCGCGCCAGGCGCAGAGCACCACCGCGCGGTATTCGCTGCCTTGGCTCTTATGTACGGTCATGGCATACGCGGGCTCGAGCTCAGAGAGCATTTCATAGGGGTATTCCGCCTCACGATCGTCAAAGACAATGGTCACAAGCTCCTGCTCAAGATCGATCGAGCGGATTTCACCGATATCGCCGTTGAAGATGCCGGTTCCCATGCCGGCAGCGCCGAGGCGCTTCCAGACAATGTCGTAGTTGTTGCGGATCTGCATGACCCGGTCCCCTTCGCGGAAGGTGAACGAGCCGTATTTCTTCTCGCGCTTTCCGCTTTGGGGCGGGTTGAGCGCGTCTTGCAGCAAAAGGTTCAGATGGCCTGTGCCGGCCTCGCCTTTTCTTGTTGGGCTTAAAACCTGGATATCCGAGCTCGGAATGCCCATGTTGTTTGGAAGCCGTCTTGCACACAGGTCTGTAACCGTCTGGCTGACACTCTCGGCAGAGGGTCTGCGCAGGAAAAAGAAGTCGCGGTCTTTCACCCGAAGCTCAGGCATCTGACCGTGGTTGACCGCGTGGGCGTTCATCACGATCAGGCTTTGTCTGGCCTGGCGGAAAACCTCGGTCAGGCGAACCGTGACCAGTCTTTCCGAGCGGATCAGATCAGAGAACACATTCCCGGCTCCCACAGACGGAAGCTGATCGGGGTCTCCGACCAGAATGAGCTTGCACGTTTCCGGCAGAGCCCGAAGCAGCGCATGCATCAAAAGAAGATCGACCATCGAGGTCTCATCTACGATCACGGCGTCACAGTGCAGGGGATCTGACTCGTCATGCACAAATCCCATTTTTCCCGTCTCGGGAGAGATATCCACCTCAAGCAGACGGTGGATCGTGGCGGCGTCCCGCCCGGTCAGCTCAGACAGGCGCTTGGCCGCACGCCCTGTAGGGGCGGTCAGCAGCGTTTTGATATGGAGCTGATCAAACAGGGTCAAAATCCCTGCAAGCGTGGTGGTTTTGCCGGTACCGGGGCCACCCGTGAGGATCAAGACACGCTCGCGCGCTGCGCTCAGAATGGCCTGCCTTTGCAGCTCTGCATAAGAAATGCCCTGTGCAAGCTCGACCTCGCGGATGAGCGCGTCCGGCTTTTTGAGCTCCTGCGGCTTGACTGCGGCCATGCTGAGCAGCCGCTGGGTGAGGTATTGCTCGGCCTCGTGGTACTCCGGCAGATAGGCTGCCTGGAGCCCCGCGACGGTATCGAGCACCATCCGCCCCTGCTCCTGCAGACGCTCTGCACCGGCTTCGATGAGATCGTGCGGCAGGCTCAATAGCTGCGCAGTGGCGGCGACGAGCTTGTCCAACGGGAGAAAGGTATGCCCGTTTTTCAAGTTGTGGGTCAGTTCAAACTGGACGCCGGCCTCAACCCTTCTCTCATCGTCTCCGGAAACGCCTGTGCTCAGAGCAAAGGCGTCCACCAGAGAGAACTCGGCGCCAAAATAGGCGTCCGTGAGGAAATACGGGTCGTCCTGGAGGGCTTCCAGAGACAGCTCGCCATAGACCCGATAGACCCGCACGGCCAGCTCAGCCGGCAGATGATGGCCGGTCATGTATTCAATGAGCCTGCGAACGCCGACCTGCTTGACAAAGCTGTCGTGGATCTCTCGGGCCTTTTTTTCGGAGATCCCGGGGATCTGCACCAAAAGCTCCGGCTCGTTTTCGATCACGTCGAGACTTCGCTCGCCAAACAGCTCCACGATCCTGGCGGCAAATCTTGCGCCAATGCCCTTGATGGCCCGCGAGGAAAGGTAGGAGACGATCTCGAGCTTCGTTTCCGGCATCAAGCGCTCGAGATACTCCGCCTCAAGCTGGCGGCCATAGGCGGTGTGGTTGTTCCACCGGCCTGTGACCATAAGCCGCTCCCCAACCGCGGTCATGGGGATGGTCCCCACCACGGTGATCTGCTGGCCGTCTTCACAGCGCAGACGCAGCACGGTATAGCCGTTTTCCGGGTTCTGATACACCACAGCGATCACGCTGCCGCGGATCAGCTCCAATTCCTCTTGCATGTTGTGTTTACTCTCCGTTGTGCAGCAGTTTGGGCAGCTCCGGCTCGGGGCAAAGACGGATCTGTCCGTCCAGCCGGGTCAGGGCGCGCGCAAGCTCCAGGCCGGAAGGGCTCAGGCCGGCGTCTACCAAATAGAGCGGCCCGCCCAGAAAGCCGAGGCCGCGCAAAAACAGATACGCCCGACACTGATGCTCCAGCAGGCTGCCGTCGCCCTTTGCCATCAAAATAAGACGGATCCCCCTGCCCTGCAGGGGCAGCAGAAACAGCGCCAAAAGGCCCACGCCCAATAGAAGCAAAAACGCAGCCATACCGGCGCAAAACAGGATTTGAAGCAGCATCCGGACACCTCCACAGAGCATCCTATGCGCATTTGGCAAATCGCGTGCACCCTAATATGTTATTTTACACGAAAAACCCGCTTCTGCATAGTCCCAATTTGAAAAAATACCGGCATTTTGGCAAAAATCTTCCCGGGCATCCGCAAAGACGCCCGGGAAGATCGGTTTGCGATCGGTCATCAATCCGCCAGAACCGCCTTATGATAGATTTTCTTGCCCTTGCGGATCTTGACGCCGGCCTTCAGCTGCGCGGCGGTAAAGGTCTTTTCAATGCCCGTGATCTTTTCCTCGTCGATCACAAGGCCGCCCTGCTGGATCAGACGGCGACCTTCAGACTTGGTGCCGATCAGCTTGCAGGCTACAAGCAGGTCCAAGACCGCAATCTGGCCGTCGGCGAGCAGTGCAGGATCCACCTGGGTGGTGGGCATGTCGGAGTCGTCTGCGCCGCCGGCAAACAGGGCGCGCGCAGCAGTCTGGGCCTTTTCCGCCTCGGCCTCGCCGTGGACCATTTTGGTCAGCTCATAGGCAAGGATCTCCTTGGCGCGGTTGAGCTGGCTGCCCTCCCAGTGATCCATCTCGTCGATCTGCGAAAGCGGCAGGAAGGTGAGCATCCGGATGCACTTGAGCACGTCGGCGTCGGCCACGTTGCGCCAATACTGGTAGAAGTCAAAGGGGCTGGTCTTGTTGGGGTCAAGCCACACGGCGTTGCCGGCGGTCTTGCCCATCTTGTGGCCCTGCGAGTCGGTGAGCAGGGTGATGGTCATGGCGTGCGCATCCTTGCCGAGCTTGCGGCGGATCAGCTCGGTGCCGCCCAGCATATTGGACCACTGGTCGTCGCCGCCGAACTCCATGTTGCAGCCATAGTGCTGGAACAGGTAATAGAAGTCATAGGACTGCATGATCATGTAGTTGAATTCCAGGAAGGACAGGCCCTTCTCCATGCGCTGCTTGTAGCACTCGGCGCGCAGCATATTGTTCACCGAGAAGCAGGCGCCGACCTCGCGCAGAAGCTCAATATAATTGAGTCCCAGAAGCCAGTCGGCATTGTTCAGCATCTGTGCCTTGCCCTCGCCGAACTCGATAAACTTTTCCATCTGCTTTTTAAAGCAGGCGGCGTTGTGGTCGATGTCTTCCTTGGTGAGCATCTTGCGCATATCGGTGCGGCCGGAAGGATCGCCGATCATAGTGGTGCCGCCGCCGATGAGGGCGATGGGCTTGTTGCCGGCAAGCTGCAGACGCTTCATCAGCGTAAGCGCCATAAAGTGGCCGGCGGTAAGGCTGTCTGCCGTGCAGTCAAAGCCGATGTAGAAGGTCGCCTTGCCGGCGTTGATCATATCGCGGATTTCTTGCTCGTTGGTCACCTGGGCGATCAGGCCGCGGGCGACAAGTTCTTCGTAAATTCCCATATTGTTTTTCTTTCTCCTGGTATATTAGGATTGCAGCATCTCTTCTGCGCTGCGCAGGGTCGTTTCGGTGATTTGGGCGCCGCCGATCATGCGGGCAAGCTCTTTGGTCCTGCCCCGGCGGTCCAGCGGGTCCACATGGGTGTAGGTCCGCTCTCCGCTCTGGGACTTGGAGATCAGCAGGTGATGGTCGGCAAGCGCCGCGATCTGCGGCAGATGCGTGACGCACAAAACCTGTCTGCCCTGAGAGACCTGCAACAGCTTTTCCGCCACCTTCTGTGCGGCGCGGCCGGAAACGCCCGCGTCCACCTCGTCAAAGATCATGGTGGAAATGGCGTCCTGCTGGGCCATTACGTTTTTAATGGCCAGCATGATACGGGCAAGCTCGCCGCCCGAGGCGACCTTGCTCAAGGGCTTGAGGGCCTCGCCGACGTTCGCGCTCATCAAAAACCGAAGCGCGTCTGTCCCGCTGGGGCACAGCGGAACCTCGGTAAACTCGCAGACAAACCGGACCTTGGGCATGTTGAGCGCTTCAAGCTCCTGGCAGATGCGCGTTTCCATACTGCCTGCAGCCTCCACGCGGAAATCGTGCAGCGCGTCTGCAGCCGTCTTTGCCTCTTGCTCGGCTGCTTCCAGGCGCTTTTTTGCCTGCGCAAGCTTTTCGTCGGCAAAGACGATGTCGTCCAGCTCCTGCCGCGCTTTGGCAAGATACGCCAGCATCGCGTCGCAGTCGGCCCCGTATTTGCGCTTGAGCTTGTGGATCAGATCCAACCGCGCGCCGATCTGGTCCAGCTCGTCTTCCGAATCGGAAAAGCTGTCGCGGTGGGCTCGCAGCTCCTCGGATACGTCCACCAGATTATAGCTGATCTCCTGCAGCTTGTCAAGCAGGCTGGCAACGGTATCGTCCAGCCTTGCCGCGCCGCTCAGTCGGTGAAGCGCCTGCTCAAGCGCACTGATGGCGCCGTCGCGCTCTTCGTCGCCAAACAGATCGTCCACGGAGAGGTTGAGGCTCTTCATAAGCTTTTCGGCGTTGACCAGGATCTTCTGTCTGGCCTGCAGGCGTTCGTCCTCGCCGCTTTTCAGATCCGCCTTTTCCAGTTCGTTGATCTGATACTGCAGTGTCTCCTGCCGGCGGAGCTTTTCGGACTCATCCATTGAAAGCCGGTCTACCTCCCGGCGGCAAGCAGTCACCTTTTCGAACAGGCTCCGATATCGGCCCAAAAGCGCGGCGTCACCGGCAAAGGCGTCCAGGAAGCCCAGGTGCTGTTCCTCGTCAAAGAGCTGCTGGGAGTCGTGCTGGCCATGAATGGAGATCAGATCGGAGCCCAACGCGCGCAGAACGCTCACAGAAACGCCGCGACCGTTGACCTTGCAGATATTCCGCCCGTCGAGGAAAATCTCGCGCTGGATGAACAGCTCTTCTTCATATGGGACGTGGTTTTGCGCAAACCAGTCGAGCTGGCGGATGCCGGAGAAGACCGCGCTGACGTATGCCTTGTCTGCGCCTGTGCGGATCACCTCGCGGTAGGTCCGTTCGCCCAAAATGGCGGAGATGGCATCGATGATGATGGATTTGCCTGCGCCGGTCTCGCCGGACAGGACGTTAAAGCCACGGTCGAAGGTGATATCAGCCTGTTCGATCACAGCGATATTCTCGATATGGAGCAAAGAAAGCATGGTCTCACCTCGTGGAGCCGACGGCGCGCTTTCGAGCGTCGGTCATTGGATCAGTCCAGGAGCTTCTTGATCTCGATACAGAAGCCGATCGCGGCCTGGACGTCCCGCATGATGATCAAAAGCGTATCGTCACCGGCAAGCGTGCCGACGACCACAGACATATTCATGGCGTCAATGGCGCGGCCTGCAGCCGGTGCAAGGCTGGGCAGCGTTTTGATGACGACAATGTTCTGCGCGTAGTCATAGCTGATCACGCTCTCTTTGAAAATCGTATTGAGTCTGGCCGAGAAGGCGCCAGAGGTCTCCTTGGTGCCGGTCGTATATCGATACGTCCCCATGGCAGTCAGATCCTTGAGAATACGCAGCTCCTTGATATCCCTGGAAATGGTGGCCTGGGTGCTGCGGAACCCGGCAGCACTGAGTTCTTCCAGAAGCTGCTCCTGTGTTTCGATGTCTTTGGATGCGATAATCTCGAGAATTTTTGTCTGTCTTTGCGATTTCATTGTGTACCTCTCTTTTCTTCCGGTGCGATAACAACGCCTGTACTACTGGTTTAGCTTGGTTTTGATCATATCAAAAAAAGACGTGTTTTTGATCTTTAAAAGCTTCGTTTTATGTCTGGCGGCTTCGACCAGGATCCGGTCGCCACCGAAGACGCGGATCGCCTTGCCGCCGTCTACCGACAAAAAGGCGTTGCGCCGATTGACCCGCCCGACGCGGACCTCGATCTTACGCTCGGGCGAGGCGATCAAACTTCTGGGCTGGAGATTGTGCGCACAAATTGGCGTGAGCAGAATGTTGTCTGCCTGGGGTTCCACAATGGGGCCGCCGGCGGACATGGAGTAGGCTGTGGAGCCCGTGGGTGTGGCGACGATGAGTCCGTCGCCGGAAAAGCTCATGGCCTCTACCCCGTCGCAAAGCACGGCGGTCTGGATCACGCGGGCGACCGCGCCCTTCGTGATCACTGCGTCGTTGAGCGCGTAATCGCGGTAGATCACGCTGCCCTCACGCAGAAGGCGGACGTAGAGCAGCATCCGCTCGTCGATAACGTAGTCATCCGTGGCAAGCTTTGATAAAAGCTCCATCTCCGAGGCCTCAAGCTCGGCCATAAAGCCGACGGTGCCGATGTTGACCCCCAGAATGGGGATATCATGCTGGGCCGCTGCCTTGGAGGCGTGCAGGATCGTGCCGTCGCCGCCGAAGCAGACCAGCGCGTCGGCGGTTTTGAGCTCTTCGTGCAGAGGCAGAAATGCAATGCTCTCTGGCAGCTCAAAGCTCTTGTCCACCTCAAAGGAGAGGCAGATCGAGACCTGAACACCGGCATCCGTCAAGATCTGCCGCGCACGGAGCACATGGGCAAAAGCCCGATCCCGGTATGGGTTGGGCGTTAAGACAATTTTTTTCATGCTTTGACCTCGTGGGAATTGAGTGTCTCATGGGCCTGGGCAACCAGGGCCTTGACGTCCGGCTGCAGGGATGGTCCGTCCTCCTTGGACAGGTGGGCCAAAAACTCGATATTTCCCTCCGGTCCTTTGACCGGCGAGAAGGTCAGCGCCTTGACGGTGAAGGGGATCTGGCGCACAGTTTCCAAAAACTGAGTCAGGACCTCTTCGTGGACAGCGCGGTCGCGGACGACGCCCTTTTTGCCTACTTTATCCTTGCCCGCTTCAAACTGGGGCTTGATCAGGCACAGGACCTGGCCTGTGGGCTTTAAAAGCTGCCAGATCACAGGCAAAACCAGACGAAGAGAGATAAAGCTCACGTCCACAACGGACAGATCCAGCTTCTCTCCCAACTGCTCGGTGGTAACGTTGCGGATGTTGGTGCGCTCCATGCAAACCACTCTGGGATCGTTGCGGATCTTCCAGGCAAGCTGCCCGTAGCCCACGTCGATGGCAAAGACCTTGGCAGCGCCCTGCTGCAGCAGACAGTCGGTAAAGCCACCCGTAGAGGCGCCGGAGTCGCTGCACACAAAGCCAGTGGGGTCCACCCGGAAATCCCGGAGCGCTTTTTCCAGCTTGAGACCGCCGCGGCTGACGTATGGGCATGACGCACCGCGGACCTCAACCGGCTGCTCGGGATCAACGGAGGTGCCGGGCTTGTCTACCTTTTGGCCGGACACATAGACGTCACCGGCCATAATCATGGCCTGCGCACGGGATCTGGAGTCTGCCAGACCCTTTTCGGTGAGCAGAATATCAAGTCTGATCTTTTGCTTCATGGAAATACCTCGCCGCGCGCTCGCAGATCGCTTCCGGCGTCAGACCGGCTGCTTGATAGAGGCGGTCGTTGCTGCCATGTGGCATAAAGGTGCTGCCAAGGCACAAGCTGATCGTCTGCGTGTGCGAACCCTGCTGGGATAACGTCTGGCCGATGGTCTCAGCCAGGCACCCGGGGGCTGTGGTCTCTTCGCAGACCAGCAGCAGGCCGCAGCTTCCAAGGCAGGCATACAGCTTCGGATCGAGCGGATGAATTTGATTGAGCTTCACCACCTGCGCGGAAATGCCGCGCGCAGACAGCAGCTCCGCCGCGGAAAGAACCGCGCTGATCATGGTGCCGTAGGCGCAAAGCGTCAGATCACTGCCTTCTCGCAAAACCGGCTGATCACAGATCTGCTTATACGCGCCGTCTGTGCCCTTGGGATAGCGGACGGCGACAGGGCCGTCCATCTGGAGGACCGCCTTTCGAAGCATGGCTTTCAGCTCCGCCTGGTTAGAAGGGCACAAAACCTGCATGCCCGGGATCTGCCTGAGGTAGCCCACGTCAAACACGCCGTGATGCGTTTCACCGTCGGCACCGACCAGGCCAGCACGATCAACGGCAAAGACCACGTGCAGCCCAAGCAGGGCCACATCGTGGATCATCATGTCGTAGGCACGCTGTAAAAAGGTGGAGTACACCGCGACCACGGGAATCATGCCCTGCTTGGCAAGGCCGCCCGCCATGGCAACCGCGTGGCCCTCGGCAATGCCGACGTCAAAGAACCGCTCGGGATAACAGGCGGCAAACCCGTCAAGGCCGGTGCCGTTACGCATGGCGGCGGTGATGGCGCACACGCGCGCATCCTCACCGGCAAGCTGCACCAGCGTCTTGCCGAAGGTATCGGAAAAGCAGGGCGGGCCGTAGCTGGAGACCAGGCCCGCATCGGGATCGAAGGCGCTCACGCCGTGGAACTGATCCGGGTTTTCTTCTGCGGGACGGTAGCCCTTGCCCTTTTTGGTGAGCACATGGAGGATCACCGGACAGGCAAGCTCTTTGGCCTGGCGCAGAAGATAGACCAAGCGCTCTACGTCATGGCCGTCGACAGGGCCGATATACTCAAAGCCCATGTCGTTGAACATATTTGAGCCGATCAAGCTGCGCTTGAGCCGCTCTTTGACCCGGTGGGTCAGGCGATAGCAGCTTCGGCCGAGCCTGTTGCCCTTGGTGAGCGTGCGCCAGGCGCGCTTGAGCCGATAATAGCTGGGCTTGGTGCGGATGTTGCGCAGGTGCTTTGCCGTGCCGCCAACGTTTGGCGTGATGGACATGCCGTTGTCATTGAGAATGATGATTAACGGCTCCTGGCTCGCACCGGCATCGTTGAGGCCCTCATAGGCGAGCCCGCCGGTCAGCGCGCCGTCGCCCATGATGGCAAGAACCTGGTAGTCTTCGCCAAGCAGCGTCCTGGCCCGGGCCATGCCGAGCGCGGTGGAGACTGAGGCAGAGGCGTGGCCTGCGATAAAGGCGTCATGCTCGCTCTCATACGGCTTGGGGAAGCCCGCAAGCCCGTCATACTGACGCAGCGTATCGAAGCGGTCTTTCCGCCCGGTCAGAAGCTTATGCACATAGCACTGGTGCCCCACGTCGAACACCAGGCGGTCTTTGTCGGTTTGAAATACCTTGTGGATGGCAACGGTCAGCTCCACCACGCCGAGATTGGAGGCAAGGTGGCCGCCGGTGTGCGCCACATGGTCAATCAGGAAGCGGCGGATCTCTTCGCACAACTGCTTGGTCTGGGTTTCGTCCAGAGCAAGCAAATCTTCCCGGGATTGGATCGAGTCTAAAATAGTCATGGCTTTTTCTTGGTTTTTTGTTTGGATCGGCCAAAGGGATGCTTGCAATATGACAGCACCCTTGCCGCCAGATGTACGATCTGCGTGCTGTTTTCCAGGGCAATCGTCTTGCAGAAGGCCTTGCCGCAGATGGTCAGCGCGGCAACCAGCGCAGAGAGCAAAAGCTGCAGCACCGTGAAGGGCAGCGCGTCAAAATGGATAAACGCCTCCATCGCAACGACCGCCGCGGCAGTGCCGGAGATGATGCCGCAAATGTCGCCCACCACGTCGCAGCAGATGGTAGAGACCTTGCCGGCATTTCGCAGAAGATGGATGGCCTCGGCCGCACCGACGACCTTTCTGGCAGCCATCGAGTGGAAGGGCTTTTCGTCGGCGGCTGTGACCGCAACGCCCAGCAGATCAAACAGGATGCCGATTGCGATGATCGCAAGCAGGACCACAAAGGCCCCAAACAGAGACGCAGAATTCAGCAGCTCTTGCGACAAAAATGAAAAAGCGGCGGAAATCACCAGGACCAGAAGGAAAATGGTGACCAGCCACCGGACGCGGGAGCTGCCGGACTTTGACGCCTTATGATGTTTTTTGTCTGTTTTCATATATGTCAGGTTTGCACCGCGCAGCTGCGCGGCCCCCTATTGTTGGTTGAAGTGGTGGCGATAAAATGAGTAAATCTTGCGGCTTAGGTCGGGTTGGCTTTCCCCGCGGACAACCTCCCGTCGCCGGAAAGGCAGTTCCCTTTTCATATCCGCGCCGCGCCGTTGCCTGTTCGCGGTACCCGATTGCCACTGAGTCCGCACTGTAATCCTCATTCTATCCTGATCTGACTGCCTAGGTGTTTTCCACATCGGATCTCACCGGTTCTTAGCCTCTTTTGCAAATACGGTTTCCAGAGAATATCGTCTCTTCCTGTGGCCACAGGTGAGCGCGCATGGCTCCTCTTTCCCCATCGTATTCACGCAAGGCAGGCTACACTGCACACAGCACACTAACTGCACCGCAATACAGGTTCATCTCCTGCCCCGTACGCCGTCCCTGTCCGCGGCAAGCCGCGCGGCGGTCGCACAGAAGCAGGTCTCCGCGGAAACCGGGTCGTCACCTCCATGCCATTGGAGGCCGCCCGGAAACCTTAACCCCCAGCACCCACCCGAATCTGGGCGAAACAAGCAAGCACCAGGGACTTCACCGATATGCCCTTCAAAGGATTTTTAGGCCCTTCCTGGTAACCGGTGATCCCGACTAGGATACAGCGCCACCTTGTATATTATAACATAATATTCTGAAATATACAACTATTAACTGAAAAAAATTTCTTGAGATTTGTATAATATTCACTTTTAGTGGTTGCGAACGGCCATATTCCGCGCAAGCTCGGTCAAAACCTCCTGCGTACGGAACGCTGCAAGCGCGTTGATTGCCAGCTCTGTCTGCTCCAAAACCATGGCTTCACAGGCTTCGAGCCCATACAGCCGGACAAAGGTGTTCTTACCCTCATCCACCCCGACGGCCTTGCCAAGCAGCGCCGCATCGCCGGTCTGGTCGAGAATATCGTCCCGGATCTGAAAGGCAAGGCCCAGGTGATCGGCGTATGTTCCAGCCGCACGCAGCATTTCGTCGCTGCCGCCGGCGCAGATCACACCCATCTGACAGGCTGCGCGGATAAGACCGCCGGTCTTGCGGGACTGGACGTCCAACACCTCCTGCCGGGTGCATGTGCGCGACTCTGAGAGAATATCCAGAACCTGGCCGCCCACCATGCCCCAAGGGCCGGCGTTTTGTGACAAAACGCGCACACAGGCGCAGGCTTTGGCCGCATCCAGGCTGCCAGACGTCAAAACGCGGAAGGCGTCGGTCAAAAGGCCGTCGCCGGCAAGCGCAGCAATGCCTTCGCCGTATACCTTGTGGT
The DNA here is from genome assembly GCA_900316335.1 of uncultured Eubacteriales bacterium. GTDB lineage: Bacteria > Bacillota > Clostridia > Oscillospirales > Oscillospiraceae > JAFRPC01. The sequence continues at coordinate 10,206 of ONCN01000014.1, read as the reverse complement.
TGGTCAGCTTGCCGCGCCGATAATCGTCGTTGTCCATGCAGGGCAGATCGTCGTGGATCAGGCTGTAGGTGTGGATCATCTCAATGGCCAGCGCAGCGCTGTCCGCCCGCGCCGCATCGGCGCCGACCGCTTGACAAAAGCTGTAGGTCAAAAAGGGTCTTAGACGCTTGCCGCCGGCAAGCAGACTGTAATTCATAGCCTCAAACAAAAGCGCCTGCGGTTCGCCATGGTCAAGGTAGAGCTCCTTGAGCAGGGCTTCAAAGCGCAGATTGACCTGTTGCCAGGTATCATGCAAAGTCTTCATGCGCAAAAGCCTCCTCTCTGGGCGCGCCGTCGGGTCCCTTGCTCAGCTTGAGCACCTGCTGCTCGGCTTCATCGAGCAGCTTTGTGCAGGTCCCGACCAGGCTAGTTCCCTCCTGGAACAAGGCCAAAGCCTGCTCCAGCGGGACCTCGCCGCGCTCGAGCAGCTTCACGATCTCATCCAGACGCTGGATGGAGGCTTCAAAGGTTTTCGCTTGCTGCGCCATATGTCTCCTCCTCTTTTCCGGTGACGGCGGCCTGAAGGCTGCCGCATCCGGTTTTGATCTCAAGCGCCTCTCCGATGCTGACCTGGTCTGCAGACCGCAGAACGTGTCCGCGGCTGTCAAAGGCCACGCTGTAGCCGCGTGTCAGGACCGCCAATGGACTCATTGCGTCCAGCGCGGCGGTGAGGCGCACAAATTGTTGCTTCTTTCGGTTGATGCCGGTTTCCGCCAGGTGCAAAAGCCGCTGGTAGGCCGCGTCAAGACGCATGCGCCGGTCTTGGATATAGTTGGTCGGGCTTTGCAGCACGGAGGACGAGGACGCAAGGCGAAGCTGCTGCCGGGCAAGCTTCAACCGCTTTGACATGGCTTGCTGCAGCGCGCCTTCCATCGAGCGCAGCGCGGCGCGAAGCTCCTGCTGGTCCGGCACGGCAAGCTCGGCCGCGTTTGACGGCGTTGCTGCGCGCAGATCGGCCACATAATCGGAGATGGTCACGTCCGGTTCGTGGCCGACCGCGGAGATCACCGGGATCAGCGAGTCATAGATCGCGCGCGCCACCCGCTCGTCGTTGAAGGCCCAGAGATCTTCAATAGAGCCGCCGCCCCGGCCCACGATGAGAACGTCGCCAAGCTGCCATCGGTTTGCATAGCGGATCGCGCCCACGATTTCAGCGGGGGCCTCTGCCCCCTGGACACGCACGGGCAAGAGCCGCACTGTGGACAAGGGGAAGCGCCGGCCAAGAATGCGCAGCATATCGTGGATCGCAGCACCCGCCTGAGAGGTGACGATCGCAATCATTTGGGGATATGCGGGAATTGGTTTTTTATGCGTCGGATCAAAGAGCCCCTGGCTTGCAAGCTTCTCTTTGAGCTGCTCAAAGGCCACATGGAGGTCCCCCACCCCGTCCGGCGTCAGCGAAGAGCAGTAGAGCTGATAGGCTCCGTCGCGTGGGAAGACGGACACGCGTCCAACGGCCAGAACTGCCATGCCGTTATCCGGCCTGAAGCGCAGTGAGCTCGCGTAGCCCTTGAACATCACGCAGCGTACCGCGCTTTCGGTGTCCTTGAGGGTGAAATAGTGATGCCCGGACGGATAGACCTTGTAGTTGCTGATCTCGCCCCGCACACAGACGTTTTGCAAGATGGGTTGGGCGTCCATCATGGATTTGATGGTTTGGTTGAGCTGCGTGACGGATAGGATCTGCTTCATACGCCTGCCTCCGCCCGATAGGTGAGAACCGCAATGCCCATTGCATTGTCGGTAGAATACCGTGGTTCGCCAAAGACCGTGTCCAAATCGGCAAGACGCCGACGGAGCATGGAGTTCGAAGCAACCCCGCCGGAAAACAGCACCGGATAGCCCGGGTAACGGGCTCTGGCGTTCTTTGTGGCGGTGCGCACAGCCTCAACCACTGAGGCCAGAGCGTAATACGCCGCCGCGTTTGCATCTTCGGTCTTGCGATAATAATCCTGGACCTTGTTTTGCACGCCGGAGAAGGAAAAGCTGAAGTCTGTCACCTTCACCCGGAACAGGTCGCGCGTTTGTGTTTGTTCGGACGCAGCATCCAGGGCCTTGCCCGCAGGAAACGGCATGGACAGAAGCTGCCCCGTGCGGTCTATGAGCTGACCGGCGGAGATATCGGTGGTGCCGCCGATCTTTTCGCAGCGGAAGCTGCCAGCCTCGGGCGTGGTCAAAAGAAGCTCTGTGGTGCCGCCGGACAGATGCCAGGCAAGGAAGGGCCGCTCATACAGATCCTCCCTGCCGGCACTGTGCAGCACGGCGGCAATATGCCCCTGCTGATGGGAAAACTCCCGCAGGGGTACGTGCAGCGCTGCGGCCAGAACCGACGCCTGGGACCAGCCGGCCATAAAACAGGGCATATAAGACCCCTCCACCGCACGGGGCCGCGTGCTGACGCCGACTGCCCGGATCTGCGCGGGGTCAATATGCGCAAACAGCCTGTCGGAGAGCTCCGGCAGGCGTTTGATATGGGAAAACAGGGCGTCGGATTGGCGAAGGCCCAGCTCCCCGGGTTTCACATCTAACAGCTTGGACTGGTTCTCCCCTGCCTCGCCGTCGTAGGCGGCACAGGAGGTGGTATAGTTGCTGGTATCAAAGCCTATGGCGATCATGCTTCTTCGTCCTTCTGTGAAAGACTTCTGGAGAACGCACCAAGCACGCCGTTGACAAAGGCAACCGTCTCGTCTTCTTCATATTTCTTAGCCAGAAGCACCGCCTCGTGAATGGCAACACCCATGGGAACGTCCTCTACATACAGCGTTTCGTATATGGCGAGCTCCATGATCGCTCTGGCCAGGCGGGAAATCCGGTTGAGATTCCAGCCGATGGAAAAGCGGGAGATATACCCGTCCAGCTCGTCAATATGCTCAAACACGCCCTTTACAGCGCTGCGGATATAAGACATCTGCTTGTTGCCCGGCTTTTCCTGGTAGACCTCATTTTCGCTGCCAAGGCAGGCGTAGTAGGTCTGCTCAAAGCGGCGGTCGATGAGCTCTTCTACCGGGATCTCGCTGCCGCGGGCGGCGTAGATCAGATGTACCGCGATTTCTCTAGCGTTTGACCGTGTCATGGGATCGTCCTTTCTGCCGGGTCACTTTGCCATGGAGATGCTGCCCACATTGACGTCCACAGACTTGACCTTCAGACCGGTCATGGACTCGATGGCGGACACCACATTGGTCTGCACATTCTTTGCGATCTCAACAACAGGATGCCCATAGAGGACCACCAGACTGCACTCGACTTCAACGGAATCTTCGCCCAGGACGATTCGCACGCCCTTGCTGCTCTTCTTGCTGAGCATTCCCTTTACGTCGTCGCCCAGATTGCCGGACAGGCCAACAACGCCCTCGACGTCCCGAATGGCAGTGGCGGCAATGGTGGCGATGACCTCTTCGTTGATATAGACGGTACCGTGATCGAGCTCATTGGAAATGTACTCTTTATTTTCGGCCATGATCAGTTCCTCCTTGGTAAGGGAGCTCGTACGCCCCCGATTATACTAGCTTGCTGCTATTGTACCACAAATTTGCAAAAAAACAACTGTTATTTCGGATTTATTTCACTTCTATGATGCGGATCTGAGGCAGCTCATAGCCGGACTGTGAGGTGATGATGTCCGTCAGAAGCGCCACGTCCGCGTCTGTCAGCCCCTCGCCCGCGGCGGCTACCGCCACAGAGATCCCTTCGTCGGTCATATAGGCGACGCAGTCGCTGTATCCCTTGGCAATGATCAGACTCTCGATCTGGGCCTCAGAGAGCGCTGTGGAGACGATCTGGTCCAGCTTGCCGGCAGAGGCGGAGATATCCTCATCCTCGCCGGCGTAGGAGATGGTCTCCTGCAAGAGCTGGACGGCGCCGTCGCGGCTTTCCTGGCGGCTCAGGCGCATTTTGGCGAAATAGTCGTCCTGCGACAACTGGGCCGCATCCTGCTGCGCCACGGCCTGGGCGGGCTGCTCCTGCGTTGACATCACGAGGCTTGCCTCATCCAGGAGCTTCTCTTCGTTGAGCGTGCTCACAAGATCCTCCGCCCTGCCGTCGCCGTAGCGCCAGTTGAGATAGATCCCGGCACACACCAGCATCAAGACTGCACCTACGATCACGTTTCGTTTCCAGAGTTTCATGTTCCTTCCCCCATTACTTCATTTTGACCACTGTGATTTGATCCGTACCCAGATCCAGCAGCGCCGCGACCGCACAGGTCAGTGCATACCGCACCTGAGCATTGTCCGCCCCCTGGCTGACGATCAGCGCTCCTTGAAAGCTTGGATACTCGGTTTTCACCACCGCTGGTTCATCGTATGCGCTGCCGCGCGATAGAATGACTGTTTTTTGCTCTGTTTGGGTTGCGTCGCCGGTCTCGTGATGGTCTGTTTCCGTGCGATAATCCGACTGATATTGATGCGCTTTGCCGCTTCTGAGCGTCAGCATCACGTCCACTTGCCCCGCGCCGTTGATCCGGGAAAGAATAGACGCAAGCCTTTGCTCAGTCTGGGCAAGATAGGCAAGCGCTTCATCGGACGCAGGCTCCGGCGTTTTCGTCTGTATATCAGGCTGCTCCGGCTCGGCGGTTTTCCGGCCCGGCACAAGCACCAGGACCAGGCCGATGAGCAGAACCAGCGCAGGGTATTTGAACGACTCGAGCTTTTTCAGCCAGGTTTTCGAAAACCGGCTCAGGATCCCGTCACCCATGTTTGCGCCTCCGTTTCAATTCCAAGCTGCTGCGTCAGAAAGTCCGAGAGCAGTTCTTTTTGCGTCTGGGTGCAGGCCGCCGTGATTGTGACGCGGGTCGGCAAAAACGTCCCAAGCGCCTGGTCATACGTGCAAAACACCTCCGCCTGTGCGGTAAAGCCGAACAGGCTTGCCTGCGCCTCAATTTTCTGCCGGGTCTGCTCGCAGACCAGGTCCTCCAGGATCTCGCGTGTTTTCTGCTCCGGGTCCGGAAGCGACAGGCCATAGTCTTCCAAAAAGCCCCAGTCCGGTTTTTGCAGCTCCAGGTGCAAAAGCGGCGAGAGCGCCGTAAGCACCAGCACGCAGCCGCCCAAAAGCCGCACCATGCGCTGCACCCGGTCGTCTTTGCAGAGGCTTTGCAGAAGGCTCACCAAAAACGCGCAGGTGATGAGGCCAAACAGATACTGCCGCGCTGCGCTCACAGACCCACCGACCGCAGCAGCAGAATAACGGAAAAAAAGCTCATCAGACAATACACGCCCACCATCGCAACGGTCAGACCCATTGCGTCACACAATCTGCCAAGAAACCCCTTGAGTCCGTTCTGCCCGAAAAACCCGCTGAGTCCGTACACACCCCTGAGCACCAGATGGTGCAGCGCAATGCGCAAAAAGGGGGTCAGACACAGCGCGATGATGGCAAACAGGCCGTAGACCCCGACGGCAGAGCGCAGATACCCCGCCGCGGAGAGCAGCGTTTGCGCCGCGTCCGAGAGGATCCCGCCGACCAGCGGCACCGTGCCGGACATGGCAAGACGCGCGGCTTTGAGCCGTGTGGCGTCCAGCGCAGACCCGGACACCGTGAGCAGGCCCTGCAAGCCGGTGAAGATATAGCTCACCGCCTTTAAGACCCACAGGCACAGCCAACGCAAAAAATCACACAGGGTCGTAAGCCCCGCCTGCTCGCCTGCCGCCTCTGCCGCTGAAAGCGCGACATATCCATACACCAGCGGGCGGAACAGGCCTGTGGAAAGCCTCGTTAAAAGCTGCAGAAAAAACGCAGAGCCTCCATACAAAAGGGGCGCCGAGCCCGTCATGCCGGCTGACGATGCAAGCGTTGCCAGTCCCGGCAGAAGAAGCCCGGTGTAGTCCTGCAGCTTTTGCATCGTGTCAAGTCCGAGCCCGACCATGGCCCGAAGATCGGTCCCGGCAGCCACCGCCGCGGCCAGGACGCCGCATAGCTGCACCCCCTGCCCCGCCTGCTCAGACCCGGACAGCAGCCCGGTGAGCAGCATCGCAGCAAGAAGCAGCCCTGCCGTCAAAAGCGCGTTGTGCAGATCGGAAAACACCGCCCGCAGCGAAGAGAGGGCAAGCTCCTTCCCACGCTCGATCAGGTCCGGACGATCCGTGGCGGAAAAGTCCCCAATCTGGTTGCCGCAATCATCCAGGTTCGCATTTATCCTCCCATCAGTTCACGGATCAGCTCCAGCACAGCCTCAAACAGCGGCAGACCCGCCAGAAGGCACAAGACCGTTCCGGCTGTCTGCGTTACGGCAGCAAGCGCCTGCTGGCCGGCGTCCTGGCAGGCTGCCGCGGTGATCTGCGTGAGAAGGCCGATCCCCACCGCTTTGTATAGCGGCGCAATCATGTCTGCGTTCAGCCTTGCTGCCTCGGCAAGCTCCCGGAACAGATCCAGAATGGGGTCCATCAGCGCAAACACCAGCGTGCAGATCACCACGCAGGCGGCAAGAGACAGCGCTGCAGCCAGGTCCCCATGGTCTCTTTTCACGGTCAAAATCAGAAGCATGGCGACCATGGAAAAGCCAGCTACGCGAAAGACTGCCTGGCTCAAAAGTGGAACAGCTCCTTTACCAGATCAAACAGCGCCGCAATCCGCTGCACGACCATCATCAGAACCACGACAAGCCCGGCCAGGGTGGTCATGGTGGCCTGCTCCTCCCGGCCGGAGCGCACGAGGACCTGGTTCAGAATTGAGATCATAATGCCGACCGCGGCAATCTTGAAAATCAGATCTATTTCCATCAGATCACCAGGATCATCAGAGCAAGGCCTGTGCAGACGCCCAGCGTCTCATACAGCCGGCAGCGATTGCGCCGATCCTGGTCAAGCCAGAGCTGCTCGTCCCGGATCCTGGTCTGCGTGAGCGCAATGAGCGCAAGCTGGCCCTGCAAATCATAGCGTCCGAAGCTGCCCAGCAGCTCCAACAGCGCCTCCAACGCGCCTTTTGGCAGACGCAGGGCATGTTCCGCCGACAGCGCTCTGCTTGTCTGCACCGGGTCAAAATCCGGCTGCTCCGCCGCGTTCGCCAGTGCTTGAAAAAACGAGCCCAGTTCTCCGCCGCTTTGCTGCGCCACGACATCGCAAAGCCTGGCAAAGGGAGTTCTGCCGTACCCAATCTCGCTGCGCATGGTCTCAAGCGCGAGACTGAGTGCGCGCAGATTGCCGGACATACGCCGCACGGTCCAGGCCGCCCGCATCCCGGCGTAGGCCGAGGAGAGAAAAATCAACGCTGCGCCGATCCATTTGATCTCCATGTCAGATCCATCCTTTCCGTATGCAGTCCTCTTGCTTGATCAATGGTGATCAGATTTGAGAAGATCCGGGCGTCCATCAGCCGCCGATAGAGCGGACGGCGAACAAGGTCTTCCCGGTCCCAGCCGTGCACGGTGGCCAAAAACCGGATGCCGCAGTAGCTCGCGCGCTCCACCGCCGCAAGGTCTCCGGCACAGGAAATCTCATCCAGGGCGATCCACTGCGGGTTCATGGCGCGCAGCAGCAGATACACGCCCTCTTCCTTGCCGCAGCCTGTGAGAATATCCGTGGACCGGCCCAGATCCAGCCTTGGCGTCCCGTCCACGACCGCGCCAAGCTCCCCGCGCTCATCCACCACGCTGACGCGCTGATGGAAACGGTCGGAGAGCTGCCGGATCAGATCGCGCAGCAGCGTGGTTTTTCCACTGCCAGGCGCACCCAAGATCAAGGTTGAGGCCGGGTTTTGCCACAACAGGTCCGTCACAGGGTCTGCAAGGCCCCGGATCTGCCGCGCCACACGAAGATCCACAGACGTGAAGTCCACCATCGCGCTGCGCCCCTCCCGGTCGGTCGTGCGTCTGCCGCACACGCCGAGCCGGTGGCCGCCCGGCAGAATGCAATAGCCCCGGCTGAGACTGTCTTGCACGGCATATACAGAATATCCTGCTGCGCGCTCTACCACGCGGGCAATCGACGCCTGATCCACCGGGATCAGCCTGCCGTTTTGTGCCAAAAACCGCTCTCCGCCTGCCAGGACGACAGACGCCGGGCGGCCTGCGCGCAGGCGGATCTCTTCGATCGGCTCCGGAATTGATTTGACAGCCTCCCCCACTTCCCCGGGAAGCAGCGCCAGGATCTCTTGCTCCATAACCATCACCCATGACACTGTATGTCCACCCCCGGCAAAGCAGAACACCCAGGGCGCAAAAAAACAGGCTGCGCGAATGATCGCACAGCCTGTTTTTGGAAGATGTTTTACTTCGCACCCTTGCGCTTGTTCATCAGGTTCCACAGCGGGCCCGAGATGCAAACAGAAGAGTAGCAGCCGCAGACGATGCCGATGCACAGCGGCAGAGCAAAGTTGCGGATGGAGCTCACGCCCAGGATCAGCAGCATGACCATCACGATGAGGGTGGTGATGGTGGTGTTGATAGAGCGGGTCATGGTGTCCCAGATTGAGGTGTCCACGATGGTGGCAAAGTTGCCGGTCTTCATGAGCTTCTTGTTCTCGCGGATCCGGTCGAAGACCACGATGGTGGCGTTGATGGAATAGCCCAGGATGGTGAGGGCAGCCGCGATAAAGTTGATGTTGAAGGGGATGCGGAAGATGATGTACATGCTCAGCATCACAAGCAAGTCGTGGATCAGCGCGCACACGGCGGCCACGCCGGACTTGAACTCAAAGCGGAAGGCGATGTAGATCAAAATCAGCACAACGGCCACGAGGGAGGCCACAAACGCCGCGCGGGTCAGATCCTTGCCCACAGAGGCGGAGACGTATTCCACCTGGTAGTCGCCCTCAGAAAGGCCGTAGGCCTCAGACACGGCGTTGACCGCGTCGATGCGCTGCTGGTCGTTGAGCTCAAGGGACTTGACCGTTACGCTGGTCGAGCCGCTGGTTGTAACCGAGGAGGGCTTCATGCCGGTGGCCTGCTCGAAGAGCTGGCCGACGTTGTCGGTGACGGTGCGGTCAACAGAAGTGTGCACGTCAAACTGCATGGTGGTGCCGCCGACAAAGTCGATGTCGAAGTTGAACACATTTTGCACGCCGCAGACAGTGAGGATCAAGCCCACCAGACCCACAGAGATCAGAACCAGGGAAATGATTGCAAAGAGCTTAAAATGCTCGGTAAAGCGAAAGCTTCTGAAACGATCGATCATTACAAACATCCTCCCTTCTTTACGCGCAGTAGAGCTTCAGATTGGTGATCTTCAGGCCAACCGCCGTCTTGAGCAGAAGGCGGGTCAGAACCAGCATGACGATCATGGACAGCACAACGCCGATCAGCAGCGTGGTAGCAAAGCCCAGGATGGTGCCGGTGCCCTGCCAAAGCAGAACGCCGCCGGCGATCATGGTGGTGATGTTGGCGTCGAAGATGGCCCAGAAGGCTCTCTTATAGCCGGCGTCGATGGCGAAGCGGAGGGTCTTGCCCTGCTTCAGCTCTTCCTTGATGCGCTCGAAGATAATCACGTTGGCGTCAACGGCCATGCCGATGGTCAGAATGATACCCGCAATACCGGGCAGGCTGAGGTTCACATGGAACACAGAGATCGCCACGGCAAACAGCGCAGAGTAGCACACAAGCGCAATGCAGGAAATCAGACCCATAAACCGGTAAACCACGATCATAAAGAGCATGACCAGAAGCAAGCCGATCATGCCGGCAAGCAGGCTGGTGGAAAGGCTCTTTTCAACCTTGGCGGTGGTCAGATTGAAGGGCAGCGCGCCGGCGGAGATGATGTCCGCCAGATACTTGGCATACTCAGACGTGGGGTTCTCGCCCAGGCTGATGATGACGCTGCTGGTGTTGAGCGCTTCGTTGACGCGCGGCGCGGAGATCTGCTCGCCGTCCATCTCGATGGCAAGATAGCTGTTGCCGTCGGCGCGCCCCAAAACCGCCACGGAAGCCTCGCTGAGCTTTGCGGTGCCTTCGCTCGTCAGCTCAAGGCGAACGTGGTTGGTGGCAATGCCGGTGGCGTCCACGGCGCTGTATTCAAAGGTCGCGTCTTCAATGTCGGCGCCGGTCAGCCAGACCTTGCCGTCGGCGTCAACAAAGTTCACAACCGCGGTGGTGCCCAGTCGCTGGACGGCCTCTTCGGGATCGTCTACAGCGGGGATCTCAACCACAATGCGGTTGGCGCCGGACAGATAGGCGCTGGCCTCGGTGTAGCCCAGGCTGTCCAGACGCTGCTGGAGCATGGTCTTGGCAGCTTCCATTCC
>ONCN01000068.1 GCA_900316335.1 uncultured Eubacteriales bacterium | reverse complement strand
GGCAACTACGTTGAGGGCTACGTCATCTCCAAGGAGATCACCGACGACGGCTCTGAGGGCGTGGATCACACCATCCCCGTTCTGGGCTACTACGGCTCCTGGACCGATCCTTCCATGTTCAACAAGGGCTCCTACCTCGAATACAAGTTCGGCGGTGAGACCCGTACGCCCTATCTGACCAGAGCCATGGCCGCCAGCGACCTCAAGCAGCTTCAGACCTTCCTGCTGCGGTATGCCGGCCAGGAGTTCGGTTATCCCATCGGCGGCAACCCCGTCATCGAAGAGGACTACTACGACGAAAACCGCAACGCCATCGCCACTGCCTTCGGCGATGAGATCAACACCTTCCACTACTCTGCGCTGCGCAACAGCGGCGCCACCCGCTTCAGCGTCTGGGTCGACGGCCAGAGCGAGCCGCTCGATGAGATCATCACCGGTCCTGTGTTCGGCGCATACTACAACGTCAACCAAGGCGTCTGGGGCAACACCAACGCCAAGCCCGACCTGAACTACTTTGTCCCGGACTCTGTTCCCAACAACACCAAGCTGACACTGTCCTTCGAGCTGGCCCCCGAGTACTACATCGACGCTGAAGGCAACGTCAACTGGGACGCCCTCCACGACGGCGCACGCAAGACCCTGCCCATCACCGTGGACAATGAAGAGCCCGAGATCAAGGCAATCTCCATTGCCACCAACGACGTCGACGGCACCCGCAGCCTCTACCTCACCGCCACCGACAACCAGTACATTGCCGCCATCTTCGTTTATGACGAGGCCGGCAACGAGCTGCTTGCCAAGGGCTCCGATCCCAGCGCCAAGCCCGGCGATCCCTACACCCTGTCCTGCCCCATCGACAATGCGGGCACCAAGTACAGAGTTGAGGTTTATGACTATGCTATGAACGTCGGCACTTATCGCATCAACCTCAACAAGTTTGAGCTCATTGATCCTCAGGTTTCGATCACCCTGGACAAGGGCGACTTTGAGATCATCGGCAAGAACTCCCAGCAGATCAACGCCACCGTCGAGCCCTGGGGCGTCGATGAGGACGTGACCTGGTCCTCCTCCAACCCCGAGGTCGCCACGGTCAATGGCCGCGGCATGGTCACCGGCGTCGAGGCCGGCACCACCGTCATCACCGCCACCTCTGTGAAGTACGGCGTCTCCGCCTCTGTGACAGTCACTGTCCGCTTCATCGACAAGACCCTCAACGCTGTGGTCTGCGATGAAAACGGCGCTGCCTACGTCATCGAGTTTGACTCCCGCACGCTGCCCACCTACCGGACGCTCCATGAAGAGCCCCTGTCCGACTGGGTCTATGAAACCGCGGTAGACCGTGACGGCACCGTCTTCGTCTCCACGTACGACGGCAGCAGCCAGTCTCCGCTCTACAAGCTGAATTTGGAGACCTTCGAGCTCGAGCGGATCTCCACCGGCACCAGCCGCGTCTACTTCAGCGACATTGACACCGTCGGCGACACCCTCTACAACCAGGGCTGGCTGGTCGGCGTCTACAACAACAACTTCATGACCATCAACAAGACCACCGGCGCCCGGGTGAACAACATCGCCCTCAACAGCTACACCGGCGGCAGCGCGATGGTCGGCATCACCTTCTTCAAGACCGTGGAAGACGCAGACCACTTCCTGATCCAGTGCGCCAACGGCACCGTCTTTGAGCTTGCGGTCAAGCTTGACAACGGCAGCGCGGTCGTGGATTCCATGACGCAGGTCTTTGACTTCGGCGCCGTTTCCGACTACAACTCCTGGCAGGATCTGTACTATGACGGTGTGAACCTGTTCTGGAGCCGGATCGACTACGGTCTGAGCCGTGTTGACATCATCATGGCTGAGAACTACGGTGACGCCGAGAAGGAAACCAAGATCGTCAAGCTTGGCTCCTTCGCTGTGGACGTCTGGCCCGTCGGCGGCCTGTTCGAGCTCAGCAAGGTTCCCGGTTACACGCCGCCTGCCGATCCCGATCCCACTGATCCCGGCAGCACCAACGCCTTGTCTGCGGATGCGCCCGAGGGCATCGGCTCCGGCACGTCTGTGAACATCACCGCCGATGACATCAACACCAACGGCAAGTTCACCATCACCATTCCCGAAACGGCTGAGCTGATCAGCGTTGATACCTCCGCTCACAAGTCTGTGAAGACTTCCGACGGCACCGTGACCCTGTCCTATGCCTTCGACGAGGCCATTGCCAAGGACGAGATCATTGCCACCCTGACCTTCACCGGCGAGAGCGAGGGCGATGTGACCGTTGCCACCAACGAGCGCAACAATGACCATCCGGACGAAGAGCCCATGGTCATCCATCTGACTCCCGTTGCAACGGAGGATCCTGTCTTTGGCCAGCCCGTCTGGTCCTGGGCTGAGGACAACAGCATGGCGGTTGCCACCTTCACCACCAGAGACGGTCAGACCGTTGAGAAGGAGACTGCCGACATCAGCATCGAACGCACCGAGCCCACCCATACCGAACCCGGCAAGATCGTCTACACCGCCACCGTCGAGTTCCAGGGTGAGACCTACACCGACACCAAGACCGATATCCTCCCTGCGCTCGGCCACACCTTCGGCGAGCCCGAGTGGACCTGGGCCGAGGATCTGAGCATGGCCACCGCCACCTTCACCTGTGCTGACGACGAGGCTTCCCAGACGGTCAACGCAACTCTGACCAAGGAAGAATTTGCCGCCTCCTGCACAGGCGCCGGCCAGACCAAGATCATCGCCACCGCAACCTTCGAGGATAAGACCTACACCGACTCCAGGATCATCACCATGGATGCGCTCGGCCACGATTGGGACGAGGGCGCCATCACCACCGAACCCGACTGCACCAACGCCGGCGTGAAGACCTTCACCTGCGCCCGCTGCGGTGAGACCCGCACCGAGGCCGTCTCGGCCACCGGCCATACGCCCGAGGATGTGGCGGCTGTTGCACCCACCTGCACCGAGGCCGGCACCACCGCCGGTAAGAAGTGCTCCGTTTGCGGCGCGATCATCGAGGGTGTGGAGTTTGTCAAGCCCACCGGCCACACGGCTGAAACTGTGCCCGGCAAGGCTGCCACCTGCACCGAGACCGGCCTGACCGACGGTGCCAAATGCTCCGTCTGCGGTGAGATCCTGATCGCCCAGACCGAGACGCCCAAGGCTGCCCACACGCCCACTGAGATCCCCGCGATTGCAGCCACCTGCACCACGCCCGGCAAGACCGCCGGCATCAAGTGCGCGGTTTGCGGCGAGATCCTTTCCGCTCCCACCGAAACTGCCAAGGCTCCCCACACCGCAGTGGCAATCCCTGCGGTTGCCGCCACCTGCACCGAGGCCGGTCTGACCGCCGGCAGCATGTGTGCGGTTTGCGGCGAGATCCTGGCCAAGCCCGAGGCTGTACCGGCTCTCGGCCATGCCTGGGATGACGGCAAGACCATCGCGCCCGCCACCTGCACCGGCGAAGGCGTGAAGCTCTTTACCTGCCGTCAGTGCGGTGAGACCCGCACCGAAGCCATTTCCGCCACCGGCCACAAGCCCACCGACGTTGCGGCGATTGAGGCTACCTGCACTGCCTCCGGCAAGACTGCCGGCAAGATCTGCTCCGTCTGCGGCGCGATCATCGAGGGCATCGAGGATATTCCCGCCAAGGGCCACACCGTGGTCATCGACGAGGCCGTTGCGCCCACGCTGACCGCCGAAGGCAAGACCGCCGGCGCACACTGCTCTGTCTGCGGTGAGATCCTGGTTGCCCAGGAAACCATTGCCAAGCTCGATGCCACCGAGCTCAATGCCATCCTGGCCGGCGCCGAAGCGATCGACACCGACAAGTTCACCGACGAGTCTGTCGAGGCGCTCAATAAGGCTATCGAGGCTGCCAAGGCTGCTCTGACTGAGCCCACCACGCAGGAGATCCTGGACAAGGCTGCCGAGGATCTGTCCAACGCCGTGAAGGCTCTGACCGAGAAGCCCGAGCCCACGCCCGTTCCCACTCCGACGCCCACGCCCACTCCGACGCCCGCACCGTTCCGCTTTGACGATGTGCAGGACGAAGGTGCCTACTTCTTCGATCCCGTCTACTGGGCCTATGAAAACGGCATCACCGCCGGCACCACCGAGACCACCTTCGGCCCGAACGAGAGCTGCACCAGAGGCCAGGTCGTGACCTTCCTGTGGCGCGCTGCCAAGCAGCCCGAGCCCAAGACCTCCGACAACCCCTTCACCGATGTGAAGGAAGGCGACTACTTCTACAAGGCAGTGCTGTGGGCCGTTGAGAAGGGCATCACCAAGGGCACCTCCGACACCGAGTTCTCTCCCGCCGACACCTGCACCAGAGGTCAGATCGTGACCTTCCTGTACCGCAACGCCGGCGAACCCGACGTCAAGGCAACCGAGTCTGAGTTCAGCGACGTCAAGACGGATGATTACTTCTTCGCACCAATTGCCTGGGCTGTTGAGAATCAGATCACCCAGGGCATCGGTGACGGCAAGTTCGGTCCCAACGATACCTGCACGAGAGCGCAGGTCGTGACCTTCCTGTACCGCGATCTGGCCGAATAAGCCTGAACCCAATCACGTTCCAATTATAACATGCGCCGGGCGGCTTCTGCCGCCCGGCTTTCCTATGTCCGCTTCAATGTGCCTGCAACCACTGCCGAAGCTGCTTCCACAGCTCCAGGCTTTTGAATTTCAGCTCAACGGTAATATCCTCCCCGGTGAGCAGATCCCGCTGCGCCCGGGTAAAGTTGGCGGCTTCGAGCGCTTCTTCCTGCTGTGATGCGCTGAGCGTGCACAGGGCAGGGAAGGCCACGCACCACCAGTTGTGCCCCTGCCCCTCGCCAAGCGTAATGCGCAGGGTTCGATAAGACCCCGCCGGCAGGGAAAAGGTCTCGTACTCCCTGCGCGGAAATAGCTCCGTTGACAGCCGCGCAGTAACGGTCTGTTCCGAACCAGTTTGGCGTAAAACACGCTGCGCCAGCGCTGTAAGCTCCGGCAGATGCTGCTGCAAAACGGTTTCTGCTTCTTTCCTGCTGCCGCAGCGGGCGGTCAGGGCCGAGATCTCCGGCAGCAGCGCGTCTCGCACCTGCAGCTTCAGATCCTGGTCCTGTGCCGTGTCGGAGTTAGCCACGATGTGCAGCCGCACAAGCCTGTCTGCGATCTGACGCTGCTCGGTCTGGACCCGATAGCCATACAAAGCGGTGCAAATGATCATGGCACAGATCGCCATGAGAATACTTTTACGATACATAGTTCTCACCTTACCTGTTTAGATAATCCCAGTATTGCCCAATCTTATCTGATATAAACCCAAAAACCCGTATTGCACTTTTCCTAGGTCCATAGTATAATGAAATCAGACTCAACAGGAAAGGAAGGATCTTATGGGAACCTGGGCCTTGAAGGGGCATATCTGCCAAAGCAGGGACCCCCAGCAGATCGAAATCACAGAAAACGGGTATCTGATCGTAGAGAACGGCTTGAGCAAAGGTGTTTTCCCGACGCTGCCCGAGCAGTATCGCGGCCTGCCTGTGGCGGATTTCGGCGACCGGTTGATCATCCCCGGCATGACGGATCTTCATGTTCACGCGCCGCAATTCTCCTTCCGCGGCCTTGGCATGGATATGGAGCTGCTTGATTGGCTCAATACCTACGCTTTTCCGGAGGAGGCCAAGTACCGGGACCTGGAATACGCCAACCGCGCCTATGGGATGTTCGCCCAGCGGCTGAAGCGCTCCGTCACCACCCGCGCGGTGATCTTCGGCACGATCCATCTTCCCGCCACAGAGCTTCTGATGCGGATCATGGACAGAACGGGCCTGAAGACTTACGTGGGTAAGGTCAATATGGACCGCAACAGCCCGGACTATTTGCGCGAGTTTGACGCGGAAAAATCCCTGCGCGACACCGAGGAGTGGATCATCCGCAACCAGTGCCGCTTTGACAACACCAAGCCCATTCTCACGCCGCGCTTTGTCCCGTCGTGCAGCGATGCGCTGATGGAGGGCCTGGGCAAGCTGCGTGAGAAATATGCGCTGCCGGTCCAGAGCCATTTGAGCGAAAACCTGGGCGAGGTGCGCTGGGTGAAGGAGCTTTGCCCATACGCTGCGTTCTATGGCGATGCCTACGACCGCTGGGGGCTGTTCGGCGGCGCAGGGGCGTGCGTCATGGCTCACTGTGTCCATTCAACCGACGAAGAGCTCGAGCGCATGCGGGCAAACGGCGTCTATGTTGCCCACAGCCCGGAGTCCAATATGAACCTGGCCTCCGGCGTGGCGCCGGTGCGCAAGTATCTGGATCTTGGCCTCCATGTCGGTCTGGCCACAGATCTTGCGGCAGGCAGCCACGAGAGCCTGCTCAGGGCCATGATGCATGCCATCCAGGCCAGCAAGCTGCGCTGGCGTTTGCTGGATGACACGCTCAAGCCGCTGACCGTGGACGAGGTCTTTTATCTTGCCACTCTTGGCGGAGGCAGCTTCTTCGGCAAGGTGGGCTGCTTCCGGCCCGGCTACGAGCTTGACGCTGTCATCCTGGACGACCAGGATCTGCCCCATCCCCAGCGGCTGGATGTGCGTGCCCGGCTGGAGCGCTGCGTGTATCTGGCAGACGATCGCAACGTCTACGCCAAGTTTGTGGCAGGGGAGCGGATCCTTTGATTTTTCCCCGAACACACCAAAAAGCGCAATTCCTTGTTGCAAACTGCAGGGAATTGTAGTAAAATATAGGACGAAATTGAACCGATGGAGGTACGATATATGAAAAAACCTGTTGTTTTGGTCATCATGGACGGCGTCGGCAAGGGCGACGGCGGCCCCGGCGATGCGGTCGCCCAGGCCAAAACGCCCAATCTGGACCGACTGTTTGCCACCTGTCCTTACACCTGGCTCAAGGCCCATGGCACTGCAGTGGGTCTGCCCTCCGATGAGGATATGGGCAACTCCGAGGTCGGCCATAATGCCCTTGGCTGCGGCCAGATCTATTCCCAGGGCGCCAAGCTCGTCCAGGAGTCCATCGACAACGGCGCGCTCTACGCGTCCAAGGCATGGGTGGAGCTCACCTCCAACTGCCTGGACAACGGCAAGACCCTGCACTTCCTGGGCCTTCTGTCTGATGGCAACGTCCACTCCAACATCAGCCACCTGATCGCCCTTCTGCGCAAGGCCAAAGAGCAAGACATCCGCCGCGTGCGCTGCCACATCCTGCTTGACGGCCGCGACGTACCCGCCACCTCCGCACTGGAGTATGTGGATCAGCTCGAGACCGTTCTGGCCGAGCTCAGAGATGAGACCCACGACTACCGCATCGCCTCCGGCGGCGGCAGAATGCAGATCACCATGGACCGCTACCAGGCCAACTGGGGCATGGTTGCCGAAGGCTGGAAGACCCATGTTCTGGGCCAGGGCCGCCAATTTGCCACTGCAAAAGAGGCCATTGAAACCTACCGTGCCGAGACCGGCTGCATCGACCAGGATCTGCCTGCCTTCGTGATCGCGGAAAACGGCGAGCCTGTCGGCAAAATCGAAAACGGCGACTCTGTCATCCTCTACAACTTCCGCGGCGACCGCGCCCAGGAGATCTCCCTGGCCTTTGACCGCGCCGACTTTGACAAGTTCGAGCGTCCCGGCTACACCGGCGTCAAGTTTGCCGGCATGCTGGAGTACGACGGCGACCTTAAGATCCCCTTCAAGTACCTGGTTGAGCCCCCTGTCATCAAGAACACGCTGACCGAGGTCCTCTGTGCTGCCGGCATCCGCGAGTACGCCCTGTCCGAAACCCAGAAATACGGCCATGTGACCTATTTCTGGAACGGCAACCGCTCCGGCAAGGTCGACGAGTCCCTGGAGGTCTATGAAGAGATCCCCTCTGACATCATCCCCTTTGAAAACGCGCCCGTTATGAAGGCCGTTGAGATCACCGACCGCATGGTTGAGAAGATGGCTTCCCATCAGTTTGACTTCCTGCGCTGCAACTTCCCCAACGGCGACATGGTCGGTCACACCGGCGTCATCGACGCGGTCATCACCGCCATGGAGGCCGTGGACACCGGCGTTGGCCGGATCATCGAGGCCGGCAAGAAGTATGGCTACATCGTCTGCGTTACTGCCGACCACGGCAATGCCGACCAGATGCTGGAGACCAAGAAGGGCAAGACTTCCATCCGTACCGCCCACAGCCTGAACCCCGTGCCCTTCATCATCTATGATCCGGATGAAGAACACGTTTTTGTCGACGGTAAGTTTGGACTTGCCAACGTCGCGCCCACCATCGTCAAGCTCCTGGAGCTGGACGCGCCCGCCTGCTGGGAGAGCTGCATGATCGAGCGCTGAGCCCAATACCGAAAAGCCAAGAACCCACCCCGCGCAGCCGCGCGAGGTGGGTTCTTGGCGCAATAAAACGAGCCGCCGAAGCAGGCGGCTCGTATATGAGATCAAGTGATCAATACTTGCTGGTGTTGACCTTGACGCCGGGGCCCATGGTGGAGGCGATGACGCAGGACTTGATATACTGACCCTTGGCAGCGGCGGGCTTCGCCTTGATGACGGCGCCGATGAGGGTGTTCATGTTTTCAGCCAGCTTTTCGGGACCAAAGCTCACCTTGCCGATGGGGCAGTGGATGATGTTGGTCTTGTCCAGACGGTACTCGATCTTACCGGCTTTGATCTCCTTAACGGCAGCGGCGACGTTGGGGGTCACGGTGCCGGCCTTGGGGGAGGGCATCAAGCCCTTGGGGCCCAGGACCTTACCGAGACGACCGACGATACCCATCATGTCGGGGGAAGCCACGACCACGTCGAAGTCGAACCAGTTTTCCTTGGTGATACGCTCGACCATATCCATGCCGCCCACGTAGTCGGCGCCGGCCTCACGGGCCTCGTCAGCCTTGGCGTCCTTGGCGAAGACCAGAACTCTGCGAGTCTTGCCGGTGCCGTTGGGCAGAACGATGGCGCCACGGACCTGCTGGTCAGCGTGACGGGAGTCAACACCCAGACGGATGTGGATCTCTACGGTCTCGTCGAATTTGGCAGAAGCGGTCTTGCACACAAGGCCCAGAGCATCTGCGGGATCATACTGTACAGAGCGGTCGATCTGCTTTGCACTATCTTTATATTTCTTACCTCTAAACAATGTTATATCCTCCTTAAAGTGGTGATGCGGAATAATCCTCCCACATTTTGAGACAATGTCTCAGTCAGCAAACGATGGACCTTAGTCCACAACGGCGATGCCCATGGAACGGCAGGTGCCTTCCACCTGGCTCATAGCGGCTTCGATGGTGGCCGCGGTGAGGTCGGGCATCTTTCTTTCGGCGATCTCGCGGACCTGCGCCTTGGTGATCTGGGCGACCTTGGTCTTGTTGGGAACGCCGGAACCCTTCTCGATACCCAGGGTCTTGAGGATCAGGGTAGGAGTGGGGGGAGTCTTGGTAACGAAGGTGAAGCTGCGGTCGGCGTAGACGGTGATGACCACGGGGATCTTAAAACCAGCCTGATCCTTGGTACGCTCGTTGAACTCCTTGATGAACTGGGAAATGTTGACGCCGTGCTGGCCAAGAGCGGGGCCTACCGGAGGGGAAGCGGTTGCCTTAGCAGCCGGGATTTGCAGTTTGATATAACCTGTAACTTTCTGTGCCATGATTAGCACCTCCTGATATGATGTGGTAATTTGGCGGGGACAAAGCCCCTCCCACGTTCTGATCGCGCCTGCGATCCTTAGTCTTCGGAGATATTCTCCACCTGATCGAGCTCAAGCTCGACCGGGGTTTCGCGTCCGAACATGGAAACAACGACGCGAACACTGTTTTTGTCGATGTCCAGGGCATCCACTCTGCCGCTGAAAGAGGTGAGCGGACCGTCCACGATGCGGACTGTATCGCCCACATCGAAGGAGACAACGACCTCGTGGCGCTCCACGCCCCACTGCAGGACCTCTTTTTCACTCAGAGGGGTGGGGTTGGTGCTGCTGGAGCCCACAAACCCGGTGACGCCGCGCACGTTGCGGACGATATACCAGCTTTCGTCCGTCATGACCATTTTAATCAGGACGTAGCCGGGGAAAACCTTCCGCTCCACGGTTTTGGGGCCGTTCTCGGTGACCTCAGTCACCGTTTCCATCGGGATCACGACCTCACAGATGGTGTCGGAAAGCTGCCGGGTTTCGATGGTTTTTTCGATGGTTGCCTTGACCGTATTCTCGTAACCGGAGTAGGTCTGGACAACATACCATTTTGCGCCTTCTGCCATGGGTTAACCGATGAGGCTCAAAAGTCCGGTGATTCCGAGACCTGCCAGATAGTCAAACAGGCCAATGATGACTGCGAAGACCACAGACACCAGGATCACGATCAGAGAGTTGTTGACGACCTGAGACCAGGTGGGCCAAACGACCTTCTTGAGCTCGCTCTTCATGCCACGGAACCATTTGCTGACAGAGGCCCAGGTTCTTTGGAACCAGTTTTCCTTTTTAACTTCAGCCATTGTGTTCTCCCTCTTCCATTACTTGGTCTCGTTGTGAATGGTATGCTTTCTGCAGAACCTGCAATACTTCTTCATCTCGAGCCGGTCGGGGTCGTTCTTTTTGTTCTTCATGGTGTTGTAGTTTCTCTGCTTGCATTCAGAACATCTGAGAGTGATTTTAACGCGCATTACGGCACCTCCTTAATATTGCCTCCCTGCGTCACCGCGGCTATTTCAGATTTAGAGGAGGGGAGTCCCACCCGCTCCGCGGCTGAAAAAGGCGCACAAAAAAATAGCCCTTTTTCACAGGTAGAGCTATTCTATCACACAAGGCCCTGCTTGTCAACGAAAAAATGCGGTTTTTTCCGAAAAAAACGGCACTTTTTCTGCCTCTCCGCCCTTGACAGAGGGGAGGTCGGTTTGGTAACTGGTAACATATCAGCAGTCCGATTTAGGAGGCGCAATATGAAAATCATGGCCATCGACTACGGTGATGCCCGTACCGGCATTGCCATTTCCGACGCGACTTGTACCATCGTGGGCGCCACGACGGTGATCCACAGCCGAAACCGGGAAAAGACCGCCCAAAGCATTCGGGAGCTGATCGCGCATCACGACGTCGGCACTCTGGTCATGGGCTTTCCCCGCAACATGGATGGCTCTGAGGGGCCCAGGGCGGAGCTGTATCGCGCGTTTGCGGCCTACCTGGAGGAAGTGACCGCCATGCCCGTGCGCCTGTGGGACGAGCGCCGCACCACCGTGGAGGCCCATCAGATCCTGTCTGACCACAACTATCACGGCAAGAAGCGCAAGAACACCGTCGACGCCGTGGCAGCCAGCCTGATCCTGGAGGGCTATCTTGATTACGCCCGTCTGCACCGCGACTGACCGGCACAAAACACAAAAACGGGCGCACCGCAGCGCGCCCGCTTGATCCTGCTTGCTCCGCCTCAGGCGGACAGATCCACCCGTTCCAGAATATAGGCGTTGACCTCGTTCGGGTTCATGCCCATGACCCCGGCGATTTCGTCATAGAGCAGGCGCTGTGCCTCGCGCAGATAATTCTCATCTGATACGTGCAGCGTTTTGCCCATCGCCTGGCGGCGCTTTTTATGCTGGTATAGGGTTTTGATGATCTTGATCAGATCCGTGCAGTTGTTGCCGCGCAGAAGCTGGTCAAAGGTGGCCTTTCGCGCCTGGATATCATCCACCCATACGGTTTCGATCTCGGGCATGTCCCGAATGAGCTGCTCCACCTCGTCCCTCGTCATCACCGGGCGCATCTTGCCAACGAGCTGTTCGTTGTTCACCGGGACGTAGATCACAGAGGCGTTCTGGTGCAGCGGTTTGAGTACGTAATACTTCTCGCGGGTGCGGCCAAACCGCATGGTTGTGATGTCCTGCACAGTGCAAACACCACTGCCGCCGTAATGGATCCGATCGTTGACATGGTACATAAGCCACTCCCTTTCCGCCGTATTTGCCCACAATGCCTATATATGCTACTATTATACCACAAAAATTCAGAAAAGGGAAGTGAATTTGAAAAAAATTAAGAATTCAGGCTTGTTATTATTCTGAAAATCCTGTAAACTATAAAAAGCTATTTCAAAGAAAAGAGTGATACCCATGCAATGGCTTGAACTGACCATTGATACCGATTCCGCCGGGATCGATCTGCTTGAAGCAGAGCTCACACTGAGCGGATATGACAGCTTTATTTCCGAGGATACCCTGGAGTTTGACGATTTTTTGCGCAACAACCGCGACTATTGGGATATCGTCGACCAGGACCTTGCCGATCAGATGGCCGCCGTCTCCCGCGTACGCCTGTATCTGGCCGACGGCCCTGCCGCCATGGAAGAGGTCGCAAGGCTCAAGGCTTTGCTTCAAAGTCTGAAGCAGGCCTATCCCCAGGCTGCGCTCGGCACGCTTGCCGTCCATATTGAGAACGTCAAGGATGAGGACTGGGAAAACAACTGGAAGCAGTATTATCAGCCCATCCCTATCGGTGAAAAGCTCCTGGTGGTGCCAAAATGGATGCAGGCGGACAAACAAGAATCGCGCATTCCGGTTTATCTCGACCCCGGCATGATCTTCGGCACCGGCGCGCACGCCTCCACCCAGATGTGTATGTGCCGCCTTGAAGAGTTGATTCGGGGCGGGGAGGAGGTGCTGGATCTTGGCAGCGGCAGCGGCATCTTGTCGATCACTGCGCTGCTGCTTGGCGCAGCGCATGCCACCGGCGTGGACGTAGATCCCAAGGCCGAGGATATCGCGCGGGAGAACGCCGCCATCAACGGCCTTTATGCAGACCGGTTCCGCGCCGTCACCGGCAACGTCATCACCGGCCGCGAGGCCTTGTCCGATCTCTTCGGCCGTCGTTATGACGTTGTGTGCATGAACATCTTTGCCGACGTCATCATCCCCATGGCTGCTGTTTTGCCCAATTTTATGGACGACAAAACCACGGTGATCTGCTCCGGTGTGCTGGAGAACCGCTGTGAAGAGGTGGAAGCCGCGATCCGTGCTGCCGGCCTCAAGATCACAAGCCTGCAGACGCAGAACGACTGGTGCTGCTTCACAGCCCGGCTTGCCTGAGAGGGGGAGAGCCATGCGCACGCTATCCTACCGCACAAAGCGCAAGCTGCAAAAGGGCCTCTCCAGCGCTTTGTGGTCTATTCCGCAGACGGGATCTATCTGGATTTTGGCCGCTCGACTGCCTCCTACGTGGCGCCGACGGGCGAACCGGGACCGACGGAACCCCTGCCGGATGCAGAGATCGTCTATGGTGATCCCAGCGCCGGCAGTACCAGCGCCGCGGATATCAGCGGCTACTATATAGATCTGGACATGCTTGACGATCCCCAGAAGGTTCTTGATGCGCTCAAGGCGCTGGAGGGACCCTGCACGGTGATGATCGACCTCAAAAGCCGCGGCGGCAGCTTTTACTACTCCACGGGCATCGAGGACGCGCCGCGCGCCGACACAGACGTGGCAACGGTTGACGCGGTTTTGTCCTACCTCAAGACCAACGGCTTTACCATGGTCGCAAAGGTCCCTGCCTTTGTGGATACCTCCTTTGCCGAGCGCCACTCCGATTGCGCCCTGCAGACCACCTGGGGCGACCTCTGGGTGGGAGACGGCCACTACTGGCTCAAGCCATACGACAGCACTGTCATCGCCTACCTCAAGCAGATTGCCCGGGAGCTTGCCGGCAAGGGCTTCAAGGAGATCGTTTTTGACGATTTCTATTTCCCTGATGCAAGCCAGATCACCTACGAGTCCGAGCGCTCCAGAAGCGAGCTGATCCAAGACACGGCTTCGGATCTTCTGAACTTCTTTGCTTCCAGCAACATCACGATTTCCTTTGGCGATCCCACCTCTGACTTTGACCCGGTGTCGGCTGCGTCTCATGTGTTCATCTCTGACATAGACGGCTCGCGGGTCAACGGCGTGGTCTCCTCCTTTACCAAGCTGGAGGATCCCCAGGCGCAGATCGTCTTTCTCACCAGCTCCAGAGATACCCGCTTCGAGGGCTACCACCTTCTGCGGCCTCTGGTGTGAGCCCATAAAAAAGCGCTTCCATGACATCTTGGCCGTGGAAGCGTTTTTTATACAAACACCGGGCGCAGCGCCCGGTGTTTGTGCGGGGAAGGGATGGGGAACCGATTGGGAGTAGAATGAAAAGAAAAGGAGCAGGATACTATACATGGATGGGATTACCAGCAGATGGTGCACCGAACATCTATCGTTACAAAAAGCGGATCTGCCCCGGTTCCCCAGGCGGGTGAACAGCTTTTTGACTCTGCAGCGTTTCGCTTGCTGCCTTCGCAGGTGCTTACATGACAAGCTCGTATTTTTCTACGTCGATGATCGCCGCTCCCTCACAGGAGAAGGAAATGGAGTTGGCTGAAACAGGCGTATAGAGCACAAAGCTTGCGGCCTGTTCTCCGTCGTTGACAAAGAGCTCCAGGCTGTAGCGGTCGAGAATGAGGCGCAGCTTCAGCTCATCGTGCGCAGAGATCGGGAAGTCGCGGACGTTTACGATGTCGTGGGGGAAGCCGGAGCGGCTCCGGTCCACGCGGATCGTGTTGTTTTCCGGCTTATGCCGGATGGTCGTGACCCGGTCTCCGTCCTTTGCGACGCAGACCTTGAAATACCGGTACATATTGCTCCGGCTTCCGGGCCGAACGCGCACGGTCATGTCGATAAATCGTCCATTGATGCCCTGCAGATTGGTTTCGTCCGAAATCATCACGTTCTGATAGCTGACCTTGACGGCGCGGTATTGCTCCAGCTCCCGCACAGGGTTCTGGATCAGGCGGCCATCCCGCACATGAAGCTCTCTGGGCAGAGTCATCTGCCCGAAGAAGGGAAGACCTGTGACCTTACAGCCTGAGGACTCCCAGCTCTGCATCCAGGCGATCATCACGCGCCGGCCATCCGGCGTCAGCAGGCTCTGGGTAGCATAAAAGTCGGTGCCGTAGTCGATCGCCTGAATATTGTCTCGCAGCAGATGCTGTGCCTGTTCGTCATAAGCGCCCAGGATACACAGCGTGGAGTTGCCGGGATGGAACTCCAGACCCATAGAGGTCATATCCTGCGGGCTTGTGAGCAGCACGTGCTTGCCGTCAAGCGCAAAGAAATCGGGGCATTCCCACATCCTGCCAAACTGATTGTGGCAGGAGGCCAGAACCGAGGCGAAGGACCAGTGCAGTGCGTCTGTGCTCTCATACAGCAGGATCGATCCGCTGCCGTCCGCCGGGCGGTTGCCGACGACGCACCAGTACTTTCCATCCTCAAACCAGATCTTAGGGTCGCGGAAATCAATGGCGGAGCCCCCCTCAGGGAGGTCCTTTTCGTCCAGAACAGGGTTGCCCTCGTATTTTTCGTAGTTGATGCCATCGCCGATGGCGATGCACTGTGTCTGATATCCGTCCACCAGGCCGTTGGAGCGGCGGACGTTCCGAACGCCGGTATACATCAAAAGATGGCGTCCGTCGGGCAGCTCAATGGCGCCGCCGGAGAAACAACCGTCTTTGTCATAATTCTGATCCGGGGCCATTGAGCAGGGAAGGTGCTCCCACTTGATGAAATCACGGGTTTTGACGTGTCCCCAATGCATGGGGCCCCACTTCACGTCATAGGGATAATACTGGAAAAACAGATGATACTCGTCCCGATAAACGGAAAAGCCGTTCGGATCGTTGACCCAGCCGACGAGGGCGGTGACGTGGAATTTGGGCAGCAGAGGATCGCCGGGCTTTACACCGTATTTTTGCTCAAATTCCCGTGCTTTTGCTAACACGTTTTTCATGGTCGTATCTCACTTTCGCGCGGTTGCACAGCAGCCGCATCCCGAGGGGTGCGGCTGCCGTGCGTTGGAATAAAAGGATCAGTACTCGAGATTGAGCTCAGTTTCCTTGGAGAACACGTGAGCCACGTTGCCGTTGAAGCAGAAGCGCACGGGGTCACCGATGTTGAAATTGTCTTTCAGATCCTGGGTCGGGACGATGATGATGACGTCCTTGCCCTCTGCGTTCACGTGCAGGTGCACGGAGGAGCCCATCATTTCGGAGACCTCGACTCTGCCCTCGACGCCGCCTTCCTTGGTGACGTCGGTGTGGTCGGGACG
>ONCN01000121.1 GCA_900316335.1 uncultured Eubacteriales bacterium | reverse complement strand
CACCGAGGCGCCGACCACGGAGGAACCCACCACCGAGCCTCCCACCGAGCCCACCCAGAGCCCCGAGGAGCTCGAGCGCGAGTGGTTCTACCACACCTTCTGGGAGCTGGACCCCGAGACCACCGACGCCTGGCTGAAAGACCACCCCGAGCTGATGGAAAACGGCTATGACGGCATCTCTGTCAACGAGGCGTGGCTGTCTGACAGCGGCCTGGATCTGGAGACCACCCTGGGCCACCAGGTGCTTGCCATCGACGCCGAGAACAAGATCCTCATCATTCGCGCCTACCTAAACGGCTCGCGCGCGGTGATGGCCATTGCCAAGGATCCCTCGCGGCTGCACCTGTATCCCTCCGCCAGCCTCGGCAGCGTGGGCCAGACCGTGGGCACCATCGCGCAGGCGCACGACGGCCTGCTTGCCATGACCGGCAGCGGCTTCCTCGACCCCAACGGCGCGGGCAACGGCGGCCAGATCGCAGGCTGGTGCATGTGCGGCGGTACGACCTACGGCGCGCACTACGGCAGCAGCTATCAGCGCATCGAGCTGCACGAAAACAACTGGATGTACGTCTCCGACGCCGACGAGTGGCCCTCGGAGGACACCACCGACGCCATGGAGTTCACGCCCATCCTGCTCAAGGACGGCGAGATCGGGGACCCCGGCATCTGGACCTCGGAAAACCCCAGAGCCTGCATCGGTCAGACCGACCGCGGCGAGATTTTGATGCTGGGCGTCGAGGGCCGGTTTGACGACTCGCCCGGCTGCTCTGTGGTGCGCTGCGCCGAGCTGATGCAGAGCTACCACGGCATCACCGCCATGAACGTGGACGGCGGCACCACCGCCATCCTCTGGTACCGGGGCGAGCCCATCATGCGCTGCTCCAACCGCGGCACCCCCCAGGGGCGGTATCTGCCCAACGCCTGGGTCTATGTGAAAGAGTAAACCGACAGGCCGCGCCTTTTTTCGGGCGCGGCCTGCATTTGTTGTAAGATTTCCCTGTGAATGACGTGTAGAAGGGTGAAAGGAGGTGGGACGCATGGAGGACGAACAGATCGTTGCGCTGTATTGGGCGCGCAAGGAGCAGGCCATCTCGGCCTCGGCGGAAAAATACGGCGCCTATTGCCAGAGCATCGCCGTCAACATCCTGCAAAACCAGTCTGACGCCGAGGAGTGCGTCAACGACACCTGGTTTCGCGCCTGGGGCGCCATGCCGCCCCATAGGCCGAAGATCCTCTCGGCCTTCCTCGGCAAGCTCACGCGCAACCTGTCCTTTGACCGCTACCGCGCCCTGCACCGGCATAAGCGGGGCGGCTATGAGATGGACCTGGTGCTGGATGAGCTTGCCGAGTGCGTCTCAGGCGGCGAGGACCCGGCCGCGCGCCTGGCCGCCAAAGAGCTCGGGCGCGAGATCAGCCGGTTTCTGGCCGGGCTGCCGGCCCAAAAGCGGCAGATCTTTGTGCTGCGCTACTGGTATGCCTGCCCGGTCGGCCGGATCGCCGAGCGGTTCGGCTTGCAGCAGGGCCATGTGTCCGTGCTGCTGCACCGCCTGCGCGAAAAGCTCCGGGCACACCTGGAAAAGGAGGGATATAAGCTATGAAGCAAGAAGACCTGTTTGAAGCCATCGGGGAGATCGATCCCGCGCAGGTGCGAGGCGCAGGGCAGGCAAAAAGACGCTTTGCCTGGCAGCGCGCGGCTGCCCTGGCGGCCTGCCTGATTCTGGTTGCGGCGGCCGTTGTGATCCCGCTGCTGCAAAGCCGGGGCGGACAGCCGCTCTCCGGCGTGATCACCCTGCGGGCCGGCTATCCTGCCAGCGTGGCCAGCGGTATGAGCGCCGCAGAGTTTATAGAGGGCGACGGGCACTACCGCTGGTGGCAGGACCGCATCGAAACGGTCAAAGCAGCCAGGGCCATGCAGCCGGACCTGGCGGACTACTATACCAGCGTGTTGCCAAACACGCTGGGCACGGCCGAGGGCAACGCAGTCATTTCGCCCTTGAACACCTATCTTGCCTTCTCCATGCTGGCCGAGAGCGCCGGGGGCGAGACCAGGCGGCAGCTTCTGGATCTGCTTGGCGCCGAGGATCTGACCGCGCTTCGCAAAACCGCCTCGACGCTCTGGCAGGCAAACTACGTTGACACCCCTCTGGTCAAAAGCCTGCTTGCAAACGCCGTGTGGCTGCGCATCGACGGCCGGTATGACGAGTCAGTGCTGCAAACCCTGGCAAACACCTATTACGCCTCCTCCTTCCGGGGCGAGCCGGGCTCGACTGAGATGGACCGGGCCCTGCGCGACTGGACCGACGAGAACACCGGCGGCCTTCTGAAGGAGTATGCCGAAACCCTGCACCTCGAGCGCCGCACCGCGATGGCGCTGACGTCTGCCGTCTGGTTCAAGGCCATGTGGGCGGAGCCCTTCCAGGCGCGCTCGACCACCCCTGCCGTCTTCCACGGGGCGAGCCGTAACAGCGACGTGCAGATGATGCGAAAAGACGAGACGATGCGCTTCTACCAAGACGATGCGTTCACCGCCGTGAGCCTGAGCATGACGGACAGCGGCAGCATGACCTTCTTCCTGCCCGCCGAGGGGACGGACCCGTCTGCGCTGCTTTCACTGCCGCAGCTTATCGAGGTCGCCCAGTTCAGCACCGAAGCGGGCTGGCACTCGGGCATGGTCCATTTGGGCGTGCCGCGCTTTTCCGTCTCCGGCCAGACGGATCTGCTGGACTGCCTGCGCACGCTTGGCGTGACCGACGCGCTCGACCCCGCGCTTGCAGACTTCACCCCTCTGGTCAGCACCGAGGAGCCCCTGTATCTCGGCGCGGCCAACCACGCCG
Source organism: uncultured Eubacteriales bacterium (assembly GCA_900316335.1). Classification (GTDB taxonomy): domain Bacteria; phylum Bacillota; class Clostridia; order Oscillospirales; family Oscillospiraceae; genus JAFRPC01. The sequence continues at coordinate 4,188 of ONCN01000121.1, read as the reverse complement.
CTCTGGTCGAGGTGGACGAAGAGGGCGTCACGGGCGCTGCCTATACAGACCTTATGGTGGCCGCCGGCGAGCCCATGTCGCAAGACGAGCTGGACTTCATTCTGGACCGGCCCTTTGTCTTCCTCCTCACCGGCCAGGACGGCTCGATTCTCTTTGCCGGCATTGTGCGGGATCTTTGAGGCGCGCCGCGCATTTTTCCAAAAAACGATTGACACCGGCGGGGATTTCTGCTAATATACTGTAAAAGCCGAATAATCGCTGTGATCAAAAAGAGTACCGGTGTCCTTCTGTGCAGAGAGCCTCCGTCGTGGGCTGCAAGCGGGGGTACGGCTAGGCCCGGGAACGTGCGTTTGGGAGCGATGGGGAGACCCCGTGAGGCCGCGTCAGTGCCAAAGTTAGAAATCAGAGTGGAACCGCGAGCATCCGCCCGCCTCTGGAGTACCCGGAGGCGGGCGTTTTTGCGCCGCGGCCCTGGAGGAAACTATGCGTCTGTTGGAAACCATACGCGCCTATCAAAAAAATGACCCCGCGGCGCGTTCCGGCCTGGAGGTCTTTTTCCTCTATGCCGGCATACACGCCATGATCGACTATCGCATCGCCCATTGGCTGCATGTGCATAAGCTCAAATTCCTGGCCCGCTTCGTGTCCCAGTGGTCCCGGCTCTGGACCGGCATCGAGATCCACCCCGGCGCCAAGATCGGCCGCCGGCTTGTCATCGACCACGGCAGCGGCATCGTCATCGGCGAGACCGTGGAGATCGGCGACGACTGCCTGATCTACCAGGGCGCCACCCTGGGCGGCACCGGCATCAGCCAGGGCAAGCGCCACCCCACCATCGGCAACAACGTGATGATCGGCTCGGGCGCGAAGGTGCTGGGCCCCTTCACCGTGGGCGACAACGCCAAGATCGCGGCAAACTCCGTGGTTTTGCGCCCTGTGCCGCCCAACTGCACCGTGGTCGGCATCCCGGGCCACATCGTCCGCGTGGAGGGCGCCAAGCTCGACCACACCCACACCCCCGACCCCATCCAGCTTGAGATCGACGCGCTGAGAAAGCGCATCGAGGACCTGGAGGCCCGGCTCGGCGGCTGAGATGGCCGACGTACTATTCTATACATTATAACAAAGGAGTCCTTGTTATGTATCTCTACAATTCCCGTACCAGAAAGAAAGAGCTCTTCGTGCCCAACCACCCGGACATCGTCAAGATGTACACCTGCGGACCGACCGTGTATCACTATGCCCACATCGGCAATCTGCGCTCGTACATCATGGAGGACGTGCTGGAGAAATATCTGCGGTATCTTGGCTACAACGTCAAGCGCGTGATGAACATCACCGACGTCGGCCACCTGTCCTCCGACGGCGACACCGGCGAGGATAAGATGCTCAAGGGCGCCAAGCGCGAGCACAAGTCCGTCATGGAGATCGCCAAGATGTACACCGACGCCTTCTTTGACGACTGCCGCAAGCTCAACATCAAGCGGCCCGACGTGGTCGAGCCCGCCACCAACTGCATCGACGACTATATCCACATCATCCAGACCCTTCTGGAAAAGGGCTATGCCTACCAGGCCGGCGGCAACATCTACTTTGACACCTCCAAGCTCGAGCAGTATTACGTCTTCAACGACTTCAACGCCGAGGATCTGGACGTGGGCGTCCGCGAGGGCGTGGAGGAGGATCTCAACAAGCGCAACAAAAACGACTTTGTCCTCTGGTTCACCCAGTCCAAGTTTGAGGACCAGGCCCTGAAGTGGGACTCTCCCTGGGGCGTGGGCTATCCCGGCTGGCACATTGAGTGCACCGGCATCTCCCTCAAGCACCTGGGCGAGGATATGGACATCCACTGCGGCGGCATCGACAACGCCTTCCCGCATCATACCAACGAGATCGCCCAGTCCGAGGCATATCTGGGCCACAAGTGGGTCAACTTCTGGTTCCACGTGCTGCATCTGAACACCAACAGCGGCAAAATGTCCAAGTCCAGCGGCGAGTTCCTCACCGTGAGCCTGTTGGAAAAGAAGGGCTACGACCCGCTGGTCTACCGCTTCTTCTGCCTGCAAAGCCACTACCGCAAGAACCTGGTCTTCTCCTATGAAAACCTGGACAACGCCGCGGCTGCCTACAACAAGCTGGTCGACAAGCTCGCCGCGCTCGACCCCAAGGCCGAGGGCGAGGTGGATCAGGCTGCGCTTGCGCAGCTCAAGGCCCGCTTCCAAAAGGGCATGGACGCCGATCTGAACACCTCCTTGGGCATCACGGCTTTGTATGACGTGCTCAAGGCCAAGACCAACGATCACACCAAGCTTGCCGCGGTTGCCGACTTTGACCGCGTGCTGGGCCTGGGGCTGATCGAGGCGGCCGAGAAAAAGCGCGCCCAGCAGCCCGAGGCGGAGCACGATCCTGCCATCGAGGCACAGCTTGCCCTGCGCGCCCAGGCCAAGAAGGAGAAAAACTTTGCCGAGGCGGACCGCATCCGGGACGAGCTCAAGGCGCAGGGCATCGAGATCATCGACACCCCCCAGGGCGCCAAGTGGAAGCGGATCTGACCCCGGCTGACCCCAGAAGGAGGGACGCGCCATGAAGCTCATGATCCTTGACGGCAACAGCGTCATCAACCGCGCCTTTTACGGGGTGCGGCTGCTCACCACCCGGGACGGGCAGTACACCAACGCCATCTTCGGCTTTTTGAACATCCTCGACCGGATGCTGGCCCAGGAGCAGCCCGACGGCCTGTGTGTGGCCTTCGATCTGCACGGCCCCACCTTCCGCCACCTGCGCTACGACGGCTACAAGGCCACCCGCCACGGCATGCCGGAGGAGCTGGCCCAGCAGATGCCCGTGATGAAGCAGGTGCTTGCGGCCATGAATATCCCCATCTACGCCTGCCAGGGCTGGGAGGCCGACGACGTCATCGGCACCATCGCCAAAAAGGCCGGCGAGGCGGGCTGGGACAGCGTCATCGTCACCGGCGACCGCGACAGCCTGCAGCTCATCGACGAGCACGTGCGGGTCAAGCTCGTGGTCACCAAGGGCGGGCAGACCAACGCCGCGCTCTATGATACGGCGGCCTTCACGCAGGAGTATGGCTTTGCCCCCATCCGCCTGATCGATCTCAAGGCCCTGATGGGCGACAGCTCTGACAACATCCCCGGCGTGGCCGGGGTGGGGCCGAAGACCGCAACGGACCTTCTGACCAAATACGGGACCCTGGACGGGGTCTATGAAAATCTCACGCCCCAGAATATGAAGGGCAAGCTCTTTGAAAAGCTGCAAAACGGCCGCGAGAGTGCGTATCTGAGCTTTGAGCTTGCCACCATCCGGCTTGACGCGCCGGTGGCGTTCTGCGTGCAGGACACTTTGCGCCGCGAGCCGGACAGGGCCGCTTTGTACGATCTCTTTACCCGGCTGGAGTTTGTCAAGCTCATCGACAAATATCACCTGCGCGGCGCGAAGAGCCAGGATTTGCCTGCCGAGCCTGCGCCGGACAGCGCCGGGGCCCCCGCGGCAGGCGTGATCCGCACCGCGGCGGACCTTGCAGCCCTGCAAGACGCCTGCAAAGCCTGGCAGGGCCGCCCCGTCGGCCTGTGGGCAGGCCCGGGGCTTACGCCCCTTGCGCTGTGCGCCGACAGCGAGCCGCTTGTGCTCACCGCCGAGGGCGAGGCGCGCAGGGCCGCACTCAGAGCCCTGTTTGACGGCCGCCTGCGCCTGGTCGCGCACGGCTCGAAGGAGCTGATCCGCGATCTGATGCAGGCCGATCTTCCCTGGCAGGGCATCTATCTGCTTGACTCCGCCCGGGGCAAGTACGAGCTTGCGCGCCTTGCCATGGAATACTGCCAGATCGCCCTGCCCGACGGCAAGGAGGCCTCGGAGCTTGCGCCAAACGAGCTTGCCGCGCGCAACGCCGCGGCTGTGCTGGCGCTGTATGCGCCTTTAAGCCAGGCACTTTCTCAGCAGGGCCTGAAGGCGCTCTATGAAGAGGTGGATCTGCCCCTTTGCCCGGTGCTGGCCGGGATGGAGCAGGCGGGCGTTTTGGTGGACGCATCTGCCCTGCACCGCTTTGACGAGACGCTCAAGCGGCAGATCGCCGCGATCCAGGCGGAGATCTACCGCCTGGCCGGGGAGGAATTCAACGTCAACTCGCCCCGGCAGCTTGGCGTCGTCCTGTTTGAAAAGCTGGGCCTG
>ONCN01000013.1:20443-25726 GCA_900316335.1 uncultured Eubacteriales bacterium | reverse complement strand
CCCCTCCACCGCCCTTGCGGGCGGTCCCCCTCCCCTTAAAAGGGGAGGTTTTGTCCCGGGCCATCATTCCGGTCTGCACCGCACCCGCCGGCAATGCACCCCGTAGGGGCGGCCATTGGCCGTCCGCAACAGGAACCCCAAAACAAAACACGCCGATGCAAATTCGTACCCGTTTGGGTTTTCACGAATTTGCATCGGCGTGCTGCATATTTGGAGATGATACTGCGGACGAGCGGTGCTCGCCCCTACACACGGGTACCCCCGCGGCCCTCGTACGGATGTATGCACGTAGGGATCTTTTTAAAAGCTGCGATACGTTTTTGTCCTATGTCTATCCACAATCTTACGGTCATTAGATGTCTCATGCGAAAAACCGAAACAAAATGTGAAAACCCAAACATCCAGAGCCGCGGGTAATCCAAAAGGGTTAAGACCCTTTTGGTCGTTTTAATTAGGGGTGGATCCAAGGAGGGGGAAGAAATCGAAATCTTCCTTCTCCCCGGCGCATCTTTGCTTACTTTCTGTGCGCACAGAAAGTAAGGCCCCCGGCAGGGTGCGCAGGTTGCAGGGCTAGGAGCGCTAACATTGGGTGGCGGAAGGCCAATACAACCACAGACCAATCCAAAAACCGGGGAGCGCACCGAATGGCGCTTCGCGACGGGCTGATGTGGTCATCAGCCCCTACGGACTCTGAGGATCGTAGCGCTTCGCGACGGGTCGATGTGGTCATCGACCCCTACGGGGCGTGATGCGCTGCGCGACGGGCCGCTGTGGTCAGCGGCCACTACGGGATGGTGCGGGAGGGGACGGGGCTGGGCCCCGTCCCCGAGGTGGCTATTGTGGATTATTCTGCCAGGGCGCGGTAGAGGAAGGTGACGATCTGGGCGCGGGTGCAGGGGGCGGTGGGGGAGAATTTGCCGGGATCGGTGCCCTGGGTGATGCCCTTTGAGACGGCCCAGGCGACGGCTTCGGCGTAGTAGGCGCCCGCGGGCACGTCGGTGAAGGCGGTCTCATTGCCGCGCAGAGCGGCGGGCTCAGACACGGGGGGACAGGGCGTGGGATCCACGGCGGCGCGGCGGGTGGGCTCATGGGCGAAGCGCCAGAGGAAGGTGACCACCTGCGCGCGGGTACAGCCCTCGTCCGGGCCGAAGCGGTCCTTCTCAACGCCCTGGGTGATGCCCTGCTCAACGGCCCAGGTCACGGCCTCGGCAAAGTAGGCGTCCGCCTTGACGTCTGCAAACGGGCAGGTCTTGGCCGCGGGCTGGGGGCTGCCGGCGGCGCGCCAGAGGAAGGTCACCACCTGCGCGCGGGTGCAGCCCTGGCCGGGGGCAAAGGACTTGGCGCTCACGCCCGCGGTGACGCCGCTTTGGTAGGCCCAATAGACCGCGTCAAAGAAGTAATCGTCCTTCTTCACGTCGGTAAAGGGCAGGATCTTCTCCACGGGGGCAAGAGGGGTGTGCACGATCTCGTCGAGCTTTTGCAGGCGGGTGCGCAGCCACCAGTCGAGATCCCCGATGACCAGAGGATAGGTGGCGGCCTTCCACACGTGGCTTGCAGAGGCGGGATTGCTCACGGCGATATAGGGCCAGAGGGTGTAGTTCATGGTGACGCTGGGGGTGAGATAGGCCGCGCTCTGGCGGATCTTCTCGGGCAGGGTCTCGGCCAGGGGGCGGAAGGTCTCGTCGTAGTATGCCTCCACAGCCTTGCGGAAGCTCGGGATCTTGCTCAGGGCCGAGGCCAGGTAGCGGGCGTTCATAAACTCCTGCGTGGGGGTGACGTAGCCGCCCCAGCCGGTGCCGCAGGTGTTGTCCAGGTCCCACACGGGGCCGGCGTACATGATCTGGTCCTTGTCCTTGTAGAAATAGAAGGAGGAGACGAAGCCGTCGACGTTGTTGCCGAGCTGCTCCATCAGATAGACCTGGACGAGAGATTGCAGATCCACGTACTCATAGTAGAACTTGCCGGTCTCGGGGTTGCGGCCGCTGTGATCCGGGGCGTAGACGGCGTCTTCAAAGGCCTGGTAATACTCGCTGATGTAGGTCATGGCCTGCTTGCCGGCCCACTCGGGGCTTTTGACGTTGAAGCCCACCTTCTGCGTGGTGAGGAAGCCGTTGACCTCGTCATAGAAGTTGTGGTTGAGCTCAAGCAGGAAGCCGCCGGTGACGTTCTCGGGCTCGGTGAGATTCTGGGTATAGCGGAAGGTGTTGCCATAGCGGTTGGAGGCAGTGGCATAGCGGCTGGTGTCGGCGCCGTAGTCGGGGTTGAGGTCCTCATAGAGCGACTCAAGATCGGTGATGTCCACCGAGGTGGAGTTGATGGCGTTCTTCTCGCCCAACAGATAGGTGCCGCGGTATTCGCCGTCGTAGTACAGATCCACCCAGTCGTTGCGCGGGGTGAAGGGCATCTCCAGCGCGGCGGCAAGGTCCTTGAGCGTCTTGTCGTGCATCTGGCTTGCATCCACGTAGCCGGCGAGCAAAACCCAGGTCTTGAGCTTTTCGCCCAGGTCGATGAGATCGGCCTTTTTGTCCAGCTTGATCTGGTAGGACTTCTTTTCGGCATAGGTGAAGGTGGTGTTGCCGCGGGCCTTGAGCTTGGTGAACGCGCCGTCATAGCGGACCGCGCCCTGCTGGTCGAGGACCTTGACCTGGCCTTCGGAGGCGTGGTCCTTGCTCTGGTCGATCCAGGCCCGGCCCTGCTTGGCGGGGTCGGCAGAGTGGATGAACATGGCCGGCACCGACGAGCGCAGCACGTGCAGCTCCATGGGCGCAAGCTCGCCCTTTTGCAGGCGCAAAACCCACGCGCCCCGGCTGTCTGGCTCGGTCAGCGCGCCAAGATCGAGCGTTTGGCTCTCGCCGTCCGGGGTCAGGCTCTGCTTGCTGCCCGAGACGGTGAGCGGCTCTTCGCCCGAGAAGACAAAGCGCAGGGGCAGGGAAGCCGGATCTGCAAAGGCGGGCAGATAGAGATAGTACCGGCCGCCCGCAAGCTGGGCAGAGAGGGTCTCGGCCCCTGCAAGCTCCGCCTGGATGGAGACCAGGCGCGAGACGGTGCCGTCCGGGTCGTCGGTCTCGGCACTCTGGGTCTTGGCGTTGACCCAGGTAAAGGTGGCGGAGTCGTAGTTTTTGCCGTTTTGGATGCCCCGGGCCTTGACGCAGAGCGAATACTCGGTGTCGGGCGAGAGACCCGTGAGGGTATAGCTTGTCTGCTCGCCCTGGGTGCAGGCCACCTCGATGGCCTGGCGGTCGCGCTGGCTGTAAAGGAAGATGGCGTAGCACTGTGCGCCGATCGCCGCGTCCCAGCTCAGCGTGACAGCGTCGGCGGTGGTCTGGGTCACCTGCACGCCGCGCACAACGGGGGGCAGGATGTCATAGGACAGCTCGAGCACGCCGTAGTAGTTGCCGCGGGCCTCGATGGTGATGACCGCGGTGCCGATCTCCTCATAGCCGCTCCAGTTGATGAAGCCGTCGTCGCCCTTGTAGCTGTTTTTCAGCACCAGGGTGTAGTCCCCGTCGGTGATGGTGGGGGTGGGGCGGCGGCTGTAGCCGTTGTAGGTGTAGGTGGCGTTCAGGCCGGTGATATTGTCCTTGAGCGACTGGATATCCTTGCCCTTCGCGCCGCAGACGGTGCAGACGTGGTTTTCGTCCCAGGTGTGGCCCGAGCGGAAGGTGGAGTTGCCGGTTTTGGTCTTGCCGCAGGTCTGGCACGTACCGTAGACGTAGCCGTTGGCCATGCAGGTACGGGTGGTCTTGGTCTTGACGGTGTGCAGCACGCCGTCAGAGCCGGCGTGGAAGAGCTGATCGCCCCAGGTGAACCAGTCGGTCTGCAGCCTGCCGCCGATGAGGGCGATCTGCCCGCCGGTCTGGTTTTCGGCAAAGCCGGACCAGCCGTCGGCGGCGCGAACGTCGCCGCACGCGCAGGTGAGGGTGTTGGCCGCCTGGTCATAGACGTAGGCGTGGGTGTGGTCTGGCTGGGGCAGAGCGGCTGCGCCGTCGGGATCGGCGGAGACCACCAGGAGCGTGGCCGAAACCGGGCGCTCATAGCCGTCGGAGGGACTCGAGCGCCGCGTGAGCGTCTTGGTGTCGGCCCGGCGGGTGCAGAACGCGGAGGAGCCGCCGCCGTCGAGCAGCAGCGCGTCCACGCAGCCAAGGCTTTGCATCACCTTGCCAAGCTCTACCGGGATCAGACCCATGGAGTTGGGCTTTTGCCGCCCGTCGTTTTCAAACAGGACCAGACTGCCGTCGGCCTTGACGCCCACGGCGGAGCGGGGGTTGAGCTTGTCGTCGGTGTGCGCGACGACCTGGCCCTGCGAGACCAGGATAGCAGACCCGCCGACCGCCTGCGCCACGTCGTCGCCCAGAGGGACGGAGCCGTCGCGGATCTGGGCGGTGCCGTCGTTTAAGATGGCAAGGTAGCCGTAGCCGGGCTCGGGGTCGTGCCAGACCTGGCCGTTCATCACAAGGGCGCTTACGGGCGCGCCGTTGTTCATATTATAGAACGATGCGTTCATAACCCCAACCACGGTGGCCGTGGGCTGCGTGCGGCGCAAGGCCGCCTCGGCCCGCGCGGCCTGGAGCGTGGGGCTTTGCATCCCCCAGGCAGAGCCGTCATAGTTTCGGTAGCCTGCCAGGACGGAGACGGTGGGATCGGACAGGTCGATCTCCATAAGGTGGCAGCTATTCTGGCTCATGCCGGTGTCGGTGTTGAGGAAGAGCTCGGTCTCGACAACGCCGGGGGCAAGCTGGTATTGGGTCTGTCCGGTGGTGAAATAGCTGCCCACGGCATCAGGCGCAGCAGCCGAGACCGGCGGCACCAGGCCGAGGAGCAGGACCAGCGTCAGCGCCAGGCTCAAAGCCCGGCGAAGGGGGAGGACGTGTTTCATGGGGAACCTCCTGTAGAATGCGGCCGCGGGGCGGCCTATAAAGCGGCCGCGGGGCGGCCTATGAAGCGGCGGCGGGGCCGCCATGAAGCGGCGGCGGGGCCGCCTATGAAGCGGCGGCGGGGCCGCCATGAAGCGGCGGCGGGGCCGCCATGAAGCGCGGCGTTTCGCCGCATGGGTGTGCGAAGGGAGGCGGGGCAAGCCCCGCCCCCTTGTGCAGCGTTGGGTTTATTCTGTCTTGTTTATTCCGCCAGATCCCGGTACAGGAAGGTCACGACCTGGGCGCGGGTGCAGGCGTCGTTGGGTGAGAAGGCGGTCTCAGAGGTGCCGGAGGTGATCTTGTTGTCCACGGCCCAGGCGACGGCCTCGGCATAGTAGGCATCCGCGGGCACGTCGGTGAAGGCCAGAGC
>ONCN01000013.1:0-20433 GCA_900316335.1 uncultured Eubacteriales bacterium | reverse complement strand
TGGCCGCAAAGCGGAACAGGAAGGTCACGACCTGGGCGCGGGTGCAGGTTTCGCCGGGGGCGAAGGTCGTCTCGGTGCTGCCGGAGGTGATCTTGTGCTCCACGGCCCAGAGGACGGCCTTGTAGAAGTAGTCGCCCTGCTTCACGTCGGTGAAGGGGTTGGTCGTGGTCTCGGGCTCGGGCTCGCCGGCGGCACGCCACAGGAAGGTGACGACCTGGGCGCGGGTGCAGGTGTCGTCAGGCCCGAAGGTGGTCTCAGAGGTGCCGGCGGTGATCTTGTTCACCACGGCCCAGTCGATGGGCGCGTGGGCCCAGTTGTCCAGCGCGGGCATGTCGGTGAAGGCCTTGGCGGGGCAGTCGTGGGGCGCGATGGCGGCCACGGCCTCATTCAGCGCCGTAAGGGCAGCGTCCACTTCCTTCTGGGTGGCGGCAGTCTCCAGGGCAGCCTTAGCCGCGGCGATGGCGTCGTCCAGCTTCTTCTGGTCATCGGGCAGAAGGTTCTCGCGGTCGATGGCCTCGGCGGCCTCGATGGCAGCCTCCAGCGCGGCGGTGTCGGGCTTGTCGCCGGTGGTCTTGGGATAGACCCACTGGTAGTTGTAGGAGTCGTAGTTCTCACCGTCTACCACGGTGCGGGCCTTGATGCAGAGGGTATAGGCGGTGTTGGGCGTAAGATCCTCCAGGGTGATGGAGGTCTTGTCGGTGGAGGCAAGCTCGGTCTGGGTGCGCGCGGCGCGGTCATAGGCGAAGACCACATAGCCCTCGGCCCCGGCCACGGGATCCCAGCTCAGGCTGACGGTGTCGTTGGTGACGCCGGTGATGGTGACGTTGGCCACGGGGTTGGGCAGGATGCGATAGTCGATGGACAGCACGCCGTAATAGTCGCCGCGGCCCTCGACGGTGACGGTGCCGGTGCCGATTCGGTCATAGTTCTCCCAGGAGAGGTAGCCGTCGTCGCCCATGGTGCTGTTTTTCAGATCCAGGGTCTTGCCGTTGTCGGTGAGCTTGGGCGTGGGCTGCACGCGGGCGCCCGCTTCCTTGTAGTAGAAATTGCGGCCCATGGTGAACTCGACCTTGGCAATGTCCTTGCCGACGGTGCCGCAGACGGTGCAAACGTGGTTTGCATCCCAGGTGTGGCCGGAGCGGAAGGTCTCATTGCCGCGGTAGGTCTGACCGCAGGTGTTGCAGACGGTCTCGATGTGGCCGTTTTTGGTGCAGGTGCGGGTGTCGGTGGTGACGGTGTCGTGCAGGACGTGGTCGGCGCCGGCGTGGTACATCTCATCGCCCACGGCGAACCAGCCGGTCTGCAGCACGCCCGCGATCATATAGACCTCGTCGTCGGTGTTTTCGAGCTTGGCGCGGCCGGAGTATTCGGACTTGTCCAGACGGGCCAGGCAGGTCTCGCACATCAGGCTCTCGCGGCCGGGCCGGTAGATCCAGGTGTGCTCACCCTCCTTGCAGGGATCGTACTTGGTGCGGTGGAAGGTGTCGATGGTCTGGTAGAGCACGGGCTTTGCACCGGTGCCGTCGTTGTCCTGCCAGATGTCGGTCAGGTCATAGGTGTTGACGTCGATGCTGTTGTCGGTGGCGGTGATGGTGAGGAAGATGCCCTCATAGTCCTGGTTGGCGGTGGCAAAGTGGAACTCGGGGGTATTGGTCACGCCGTAGGCCTTCTCACCGGTGGAGCCGCAGATGTAATACACGGTGCCGTCGGGATCGACCTCGCCGCCGGTCATGGGCTCGGTACGGGCATAGGCGTGGTCGTGGCCGGAGAAGACAAAGCTGATGCCGGCCTCGTCGATGGCGGGGGGCAAAATCTCATGGACGATGTTGCTGCCGCCCTCAACGTTGGTATAGTACGGGGGCTGGTGCATGACCAGGATCTTCCAGGGCGCGGAGCTGGCCTTGGCGTCGCGGATCAGCCATTCGGCGGCCTCCTCGAGCTGGGCGCGATCCTGGGTGAAGTCGATGGTAGCCACGTACACGTTGCCATAGGTCACGGAGTAGTGGGTGGTCTCGGGGTCCATGGCGAAGATGGCGTTGGCCGCGGTGGCGTTTTCATCTGCAAACTGCTCGTGGTTGCCGATCACGTGGAGCATATCCGTGTGGGCAAAGGCGCCGTCGGCGCGCTCAACAGCCTCCAGGAAGCTCTGCCAGGAGTAGTACAGGGCGGGCTCCTCTACGGCGTCGCCGAGCTGGATGCCCAGCGAGAAGTGGCCGAAGCCGTGGTTTTTGGGATCGCTTTGCAGGTACTGGTTGATCTTGGTGATGTTGTCGGTCTCGCCAACGGCGGTCTGGGTGTCGCCCACCAGGAAGAGGGTGGTGGTGGAGTCCACGTCGTTGTCGATGGTCTTGAAGGTGCGGACCTCGGACCAGATCTTGCCGTCGCCCACGCGGTAGGCGTATTCGGTGTTGATCTCCAGGCCCTGGATCATGACGTTGTTCAGCCGGGCGGCGGCGTCGATGAAGCCGCGCAGGATGGAGCGGCCCTCGGCGCTGTGGGTGAAGACGCCGGTGCGGTCATAGTCGGTCTTCTCGGCGTATTCGATCACAGCCTGCTCGCCGGCGGCCAGGGGGTTGGCTATCCAGGAGATGGACTTGGTGCGGAAGGCGTTTTCGGTGGCGTTTTCCAGGATGTAATAGGGCTTGCCGTCGGCGCTGCCCGCGGCGGGCAGGACCTTGCCCTCGACGGGGAAGGAGTAGCCGTCCTCACCCTTGGCATAGACGGTGAAGGTGGGGTGCTTCAGAAGCTCGGTGAAGGACTCCTTGCCGCCGGGGCCGGAGGTGCCCAGGAACTGGTCGGGGCTGCCTACAAGGTAGATGCGCACGTTCATCGCGGGGTTGCCGTCACGATCCAGCACGCGGACCTCGGAGGTCTCGGCGCCCTCGACGGCTACGCCCAGCTCCACCCGATAGAAGGCGGAAACGGGGATGCGGGTGGCGGGCAGCGCAAAGGTGTTGACCACGTTGCTCTCTTTTTCGGTGGCGTATTCCACGCTGCCCTCGGTGACGGAGTAGATCAGCGCGGCGCCCTGGTCCAGGGTGGAGGGGACGTTGAGCCGGATGGCGGCGATGCGGCCCTCGCCGGTGGAGGTCGCCTCAGCCTTGCGGACGGCCTGGATGGTGAGCACGCCGTTTTCAACGGTATAGGTGCTGTCGGCATAGTCGGGGGCAAACTCGACGGTATCCACCGTGGCGTTGTCCACCTTCATCTCGACCTTGACGGACTTGACGTCGTCAAGCCTGTTGGTGGTCAGCGCGATCCCGTAGGCGCCGCCCAGGGGCGCGGTGTCGTCGAGCGGAACCAAGTTCACGGCGGTGAGGGTCTCGTCGTTGCCCTGCACGGTGAAGTCGCGGCTGACCACGGCCTCGTTGCCGTACTTGTCATGCACCAGGATCTTCACAGTGTGCGAGCCGTTGGCAAGCTGCATGGCGTTGAGCACCAGCTTGCCGTCGGTGATCTGCTCGGCAAAGTTGGGGTTGCGGGACATATTCACGCCGTCGAGATAGATATAGCCAAAGTCGAGGCCGGTGGTGTTTTCGTTCTCCACGTCGGCAAACTCGGCGTAGAAGGTGACCTCGTTGCTGTTGATCACGGTGCTGCCGTCGTCGGCCAGCTCCACGGCGGTGTCCAGCGTGGGACCGGCCTGGATGGTCTTGATGACGGGGTTGTCAATGTCGGCGTTGTTGGTGCCGTAGACAAGCTGCAGGTTGTCGATGTAGAGATAGCCCTTCTGGTGGCCGACGAACAGAGCCTTGTCGCCGATGCCGCCGTAGACCACCTTGCCGGAGTCGTCCTTCTGGCAGACCCACTGGCCCATGTCGCCCTGGCCGCCGTTGGTGTCCATCAGACGGATGGTCTCGCCGCCCATCAGGGTGATGGGGCCGGGCACGTTCTTGAGGTCGCACTCGACGTACTTCCAGCCGACCCAGTTGATGCCGCCCAGGGTGCCGATGTTCCAATCCTTGAGCAGGGTGTCGTCGCCGGGCAGGCCGACGTTCTGGCTCTGGGTGGTGAAGTTCAGCGTCTTGATCGCGCCGGAGCCGTCACGCACGCGGATACGGAGCCACAGGTTGGGGGTGTTTTCCGGCGCGTAGCACCAGAAGCCGATGCCCGTGGGGCTGCCGGGAATCTCAATGTCGTGGTCAAAGCCCACGCAGGCGCCCTCGATGCCGGTGATTTTGCGGAAGTCGTAGTCCAGGCGCAGAGCCTTTTCGCCGAAGCGGACCTTGCCGGTGTCGATGTCGATCTGCTCAGCCGAGGCGATGCCGCCGCGGGAGGAGCCGTCGCCGTTGATGTAGTGCACGACGATGACGTCGCCGTGGTCGTCGGCATGGGTCTCATAGGCCAGGCCGCCGCCGTTGGCGTTGGCATGGACGTAGGCGATGTTGTTGTAGTTGTGGCCGTCGCCGCCCGCTTCGCCGCCGTCAAGCACGACGACGGGCTGGGTGCCGATGCCCACCTCGATGGTGGAGTAGACCGCCGCGTCCCACTTGGAGGTCGCGCGGACGGTGGCCGTGACGGACAGGTTGCGGGCGGCATTGTTCTGCGAGGCCACAAAGTTGTTGCCCTGGAAGGTGCCGGCCTCGCCGTTGCCCTCGGTCTTGTCGATGGTCCAGACAAAGTCGCCCTCCTTGACGTTCAGGGTGGAGCCCTGGTAGGAGGCGGTCATGCCCAGGTCGCTGACCTCGCCGTAGGTGAGGTTGATGGAGTCGTTCATAAAGGTGATCTTGTCGGGCGCCTGGACCTGGATGACCGTGCGGCCCACGACCTTGTCGCCCTGCTTGAGCTCCACATTGACCGGGCCGGTCTTTTCGCCGGCGGTGAACAGGCCGGTCGCCGCGTCGATGGCGCCCATGTCGGCGCTGTCGGCGGCAAGGGCCCAGGCAAGGCCCTCGGGCAGCGCAACGCCCACGCCGGCGCTGTCAACGCCCAGCGCAGAGAAGGCGACCTGGGTGCCGGGGGTGTAGAACTCGCCGTTGGGGGAGAGCGACGCATGGTCAAACTCGCCGCTGGGCTTGGCCGTGGAGACCACCAGCAGGGTAGAGGACACGGAGCGCTCATAGCCGTCGGAGGGGGTATTTTTGATGGAGAGCACGCCGGTGCCCTCGCGCTCGGTCATCAGCGTGGCAGAGCCGCCGCCGTCGAGGTTCAGCGCCTTGACGCAGCCAAGATCCAGCATGGTCTCGGCCAGCTCGCGCACAGACATACCCACCGAAACCGGAGCCTGGCGGCCGTCGGCCACAAACAGGACCACGGTGCCGTCGGCCTTGGTGCCGATGCCGGCACGGGGGACGCGGTCGGGGTCGTTGTCGGGGGTGACGCGAAGCTCGCTGTCCCACACCAGGATCTCACGGCCGGAGGTAGCCTCCACGGTGTTGGCAGGGGGCTGCATGCTGCCGTCGCAGATCTCCACGGAGCCGTCGGCGGTCACAGCCACATAGCCCCAGCCGCCGGCATTTTCGTGCCAGGTCTTGCCGTTCATCACGAGCAGGCCGTTGGGCTCGCCGGTGGACATGTTGAAGAAGCTGGTGTTGATCACGCCTACAACGTTGGCATTTTCATCGGTCTGCTTGAGCTTCTTTTCCGCGGCAGCCGCCTGCAGAGTGGGGGTCTGCATACCCCAGGCGGAGCCGTCATAGTTCTTATAGCAGGCCTTGAGTGCAATATTGGGGTTTTTGGGGTCGATCTCCAGCATGAAGCCCTTGTTCTGCTCGGTGCCCTTGGTGCTGTTGAGCAGAAGGTCGGTCTCCTTCACGCCGGGCGCAACCGCGTATTCCGTCTTGGAGATGACAGAATAATAGCCCTGGGTGGTATCGGCGGGACGAGGGGCCGCGCTGACGGGAACCACCAGCAGGCCCAGAAGCAGGGCCAGCGTCAGAGCCAAAGACGCGGCGCGAAGCGCAAACGCTTTGGGGGCAGTACGTGTCATAGAGGGATCCTCCTTTGATGGTCTTTTGAATAAAATTCCCAAATCCGGCATAACCATGTCGGGAACGTATTTCATTATAGCACTTTTTCTAAGACTGTCAATTATTTTCGTGGATTTGTATGGTTTTTCGCCTTTTTTCCGCTTCTTTGAGCAAAACCGGGCGCGTATTGGAAAGATTTTCCTCCATGACCCGGCGCAAAAGCTCCTGCAGGGCGGCGCCGAGCTCCGGCCCGGGGGCGTAGCCAAGCGCAAGCAGGTCTGTGCCGGTCACGGCAAGATCCTTCAGGCAGAAGGGCTGCTTCGTGGCCAAAATCCGGCGGGCCATGGCCTCGATCTCGTCATACTGGGCAAGCCTGCCGCGATAATCCGGGTGCTGGGCCAGATTGTCCGCCCGCTTGAGGGCCATCAGCGCAAAAAAGCCCTCCGTGCCAAAGCGCCCGAGCAGGCGCTTGACGGTCTTTTCCTCCGGCGGGAGGATGGGCCGGTCGTGGTGGCGCACCAGCGTGAGCACCCGCTCGCGTGTGGCCCGGTCCAGCCGCAGACGGTCCAGGATCGTGCGGGCGATCTGCTCGCCGGCCTCGCCGTGCCCGTAGAAGTGGCCGACGCCCGTATCATCGAGCGTAAAGCAGGCGGGCTTGCCCACGTCGTGCAGCAGCGCCGCCAGACGAAGATCGGGCCTGGCCGGGACGGCGGCTGTCACCTTGACGCTGTGGGTCCAGACGTCATAGCAGTGGTGGGGGTTTTTCTGGTCAAAGCCCACCATGGGCGAAAGCTCGGGGATGGGCACGGCAAGGATCTCGGGGAAGTCCAGCAAGACCCGCTCGCAGGCCGGGCCGCACAAAAGCTTCAAAAGCTCGGCCTGGATCCGCTCGGCGCTGATCCGGCAAAGGCCCTCACGCAGATCCCGGGCCGCCTGGGCGGTCTCGGACTCCAGCGCAAAATCCAGCACCGCGGAAAAGCGCAGCCCGCGCAAAATGCGCAGCGCATCCTCGGTAAAGCGCAGGCGCGGGTCGCCCACGCAGCGCAGGATCCCGGCCTTGAGATCCGCCTGTCCGCCGAAGGGATCGACAAGCCCCCGCTCGGGCGACCAGGCCATGGCGTTGACGGTGAAATCGCGGCGGGCCAGGTCCTCCTCCACGCGGCTGGCAAAGGACACCCGGTCGGGGTGGCGGCCGTCGGTGTAGGCGCCGTCGAGGCGGAAGGTGGTGATCTCCAGGCTCTGGCCCTCAAAGCGCACCGTGACCGTGCCGTGGCGGATGCCGGTTTCGATCACGCGGCAGTCGGAAAAGGCGGCCTCGATCTGCTCCGGGGTGGCGGAGGTGGTCAAATCCAGATCCTTGGGCGGCAGGCCCATCAGCGCGTCGCGGACACAGCCGCCGACGTAGAAGGCCTCGTGCCCCAGCTCCTGCAGCCGCCTGAGCGGCGAGGTGGGAAATTCCAGTTGCATACAAGCTCCATTCTATTCTATATAACGATGGGGACAGGGAAATCATCGCAAAAAATTGTTTCGGCGCAGCGCGGCAGCCTGCGGACCATAGCGGCAAAAGCCACCCGGGGCGGGTGGCTTTTTGTCGGATTATTCTTTGACGTAGGAGATGACCACGCGGCGGTTGGGCTCGGTGCCGGTGGAGAAGGTGGTGACCTCGGGCATATCCTGCAAGGTGGCGTGGATCACATGGCGCTCATAGGCGTTCATGGGCTCCAGGGTCATGTTCTTGCGGTACTTGATCACCTTGGCGGCCATCTTTTTGGCCAGGTGGCGGAGGGAGTCCTCGCGCTTGCCGCGGTAGTTCTCGGCGTCCACGCTCACGCGGGTGCGCTTGGAGGCGTCGTGGTTGAGCGCGTAGTTTGCCAGGTGCTGGATCGCGTCCAGGGTCTCGCCCCGGCGGCCGATCAGCATGCCCAGATCCTCGCCCACGAGCTCAACGCCGATGGTCTCGTCATCCTTGCGGAAGGCGTGCGGCACAGCATTGGAGTCCATCCGCTCGAGCAGACCCTTGAGGAAGGTCTCGACCCGCTCTTCCTGAGAGCCGGGCTCGGCGGGGGTGTATTCCCGCTGGGGCTGGAGCTTGGGCGCGGGCTTGTCCGCGCGGGAACGGGCGGGCTTGTTTTGGTTCTGCTTTTTGGGCTGGTCCTTTTTGGGCTCGGCCTTTTTCGGCTCGCTCTTGGGCTCGGGCTTGACGGGCTCGGGCATGGGCAGCGGCTTTTCCAGCTTGGGCGCCTGCTTCTTGGGCTTGCGCGACGCTGCGGACAGGGCAGGGGCCGGCTCCACAACGGGATCCGGGATCTCATAGGTGACCTTCACCTTGGCGGGGCAGGCGCCGATGCCAAGGAAGCCGGTCTTGGCGTTTTCCAGGACCTCCACAGACACGCTGTCACGATCCAGGCCGAGCTGCTGCAGGGCGGCGGCAATGGCCAGGTCGATGCTCTTGCCGGTGGTAATGATCGATTTTTCCATAATTACTCCTCGTTTTCCGTGTCGTCCTTGTAGCGGTCGGGGTCATAGTTTCTGCCCCGGCGGAAGGGACGGGTCTGATCGGCCTCGGAGAGCTTGGGCTCCTGCTCCGGGGCGAGCTGCGCCTGATAGGCGGCCTCCTTGGCGGCCTGCTCGGCGCGCTGCTTCTGCTGCAGCTTCTTTTTGCTGGTGTTGGCGGTGATGCCCTCGGGATTGGCGGCCCGCTTTTCGGCGCGGATGCGCTCGCGCTCGGCCTCCTCGGCGGCCTCCTTGGCGGCTCTCTGACGCTTGATCTCGTCCTCGGCGTCATAGACCTTGCGGTAGTGCTTGGTGAGGATGACGTCCTGCACGAGCTGGAACAGGCCCTGGACGATCCAGTAGATGGACAGGCCGGCAGGGGCAATAAAGCCGATGTAGGCGGACATCAGGGGCATCATATAGGTCATGCTCTTGGTGGTGTTGGCGGGGTCGGCGGACTTGGCCATCTCCTCGTCCTTCTCGCCCTTTTCGTCGGTGATGACGGTGTTGTTGAGCTTGGTGCTGATCCACATGGACAGCCAGTTGATGCCGGCGGAAAGCAGCGGCAGCAGGAACTGGCCGATGGCGTTCCACCAGCCGCTTTCGGTGTTGTTCCAGAAGAACACTTGGGGCACCGTGGCAAGGTCGATGCCAAGGAAGGACGTGTTGAAGGCGCGGATGGCAGGACTGATGGCCTGCAGCTCGGGCAGGACTGCCTTGACGTGGCCCAGCGCCGTCATCTGCCAGTAGACGCCGTTGAACTTGAGGCTCTCGGGCAGGACGCCGGACTTGACGGCGTTCAAAAAGACGTTCTGGACCTGGCCAAGGGTGGCCTGGCTGACGTTGCCGTGGAACATGAGCCAGGTGATAGGCTCACGAATGACGGCATACAGCGGGAAGATGATGAGCAGCGGCAGGAAGGACCACAGACAGCCCGAGCAGCCGTTTGCGCCTTCCTCGCGGTAGAGCTTGTTGACCTCCTCCTGGTACTTCTGCTTGTCGTCGCCGTACTTGGCCTCGAGCGCCTTGACCTGGGGGGTAAGGCGGGTCATCTTCATCATGCCCTTCTTGCTCAAAGCGGCAAAGGGCAGCATGATGACCTTGACGATCAGCGCGAACAAAATCAGCGCCAGACCATAGTTGTTGCAGAAGTTATAGAGGAACTCAAGCAGATAGGCAAAGGGGACCTTGACGTAGTCGTAGAGCCCCATCTTCACCTCGGTGGACATGGAAGACACATCCACAAGGCCTTCCTCGGTCAGGTTTTGATTGGCGGCCGCGCAGCCGGAGAGCAAAAACAGGCTCATCACCAGCAGCACCAGCATCGCCAGACTGACATAGCGGGAAATCTTACGTTTGTTCATCTTGTTTACTCCATACGGTGTTGGATCGCCGGACCTTGCCGGCGGACGGATCGCCTCGCAGCGATTTGAGCGTGCCCGATCACGGCACAGGATCAAAGTGGTCTCGTTTGGAAAAGGGGTGGCAGCGGAGAAAGCGCTTCAAAGCCAGCCAGCCGCCCTTGCCCGCGCCATACTTCTCGATGGCCTCCAGGGCATACTGGCTGCAGGTGGGCTCAAACCGGCACCGGCGCGGGAAGGCAGGGGAGATATGCCGCTGGTAAAAGCGGATCAGCGCAAGCATCAAGGCTTTCATGGTTCCTCCCGCAGAAGGCCGAGCTTTTTGCACTGGCGCAAAAAGGCCGCCTCCATCTGTGAAAAGTCGCCCTCCACCGAGCGGGATCTGGCCACCAGGACAACGTCGTAGCCCCGCTTGAGGCGGGACTCCTGAAGCCGGTAGCACTCCCGCAGACGGCGGCGAGCCCGGTTGCGGACCACGGCGTGGCCCAGCTTGGTGCCGGTGGTGATGCCCAGGCGGTTGCGGCCCAGGCCGTTCTTTTTGCAATAGACCACCATAAAGCTGCCAACGGCGCTCTCGCCCTTGGCATAGAGTCTGCGAAAGACATGGTTGAGCTTCAGGCTGGTGGTGAACTGCACGAAAAGACGCCTCCGAACAATGGGAAATACGGGTTCGGGGCGAACAGATGGTCATCCGTTCACCCCGAACGCTTACGAAACGCGAATCACCGGCTGCTTAGCCGTTACCAAACAAGAACTCAGGCGGAGATCACGGCTCTGCCCTTCGCACGACGGCGGGCAAGCACCTTGCGGCCGTTGCGGGTAGCCATTCTCTTTCTGAAGCCATGGACTTTGGATCTGTGACGCTTTCTGGGCTGATAGGTACGCAGCATTGTGTACACCTCCTATAAAGAATATGCTCAACAGCTGTGTCGTACAGCCGCAGCGAGTGGGTGGAAAGAGCCATCAAACAGGCTCATACGGCGTATATTATAGCCTGTTTCGGCCCGTTATGTCAACAAAAATTTGCAAAAAAATAAGAAAAACCGAAAAATTGTTGTATCCCCACCCCAAAAGCACAATATGTTGGGGTATTTACCCCCGCACCCGCGGTTTCGCGCCAGTGTAGGGGCGAGCATCGCTCGTCCGCGGTGGAGGCCAACCATAACACAACGCCGATGCAAATCCGTACCCGCTTGGGTATTGCGGATTTGCACCGGCACGTTGCGTTTTGGGTTGCTGCCGCGGGCGACCAGTGGTCGCCCCTACATAGGAATACGCACCCATTCGCAGTCGCACACGTTGTCATGGCCGCGGCGGGTGGGCGTGAAAACGGGACCGCGCCTGGCGCGGTCCCGTGGGTGGTTATTTCTTTGCCAAAAGGTCGCGGATCTCGGTGAGGAGCTTTTCCTCGTTGGAGGGCTCGGGATCGGCGGGAGGAGGCGCGGCCTCTTCTTCCTTCTTCTTGAGGCTGCGCAGCTTGTTCATGCCCTTGACCATCAGGAAAATGACCCAGGCCAGGATCAGGAAGGTGATGATCGAGGAGATGAAGTTGCCGAAGTTCAGGCTGGGCTGGATGAGGTTGCCTTCTTCGTCGAAGTTCTGGAAGATCGTAGGCAGCTTGATGGCCCACTTGCTGAAGTCCAGACCGCCGGTGAAGATGCCGATGATGGGCATGATGATGTTGTCGGTGAAGGATGAAACCAGGTCCTTGAACACACCGCCGATCAAGACGCCCACTGCCATGTCAAACAGATTGCCCTGCAGAGCAAACTCTTTGAACTCTTGGATGATGCTCTTTTTTTCTGCCATGTTGTACCTCCTATTTCTTTTCTATGATTTCGATACCACCCAGGTATTTTCTCAGCACCTCGGGCACCACGATGGAGCCGTCGGCACGCTGATTCTGTTCAACCATGGCCGGGAAGATCCGGGAGGTGGCCAGGCCCGAGCCGTTGAGCGTATGCACAAACTCGGTTTTGCCCGTGGCTTCCCGGCGGAAGCGGATGTTGCCCCGGCGCGCCTGATAATCTCTGGCGTTGGAGACCGAGGAGACCTCCTTATACCCGTTCATGGAGGGGATCTGGATCTCGATGTCGTAGGTCCGGGCCATGGAGGCCGAGCAGTCGCCCGCTGCAAGCTTCACCGTGCGGAAGTGGAAGCCCAGGCCCTTGACCAGATCCTCCGCCTTTCTGACCAGCTCGTCAAAGGCCTCGTCAGATTTTTCCGGCAGAGTATACTGGAACATCTCGATCTTGTTGAATTGGTGCCCGCGCACCATGCCCCGCTCGTCGGCGCGGTGCGAGCCGGCCTCGCGGCGGAAGCAGGGGGTGTAGGCAAACAGCTTGTGGGGCAGATCGCGCTCGGCGAGGATCTCGTTTCTGTGCAGGCTGGCCAGGGCGGTCTCCGCGGTGGGCAGCATGAAGTGGATCCGGTCGTCGGTGGGGTTGGCGATCTTATAGACCTCGTCGGCAAACTTGGGGAACTGGCCCGCCGTTTCGCCGCACTGGTACTCAAGCATATGGGGCAAAATCACCATCTCATAGCCGTCGGCCAGGTGGCAGTCCATAAAGTAGTTCAAAAGTGCCCATTCCAGCCGCGCGCCCAGGCCGCGATAGACCCAGAAGCCCGTGCCGGCCAGCTTGGTGCCGCGCTCATAGTCGATCAGGCCCAGGTCGGTGCAAAGATCGACGTGGTGCTTGGGTTCAAAGTCAAACTTGTGGGGCTCGCCGTAGTAGCGCAGCGGCTCGTTGTTCTCCTTGCCGCCGGGCTTGAGATCCGGATCGGGCAGGTTGGGCAGCCCCAGCATCCAGGTGCGGTACTCCGCCTCGACGTCGGCAAGCTTCTTGTCGTTTTCCGCGATCTCCGATTTGAGCTCGCCCATGCGCTTGAAGATGGGGGCCACGTCCTGGCCGGCCTTCTTGAGCGCGGGGATCTGCTTGGAGACCTTGTTCTGCTCGGCCTTCTTCGTTTCGGTGGAGAGGATCAGCTCCCGGCGCTGCTGATCCAGCTCCAGGATGCGATCTACCGCGGCGTCACAGTCAACTTCCTTTGCCCGCAGCAGCGCTTTGACCTGCTCGGGATTTTCTTTGATTCGTTTGATGTCCAGCATAGTGTACCTCGTGTATATTATAATGAATAAGCGTCAGACCTGAAGCCGCCCTCCGGCGGCTGGTCCTGCGCAGGCTGCTTACTCCTCGGGGAGATCCTTGAGCAGATCCTGGTAGGTGGTTTTGCCGGTTTCGGACAAAAGGTCCTGAAGCTGCTCCAGCTCGCGCATGGCGCTGACCAGCTCCTCATGCAGGCCGCCCTGGCTTGCAGCCATGGCCTGCAAAAGCAGCTCGTTTGCGCGGACGGTGTCGGTCTGCTTCTGGGTGAGCGCGGCGTTGTCCTTGGTGAGCTGGTCCTTTTCGGTCTGCCAGGCCTGCTTGTCCTTGGTCATCTCTTCCAGCAGGGCCTGGGCCTCTTCGGCCTGCAGGGTGAGCTCCTGCTCGCGGGTCTCAAGGCCCGTGATCTTCTCCTGCAAAGAGCGGTTTTCATCCTGGAGCTTTTCCGCCTTCTCCAGGGCGCTGGCGGAGGAGGCCATTGAGATTTTGTTGCTGTCCTCCAGGGCCTGGTTGGAGCTTTGCAGCTTGTGGTTTTCAATGATCATATCCAGCGCCACCAGCAAAAAGGCCACTGCGAACAGAATTGCAAGGTACGTGACCAGCGCGGTGCGGCGCTTGCGTGACAGGGTCCCGTTGTCTTCGCGGAGCTCTGCGTTGTTTTCATTCATCCGGGGTATCCTCCTTTATTTCCAAGGCCTGGAGTGCAAACAAAAGACGGTTCAGGTCCTCCGGGCCGTAGAATTCCAGCTCAAAGCGGCCCTTGCGGGCGCCGCTGACGATGCGGACCTTGCGGCCCAGGTGCTTGGACAGGCTTTTTTCGCACTCGGCCACATAGTCGGGGCCGAGCTCCACCCGCGTGGGCTTGGGGGCGGGCTTGCTCATATTCTTGCACAGGGTCTCGGCCTGGCGCACAGACAGGCCCAGGGCCAGGATCTTTTTGGCCGCCTGCTGGCGCTGCGCCTCGTCGGGCAGCGAGAGGATGGCCCTTGCATGGCCGGGGGTAAGCTCGCCGGTTTGCACCAGCTCCGCCAACGGTGCGGAGAGCTGCAGCAGCCGCAGGGCGTTTGCCACCGCCGAGCGGGAGCGGCCCACCTGGCTTGCGGCCTCCTCCTGGGTCAGACCGTACTCGCGGATCAGGCTGTCAAAGCCCCTGGCCTCCTCCATGGGGTTGAGATCCTCGCGCTGGAGGTTTTCGACCAGGGCAAGCTCCATCACCTGGCGATCGTCGGCCTGGAGGATCCGCACAGGGACCTCCTCCAGCCCTGCAAGGCGCGCTGCGCGCCATCGGCGCTCGCCGGCGATGATCTGGTAGTAGCCGCTTTCGGTCTCGCGGACGGTGAGCGGCTGGATCATCCCGTGCTCTGCAAGCGAGTCTGCCAGGGTTTGCAGCGCCTCGGGGTCAAACTCCTTGCGCGGCTGCATGGGGTTGGGCTCCACCCGCTGCAGGGGCAGGGTGGTGATCGCCTCGCCGGGCTGGCCGAGATCCAGAGAGGTGTCGCCCAGCAGGGCGCCAAGCCCCCGTCCAAGGCCGGTCTGTTTTTTCTTCATGTAAGCACGTTTCCTTTATTATAATGTATTCGCGCGTCCGGTGCGCCACTGTTCGGTCAGACTCTGCCCAAAATCTCGGCGGCAACGGCGCGATAGGCCTCGGCCCCGCGGCTGTGGCGGTCGTAGGCGGTGACTGGCTGGCCGTAGCTGGGCGCCTCGGCCAGGCGGACGTTGCGCGGGATGGCCGTGGCGTACACCTTGCCGGGGAAGTGCTTGCGCACCTCCTGCGCAACCTGGTTTGAGAAGTTGGTGCGCCCGTCAAACATGGTCAGAAGCACCCCGAAGATGCTGAGCCTGGGGTTGAGCCGCCGTTTGACCGCCCGCATGGTGGTCATCAGATCGGACAAGCCCTCGAGCGCGTAATACTCGCACTGCACCGGGATCAAAATCTGATCCGCCGCGCAAAGGCCGTTGAGCGTCAAAAGCTCAAGCGACGGGGGGCAGTCGATGAACACGTAGTCATACTCCCCCACGATCGGCGTCAGGGCGCTGCGCAGGCAGTGCTCCCGCTCGGGAAGCTGGATCAGCTCCACCGCAGCCCCGGCAAGCGCCGAAGATGCCGGCAGCACGTCGCCATAGTCGGTGTGGACCAGAATGCTCTGCGCGGGGACCTGGTTGATCACCAGATCATAGGTGGTCGCAGCGCCCGTGCGCCCCACGCCCATGCCCGACGATGCGTTCGCCTGGGGATCGAAGTCCACCAGCAGGACCCGCGCGCCCAGCTCATGGAGCGCCGCCGTGAGATTGACCGCCGTGGTGGTCTTGCCCACGCCGCCTTTTTGGTTGACTACTGCGATGACCCTGCCCAAGAGAACGCCTCCTTCCGTCTTTGTGCCCTATTATATCATATAATCCTGAAATTGCAAGACGAAGGCGTAAATTTATGTCACCCTGTCCGATAAATCCTCCGGTTCGGGCAGGCCGGTCCCGTCGAATTGCGGCACATACGCAAGGCTCGCCGCCTCATAGCCCTGGGTATAACCGTCCTCCAAACCCAAAAGCCACAGCCAGGACAGGACGGTGTCATATTCCTCCCGGCTCACGCGGCGATCATACGGCGGCTCCTTGGCCGCGGGGCCCATCGGCACGTATTGGCTCATCAGGCTCACAAGCACCGCACCCTTCGGGAAGGCGTCGGCGATCCACTCGAGCACGCCGATGCTGTTGTCCACCTGGCCCGGCAAAATCAGATGGCGGATCAGAACGCCGCGCCGCAGCAGCCCGTGCTCGATCACACACGGACCGGTCTGGCGGTACATCTCCAAAATCGCGGCCTTGGCCGTCTCCACATAGTCCGGCGCGCGCGACAAGTGCGCTGCCAGGGCCGGATCGCTGTATTTCATGTCAGGCAGCCAGATATCCACCTTGCCCGCAAGGGCGCGGAGCGTTTCCACCCGCTCATAGCCGCCGCAGTTGTACACCACCGGCACAGGCAGCTTTGGTTCAAGTGCCGGGAGGATATCCGGCAAAAACTGCGTGGGCGTTACAAGATTGATGTTGTGGCAGCCCTCGTCAATCAGCCGCAGAAAGGTCTGCCGCAGACCGCTCGTGGAAACGGGCTCGCCCCATTTTTCCGCGGAGATCTCATAATTCTGGCAAAACCGGCAGCCCAGCGTGCAGCCCGAGAAGAACACCGCGCCAGAGCCGTACTCGCCGGAGATCACCGGCTCTTCCCAATAGTGCGCCGCCGCGCGCGCTGCCCGGATCCCGGGCCCCATGCCGCACCATCCGCGCTCCCCTGCCGTCCGGTCTGCGCCGCAACGCCTGGGACAGAGCGCACAAGCCTTGTACGTGATCAAAGGATCCATAAAAACCTCGCTGTTGTCAAATGTCTTTTCCCCTCCCCGCAGGGGTCGAACTCGAAGAGTCACGAAGTATGACTCCCAAGGGACTAGCTTCGCGTCGCACATCGACCGTTGCGCAGCGCTTGCACCCGCCCGTAGGGGTCGATGACCACATCGACCCGTCGCGAAGCGCTTTGCACCCGCCCGTAGGGGTCAATGGCCACATCGACCGGCGCGCAGCGCTATGTATCCGCCCCGTAGGGTCCGACGACCACATCGGCCCGTCGCGCAGCGCTATGCATCCGGCCCGTAGGGGTCGATGACCACATCGACCCGTCGCGAAGCGCTTTACACCCACCCCGTAGGGGCCGATGACTCCCAAGGGACTAGCTTTGCGTCGCACATCGACCCGTCGCGCAGCGCCAATATGGGCATTTTCGGGTATGGAACGGGCGGTGGTTGAACAGGCTGTCGCACAGCGTGTGCTTATCTCCGCCAGTATATGCTGGCGCATATGCAACACGTGGCGAGTCTCTTGCGCGTCATGTGCCACCACGAATCGTGTTTGTCCTTCTGCATCTTCGTGCCAAACGCCTGCTCTGCTGTTGGTCGTCCGCTGTTCTTTATTGTACTGCAAAATCGTCCAAACTACAAGGTTTACGTTTTGCCTTTTTTATGGTAGAATAGGTCCAACACAATCAAATGTTTCACGTGAAACATTCCGCGCCGCTCGTCGGCGATTGTTTCACGTGAAACAAAAAGGAGCCCCCTATGCTGCAAGTCAACCAAACCGCCCAGGTCACGATCACCGGCTACACCTCGCAGGGCGAGGGCGTGTGCCGTGTAGACGGCTGCGCCGTCTTTGTCCCCAACGCCCTGCGGGGCGAGACCTGCCAAATCACCGTCACCCACGTGGGCCGCACCCAGGCCCACGGCCGCATCGACCGGCTGGCGGAGCCCTCGCCACATCGCGTAGACCGGCTCTGCCCCTGGGCCAAGCAGTGCGGCGGCTGCCAGCTCTGGCACATGGACTATACCGAGGAGCTGACCTTCAAGGCGCAAAAGGTCCTCGACGCGCTCACCCGCATCGGCGGTCAG
Organism: uncultured Eubacteriales bacterium; assembly: GCA_900316335.1. Taxonomy (GTDB): domain Bacteria; phylum Bacillota; class Clostridia; order Oscillospirales; family Oscillospiraceae; genus JAFRPC01. Next base: position 3,136 of record ONCN01000013.1, on the reverse strand, counting down.
ACACTGCAGGACCTTGCCATCACCGGCGGCGGGGGCGAAACCGTGCAGCTCTCCGACCTGCTGTCCGGCCGGGCGACGCCGGCCAAGCATCCCGTCTGGGCCTATCGCAACAAGGCACAGTTCCCCGTCCAGGCCAGGTCCGGCAGGGTCACGGCGGGCTTTTTCCGCCAGGGGACCCACCAGGTCGTCCCGGTGGAGCGCTGCCTGATCCAGGACGAAACCGCGGACCTGGCCCGCAGGATCGTGCTCGACTGGGCGCGCCGCAGCGGCGTGACGGCCTATGACGAGACGGCCCACCGCGGCCTGCTGCGCCACATCTTTGTGCGCAAGGGCTTCGTCACCGGCCAGGTTATGGTGTGCCTGGTGTGCAACGGCGACGGTCTCCCCCGCCGCAAGGCGCTAATCGACGCGCTGCGCAAGGGCGTGCCGGGGCTGGCCTCGGTGATCCTGTGCCGCAACACCGCGCGCACCAACGTGGTCCTTGGCGACCGCTTTGAGACGCTGTGGGGCGCCGACGAGATCGAAGACGAGCTGTGCGGCCTGCGCTTTCGGCTCTCGCCCCGCTCGTTTTACCAGGTGAACCACGACCAGGCCCAGCGTCTGTATGAAGCCGCCCTGAAGCTGGCCGCGCTGACCAAGGACGACACCGTGCTGGATCTCTACTGCGGCACCGGCACCATCACGCTGGCCCTGGCCCGGGACGCGGGGCGGGCCGTCGGCGTAGAGCTGGTGGAGCAGGCCATCCAGGACGCAAAGGACAACGCCCTGCGCAACGGCGTGACCAACGCCGCCTTCTTCTGCGCCGACGCAGGCGAAGCCGCCCGCCGCTTTGCCACGCACCTTTCCGAACGCTTCTCCCCTGTCCAGGCAGCAGACACGCCCCCGGCGGATGACGCCCCGATCACGGAAGCCGCCTGCGAAGCCGACGCCCCGGCCTCCGTGCTCTCCCGCTCCGGCGGCCCTGACGTGATCGTGGTGGATCCGCCCCGCAAGGGCCTGAGTCGCGACGTGGTGGAGGCCATCCTGACCATGGCCCCAAAAAGAGTGGTATATATCTCATGTGACCCCGCCACCCTCGCCCGCGACCTCAAGCTCCTCACCCAAGGCCCCTACACCCTCTCCCACGCCCAAGCCTTCGACCTCTTCCCCCGCACATATCACGTCGAGACGGTAGTATTGATGTCACGGAAAGACACATAAGGCCGCCTAAAGTGCTGTATTTGCGGACTTTTCGGGCAATAGGCTGTCAGCGATGAAAAGCGAAAATGGTCGAGATAATCCCTCCGTGGAAACATATCAAAGGAATTGTTCGGAGGGTTGAGTAGGCGGTTTAGATGTCACAAGGTTGAGTGGCCGGTTTAGATGTTTTTGTGGTAGGGTTGAGTTAGTGATTTAGATGTCGGAAACAAGGCTCCCTCACTGCCATCAGCGGCGACGGGGAACGGGGATGATCTCAGAGTTCATTGACTTTTCAGCTATCGTGAATTATAATTACAAGAAAGCAGACAATGGTGCCTGACGACGCCGAAGTCTGCTTTTTTTGTTACATGCGAGCCTGAGAGTAGCATGTCGAAGCAGGAGATAAAATGGTCATTTCAAAAAAAGGAAGGCGTCATCATGAAAAATCAACTGATTCTCGCAGCTGCAGCAGTACCGGACCTTAAAGTTGCAGATGTGGATTATAACACGGATCAGATTGTTCGTCTGATCAAAGAAAATTCTGAATGCGGTCTGATCGTTTTCCCGGAATTGTCTGTGACCGGATATACTTGTGCTGACCTGTTTGGAAGCGGACTGCTTCTGGAGAAAGCCCAGGACGGCATGATCAGGATTGCCGAGGCAACAAAGGAATATTCGGGCCTTACTGCGATCATCGGGGTGCCGATCCGGTTTGAAAACAATCTGTATAACTGCGCGGCCGTTATATCCGGAGGCAATATCTGCGCCATCATTCCAAAACAATACATCCCTTCTTATTCCGAGTTCTATGAGGGCAGATGGTTCTCCTCGGGGAAAGGTTTGACAAAACGCTCCGTACGGATTCATGGGAAGGATATTCCTTTTGGAACGGATATTCTTGCAGAGGATCCTGAAAGCGGGGCAGTCCTGGGTATAGAGATCTGTGAGGATCTCTGGGTGCCTGATAAACCGAGTACACACATGTGCCTTGCAGGGGCAAACATCATCGCCAATCTGTCCGCCTCGGATGAGTTGATCGGCAAGGAGGAATACCGCAGACGGCTTGTAGAATATCAGAGCGGGTCATGCTACTGCGCGTATGTCTATGCCTCTGCAGGTGTGGGTGAAAGCAGCACGGATCTTGTTTTTTCGGGCCATACGCTTATTGACCAATCCGGAACGGTTCTTCAGGAAGATATTTTTCCGCGGTGTCCTTCCGTAAGCACCGGTGTCATTGATCTGGTGCGTATTATGTACGACAGAAGACATCAGAATACATTTGAGAACGCTGACGAGAACATGTATCGAAGGGTGATCGTAAATATTCGGGCTTTCCGTACCGGCAAGGCTTCGATCAGTGAAATGGCAGATATATTAAAGGAACTCCCTGTCGTACTGAGCAAAAATCCTTTTGTACCGTCGGACGACCGGGAGCGGGGAGAAAGATGCAGAAAGATCATGCGCATTCAGGCAAACGGTCTGGCAACAAGGATAAAGGCAACCGGGATCTATAATCTTGTGATCGGAATATCCGGCGGACTGGATTCCACACTGGCTCTGCTTGTCTGCGCCGAGGCGAGGAAGATCGTTCCGAATATTCGGATAATAGCTTATACAATGCCAAAGGAGGGAAACACATCCGGTATGACCTATGAAAACGCCGGAGAACTGATGAGGCTGATTGCCGATGAGGTCCATGAAGTGCCGATCAGCGAAAGCGTTCAGATGCACCTGAAAGAGATCGGGCACAGCCCGGATTATCAGGGAGAAGGAGATTCTGCATACGAGAACGCGCAGGCAAGAATGCGCACTTACATACTGATGGATGTGGCCAACATGAGAAACGGGATGGTTGTAGGAACGGGAGATCTCTCCGAGCTTGCGCTTGGATGGTGCACTTACAACGGGGATCATATGTCCATGTATGCAGTAAATGCACCATCCAAGCGCAAGCTCG
>ONCN01000043.1 GCA_900316335.1 uncultured Eubacteriales bacterium | reverse complement strand
TTTAAAGGCGGTGGAAAAATACGACTATACCAAGGGCTATAAGTTTTCCACCTATGCCACATGGTGGATCCGTCAGTCGATCACACGCGCCGTGGCTGACCAGGCCCGTACCATCCGCATCCCGGTTCATATGGTTGAAACCATCAACCGTGTCTCCCGCACCTCCCGCGGCCTGATCCAGGAGCTGGGGCGCGAGCCCACGCTGCAGGAAATCAGCCAGCGCCTTGGTATGCCCGAGGATAAGATTGCTGAGGTGATCAAGATCGCGCAAGATCCCGTCAGTCTTGAAACCCCCGTTGGCGAGGAAGACGACAGTCATCTCGGCGACTTCATCCAGGACAACGACGCCATGGAGCCTGCAGAGTCCGCCTCGTTCAATATGCTGCGCCAGCAGCTCAACGAGGTCATGGAAACCCTGAGCCCCAGAGAGTGCAAAGTCATCCGCCTGCGCTTCGGCCTGGAGGACGGCCGTGCCCATACGCTCGAGGAAGTGGGCAAGGAATTTGACGTTACCCGTGAACGCGTGCGCCAGATCGAGGCAAAAGCACTTCGCAAGCTTCGCCATCCATCCAGATCCAAGATCCTCAAGGATTTTTTGAATTAATCTTAACATTGTGAAATAAATCCCTCTTTTACAAAAATTTTTCTTGACAACAGCCTAAAAATCCGTATGATACATAGTGGATAAACGAAGTATAGCTGTTAGGAGGCTGTTGCATATGTTGGAAAAGCTGATTTCTTATCTGTCTCAAGAGCTGGACATTCCCGCTGAGGAAATTGAGCGGGACACCACCTTCGAGAGCCTGCATCTGGATTCTCTGGACACCGTTGAGATGCTTTCCGATCTGGAAGAAGAGCTCCAGGTCGAGCTTGACATCGAAGGCAAGAAGATCACCACCGTGGGTGAGCTTGCGGATTATCTGGAATCCGTTCTGGATTGATGCTTGCAAAATGCCGCATCTTTGTGTACAATAGAATATAGACTTGTCACAAGCGTACCGGCCTGTGACAAGGTCGCACTAGTCGGGGAGATAGCGGTGCCCTGTAACTCGCAATCCGCTACAGCGGGGATGAATTCCTGCACCCGGGCATGTGTTGTGCCGCAGTCCCCATAAGCGGTGTTGAGGGATCGGTCTCGCGCAACGAGACCCCGTGAACCATGTCAGGCGGGGAACCGAGCAGCATTAAGCGGTCAGTCTTGTGTGCCGTGAGCCAGCCGTTCCTGAGCTGGCTGTGGGGGAAACGGGTATAACCCATGTTCAAATGCAGGTGTGCGATCTTGTCATGGGCCGGTACTATATCTGATACCAGCCAAGCAGGGAGGTGGTCGGTTGTACCAGGCCTTATATCGGAAATATCGCCCCAAGACCTTCGACGAGGTGGTGGGGCAAACCAGCGTCACGCAGACGCTCAAGACCCAGTTGATCACCGGCAAGCTCAGTCATGCCTACCTCTTCACCGGCTCAAGAGGCACCGGCAAGACAAGCTGTGCCAAGATCCTGGCCAAGGCGGTCAACTGCCTGGATCCGCAAGACGGCAATCCCTGTAACTGCTGCGCAGCCTGTCAGGCCATCGAAAGCGGAAGCTGCATGGACGTGCTGGAGATTGACGCTGCCTCCAACAACGGCGTGGACAATGTGCGCTCGCTGCGCGACGACGCGATCTACGCGCCCGCAGAGGTAAAAAAGCGGGTTTACATCATCGATGAGGTCCACATGCTGTCCATCTCTGCCTTCAATGCTCTGCTCAAAATCATTGAAGAGCCGCCGGAGCATCTGCTCTTTATCCTTGCCACGACAGAGCTGCACAAGGTCCCAGCCACCATCCTTTCCCGCTGCCAGCGCTTTTCTTTCCGCAGGTTGACTGCCAAGGATATTGCCGGCCGGATCAACTACGCGGCCTATGAAGAGGGCATAGATCTGGACCCCGAGGCAGCCTTGCTTCTCTCTCGCCTGGCCGACGGCGCCCTGCGCGACGGCATGAGCCTGCTTGACCAGTGTGCCACCGCCAGCGCGGGCAAAGTCACGCTGCAAAGCGTCTATGATTGCCTGGGCCTTGCCGGGGCAAAAAACGCCGCAAGGATGCTTGCGCTCACCGCTGAAAAAAATACCCGCGCTGCGCTGGAGCTTCTGGATGACCAATACGCAGCGGGTAAAGACCTTTCCGCCATGCTGGGCGAGCTGCTGTCTTTGTGCAGGGATCTTCTGATTTTGAAAACCGCGCCCAATGCCGGGCCGGGGATGCTCACCGGCGTGTGCACCGATGAAGAGATCCGCACACTTTTACCGCACTTTACCCCTGCGGAGCTTCTGCGGCTGACAAAGCTGCTGCAGGATACCAGCGCCGGATTTCAAAAGAGCGCCAACCGCCGCATCGACGCAGAGCTCTGCATCATGCAGATGTGCGACCCGGCCCTGAGCCTGGACGCTGCATCCCTCTCCGCCCGCCTTGCAAAAGTAGAGCAGGCCGTCGCCTCCGGTGTGCTTCCTGCACCCGCAGTCCAAACCCCGCCGCCTGTACAGGCCGAGCAGCCCGCCGCGGTCAAGCAAGCGCCCGCGCCAAAGCCCGCAGCGCCAGCTGAGCCGCAAGAGGAAGCGCTCCCGATGAATTTCTGGGCCGATTTCACCGCGCAGGTCCGCGCGCAGGTCCAGCCGTCTGCCAGAGGCTTCTTCACGCCCACAGAAAACGGTACCCTGCATCCCATGCTTCAGGGCTCCACGCTCCTGCTCCAGACCGGCTACCCGCTGGTTCACCAGATCCTGGACGATCCGGCGATGCTCCAGCTCTTGGGGCGCATCGCCTCCGGTCTTTTGGGTCGCCCGCTCCAGGTTCGCCTTGTGCGCCGCGAGCAGGCCGGCAGCCGTGAAAAGCTGGAGCAGCTTCTCCAGTTCGGCCGGGAGCATCGCGACATCGTCACCATTGAGAAGAACACATAATTCTAACAATAACAAACTTATGTAAACTACTTCAAAGGAGAATATCGATATGGCAAAAGGTGGTTATCGCGGCCCGATGATGGGCGGCGGCATCAATGCAAACATGATCAAGCAGGCCCAGAAGATGCAGCAGGATATGCTGAAGATGCAGGAAGAGCTTGAGACCAAGGAATATGACGCCACGGTCGGTGGCGGCATGGTCAAGGCTGTGGTCAACGGCAAGCATACCCTGCTTCGCATGGAGATCAACCCCGAGGCAGTGGATCCCGATGACGTGGAAATGCTCCAGGATCTGGTTGTTGCCGCTGTGAACGAGGCGATGCGCAAGGCGGAGGCGGAGGCCAACGCCAACATGAGCAAGCTTACCGGCGGCCTCAACTTAGGCGGGCTGTTCTGATGCTGCGCTATTTTCCCGCAGCCCTGGAGCGGCTGACAGAGGAATTTGCCAAGCTTCCCGGCATCGGCGCCAAAACAGCCCAGCGTCTGGCGTTCCACGTTCTGAGCCTCCCGCAAGAGCAGGCGCAGGACTTCGCCGATGCGATCCTAGAGGCCAAGCGTACGGTGCATACCTGCCCGGTGTGCCAAAATCTCACCGACAGCGAGCTTTGTCCCATCTGCGACGACGAGCAGCGCGATCACAGCCAGATCTGCGTGGTGGCCGAGCCCAAGGACGTCATCGCCATGGAGCGCGCGCGGGAGTATAACGGGCTGTATCACGTGCTGCACGGTGTGATTTCTCCTATGAACCATGTTGGCCCCGATGATATCCGCATCCGGGAGCTGCTTCGCCGGGTTTCTCAGGGTAATGTGGAGGAGATCATCATGGCCACCAATCCCGATACAGAGGGCGAGGCAACGGCAATGTATATCTCGCGTCTTCTGCGGCCGATGGAGGTCAAGGTGACGCGCCTTGCCTATGGCATTCCTGTGGGCAGCCAGTTGGAATATGCCGACGAAGTTACCCTCCTGCGCGCGCTAGAGGGCCGCAGAGAGATGTAATCCACACACAAAACGACGTACCCGGATCCGGGTACGTCGTTTTTGCTTGTTATTTGGTTCGTTATTGTGTGTTGTTTCAGTTCAAAGCGGCTGCTGTTTCTGACAGCTCCAGGCCGGGGTTGCGCCGCACGGTGAAGTCGATCGCCCAGTAGGAGGAGAAGACCAGCAGCGGCCTGCCTCGATAGTCCTCCAAAAGCTCCACGTCGCTCGACAGATTGAGATCCTTCTCCGGCACGGGGCTCGAGCGGATAAAGCGCAGCTCTTCATAGGGCAGCCCCTCCATACGAAGCTCCACGCCGTATTCATTCTTCATCCGATACTGGAACACGTCAAACTGCAGCGTGCCCACCACGCCCACAATGACCTCTTCCATACCGGAGTCCGGCTTTTTAAAGATCTGAATGGCGCCTTCCTGTGCGATCTGCTCGGTGCCCTTGATAAACTGCTTGCGCTTCATGGTGTCCTTTGGGCTGACGCGGCTGAAATGCTCCGGGGCAAAGGTGGGGATGCCCTCAAAGCGGAGCTTTTTCCCGGGCACGGTGATGGTGTCGCCGATCGAGAAGATGCCCGGGTCGAACACACCGATGATATCACCGGCATAGGCCTCCTCCACGATCTCCCGCTCCTGCGCCATAAGCTGCTGAGGCTGAGACAAACGCATCTTCTTGTTGCCCTGCACGTGGTAGTATTCCGCATCTCGCTGGAACTTGCCGGAACAGATCCGCATGAACGCCAAACGGTCCCGATGAGCCTTGTTCATGTTGGCCTGAATCTTAAAGACGAAGGCGGTGAAGTCCTGGTCGAAGGCGTCTACCACACCTGTGTCGGCCGTGCGCGACAGGGGAGGGGGCGTCATGCGCAAAAACTCCTCCAAAAACGGCTCCACGCCGAAGTTGGTCAAAGCCGAGCCGAAAAAGACCGGGCTGAGCTGTCCCTTGCGGACCTCGCCAAGATCAAATTCCCGACCCGCGGAGAGCAGCTCCACGTCCTCTTTGAGCTGTTCGTGGCGGCGCTGACCAATGAGATCGGCCACCTCGTCGCTGTAGAGATCGATCTCCCGTTTTTCCGCCTTGCTCTTGCCGGACAGGCCGGAAAACAGCAGAAGCTGGCTTCTCTGCCGGTCGTACACACCCTGAAACTCCTTGCCCGAGCCAATGGGCCAGTTCATGGCGCAGGTTTCGATGCCAAGCTCACCCTCCAGCTCGTCGAGCAGATCGAAGGGATCCTTGGCCTCGCGGTCCATTTTGTTGATAAACGTGAAAATGGGAATGTGCCGCATGGCACAGACTTTAAACAGCTTTCTGGTCTGGGCCTCCACGCCCTTACTGCCGTCGATGACCATCACAGCGGAATCGGCAGCCATCAGCGTGCGATAGGTGTCCTCAGAAAAGTCCTGGTGACCGGGGGTGTCCAGGATGTTAATGCAAAAGCCGTTGTATTGAAACTGCATCACCGATGAGGTGACGGAAATGCCGCGCTGCTTTTCAATCTCCATCCAGTCGGAGACGGCGGCTCTGGCATTCTTTTTGCCCTTGACCGCGCCGGCCTGCGCAATGGCGCCGCCGTAGAGCAGGAATTTTTCCGTCAACGTGGTTTTGCCTGCGTCGGGGTGCGAGATAATGGCAAAGGTTCTCCGGCGGGAGATCTCTTGCTGTAGTGTAGACATACTTGTCCTCCCATCATAGATCTTGCGTATGGTTGCTTCTGTGTCAGATTGTGTTCAAACAGTCCTCTTACATCGGAGTACCCTCCGTTGGCATGATTTGGAGTATTTTACCACAAACCAGGCGGAAATACAAGTGTTTTCCCCCAAAGACAGCAAAGAAACGGCCCAAACCGGGCCGTTTCTTTTCAGATGCAGCGCCAAACGACGTTCAGCGGTGCAGCTTTGGCTCCTCCACCACGGGATTGAGCTCCTTGTCGTGGATATCGCCTGCCTTGGTCAGCGCAATCTTGGTGAGCATGGGGCCGACCAGCTCATAGATCAAAACGGAGAACAGCACGATCGAGCGGATGATTGCGCCCTGCTCGCCCAGCTCAGAGGCGACTGTGATGGACATACCCAAAGCAACGCCCGCCTGGGGCAGCAGCGTGATGCCCAGCCATTTCTGGATCTGCGGCGCGCAGTGGGTCATGCGGGAGGAGATCGCCGCGCCGCCGATTTTGCCGGCGGAGCGGGCGATGATGTACACCACGCCGATGAGCACCGCGGCCCAGTTGGCAAACACCGACAGATCCAGCTCTGCGCCGCTGATCACAAAGAACAGCACAAACAACGGCGCGGTCCACCGGTCTGTTTTGGCCATAAGCTCTTCGGAGCTTTTGCAGATGTTGCAGAAGATGGTTCCCAGCATCATGCATACCAGCAGTGACGAGAACCCGATCTCGACCCCGCCGCCCAGAGAGAACTCCAGCTTTGACAGGGACACCGCCAGCACCACAAAGGTGATGGCAACGCACAGCCGCTTGCTTCTGGAGTGGAAGAACCGCTCAAAGAAGGTGAAGGCAAGGCCCAGCACAGATCCGAGCAGCACCGAAACGACGACCTCCAGCAGCGGATTGACCAAAACGCTGACCGCGCTCAATGCCGCGCCGCCGATCAGACTCTTTGCAATGCCGAAGGAGACGGCAAAGACCACCAGACCCACCGCGTCGTCGAGCGCAACGATGGGCAGCAGCAGATCCACCAGGGGACCCTTGGCCTTGTACTGGTTGACCACCATCAAGGTCGCGGCAGGGGCCGTAGCCGCGGCAATGGCGCCAAGCGTGATGGCAACCGGCACGGTGACCTGGCTTGGCATGATCAGATGGAGGATCAAAAGCGACAGATCCACCATAATGGTTGCGGACAGAGCCTGAAAAATGGCGATGATGGTTGCCTGCCGGCCAATGGCCTTAAGCTGGCTCAACCGGAACTCATTGCCGATGGCAAAGGCAATAAAGCCCAAGGCTACTTCCGAGATGGGCTTCATGACCTCAACCGCGTCAAAATCCACAAAGCCCAACCCGGCCACACCCAGGCGGCCCAAAGCAAACGGCCCGATGAGCAGGCCGGCGATCAGATAACCGGTGACAGCCGGGAGTTTCAACGGCTTGACCACACGAGACATGACCAGGCCTGCAAACAACGACACAGCCACAGATAAAAGCAATTCCATAACTACAAACACCTTCTTATCACATAGTTCAAAAAGCAACGGGCAGCATCGCTTTTCGATGCTGCCCGAAAAGTGGATAAAACCGATCCTGCGCGGATCCTTATTTGGTCCCGAAGATCCGGTCGCCTGCGTCGCCCAGACCGGGCACGATATAGGCGTGCTCGTTGAGCTTCTCATCCACAGCGGCCACAAACAGGTCGACGTCGGGATGATCCTTGCGGATCACGGCGATGCCCTCAGGGGAGGCGATGATGTCCATCAGAATGATATGGCGACAGCCGTATTTCTCCTTCAGCAGCGTGATGGCAGCCGAGGCGCTGCCGCCCGTGGCCAGCATGGGATCCACCACAAACACCTGGCGCTCGGAGATATCGGGGGGCATCTTGCAGTAGTATTCCACCGGCTCATGCGTCTCGGGGTCACGGTACAGGCCGATATGGCCGACCTTTGCCGAGGGAATGAGGTTGATCATGGAATCCACCATGCCAAGTCCGGCCCGCAAAATGGGCACAATGGCCAGCTTCTTGCCGGCAAGAACGCGCACAGTGGCCGGCGCCACAGGCGTTTCGATCTCGACCTCTTTGGTGGGCAGATTGCGGGTGGCCTCATAGCACATCAGTGCGGAGATCTCGCCTACGATCTCCCGGAATTCCTTCACACCGGTGTTCTTGTCCCGGAGGATGGAGAGCTTGTGCTGGATAAGAGGATGCTCCAAAACGTGTAAAGAACCCATAGTTATTCTCCTTTTTCGTTCTCTCTCGCCAGACGCTCACGCTCGGCCTGGGAAAGGCGCAGATAATTGGGTACCGCCAGCGCGGCGTCTGCCGTCTGGCCCAACAAAGCGGCGTCGTAACCGGCCAGGGCGACCCCGGCGGACCGCTGCTGCCGCAAATGTTCCGGAAGAAGAATGAGCTTGTGACGCTCGCTCAGCGTCTGCCAGGTAAGAAGGGCGCCGTCGCCCACAAGATAAATCGGCTCCCGGAACCCGGCGAGATCCTCGCTGAGCTCCTCCAAAGACAAAGCCCGGTCCGGACGCAGCCTGCGCAGCGTTCCGGCTTCACAGCGGAACAGCGCGTTGTACACCTGGCTTCGCCTTGCGTCCATGCAGGGGCAGATAATTCCTTCCAGCTCTGTGTGCAGCCGCGCCATTGCCAGCAGCGTGGAAACCGGCAGACAGGGCACTTCCGCGCCCCAGCAAAACCCTTTGGCTGCCGCAGCGCCGATGCGGATGCCGGTGAAGCTGCCCGGCCCGTTGGCATAGGCCACGTGGGTCACGTCAGAGGGCGCAAGATCGCAGTTGCACAACAGATCCTGCGCCAGCTTCATCAGCGTGCGGCTGTGGGTCTGCCCGCTGTTTTGATAGTATTCTCCAAGCAGGACCCCGTCTTGTACCAGGGCCACAGACACGGCCTTGGCGGAGGTCTCAAGGGCTAAGATCAGCATAGCTCGGCTCCTGTGATGGTGATGATCCGCGTGTCGGGATCGGATGGATCCTTGTCCAGCCGGACGTGGATGGCATCCTCCATGGCATCGGCCACGTTTTCGCTCCATTCCACGGCGCACACACCCTCGCGGGCCAGGTAATCCTCCCAGCCCAGGTCAAACAGATCGTCTGCGCTGTGCAGCCGGTACATATCGAAGTGGAACAGAGGCAGCCGCCCGCTCAGATATTCGTTCACGATGGTATAGGTCGGGCTGGTCACCGGCTCGGTGATCCCCAATCCGCGGGCAAGACCTCTGGTAAATGCGGTTTTGCCTGCGCCGAGATCGCCGTCGTATGCGATGACCTCGCCGCCTGTCAAGGCGCGCCCCAGGCGTTCACCCAGAGCCTCGGTTTCCCCACAGCTGCGGGTGATCCATTCCATAATGTGGCTTCCTTCCATTTGTTTCAAGATATTATACCACATAAAGCGCATAAATGCAAACCGTTTCTGAAAAAAACGGGATCTGTCCGGGAAAAACCTGCCGTCACACGCCTGCCGGCCTTACCTCTGCGCCATTCGGCTCCAGCTCCAGCTTGTAATACTCATAGGCATTGACTACGGTTGTATCTCCGTGCCGGCTCAATCGGGGGACGGTGTGGCCGTAGCTCATGTGGATGTGCCCATGAATGAAGAATTTCGGCTGATATTTGTCTAAAAGCGGGCCAAAGCAGGCAAATCCCCTGTGGCTGAGATTGTCCATATCGTTGTGCCCGCGCAATGGAGCGTGGGTCAAAAGGATGTCAAAGCCTTTTCGCCGCCAGAGCTTGAACCAGAGTTTTCTGATCCGCAGCCGCATCTGCCGCTCGGTAAAGGTGTAGGCGCCCGGCCTGTACCGATACGAGCCGCCAAGCCCCAGAATGCGGATACCCTGGTACACCACAAGATCGTCGTCGATACAGACACAGCCCTCGGGCGGCCGCTCCTCAAAGCTGTCGTCATGGTTTCCGTGGACGTACAGCAGGGGACACCGCGCCATCGTGACCAAAAATTCGAGATACTGCCGCTTGAGATCCCCGCACGAGAGGATGAGGTCAAACTCCTTCAGCTTTCCCGGAGTATAGAAGTCATAGAAGGCCTTGGCCTCCACGTCGGATACCACCAGGATCTTCATAGCGCGCTTCCGGGCGTCTTTTTGCTGGCACTCTGCACGCCCACGGCGTTTACCGTGGCCTGTGCAAGCGGGCTGAGATCCTCGTAAACAGGGATAGAGCCCACTACGTTTTCCACCAAAAAGTCCATGTTGATGATCTCCTCCTGGCTCAATGCGCCATCAAAGCGGAGCTGTTCGCCGCCCTGCTTCCGCAGCGGCGCACAAAACGGCTTGAGCCGGTCCTCGGCGATGCTGGTCTTAAAGAACTCCGCAAGCTGGCGGGTGCTTTCCGGGATGCTGGCGTCCATATGCAGGTCCACCACCCCGGCGCTGAGTCCCCAGTAGTAGTTCAGGGCACTGTCGCTGGTTTCATAGACGCTTTTTTCGGTTTTGTTGAGGATCCTGCGCAAAATCTGCTCATAGTACTTGCCCCAGCGCCACTCGGGCACGGCAAGCAAGGTTTTGCCGCCGTCGTCCGTATGCCGCTCCAAGCCAAAGCTGGCGTGGTCTGCATCCCGCAGACGGCTCACGTCCTGCGACGAGATCAAATGGATCTGCTGGGACAGAAGGTTTTTTACGCAGTCCGGCGTCCCCTTTAGAGAGGACCATTCCAAATAGACCTTGGCGCGTGGATTGACCATTCTCGCGCCCAGGGCGAAGGCGTTCACACCGGCGATCTGACCGAAGATGGGATAATCCGCGATGTACCCCAGCTTGCCGCTCTGCGACAGGCTGCCTGCGATGGCGCCGATGATGAACTTGACCTCATACATCCGGGCGTAATAGGTGCGGATGTAGCGGTGCGAGATATTCAGCGAGCAGTTCATCACTGTGATCTCCGGATGGTCAATGGCAGCTCGAAGACTGGCCTTCAGCAGCCGGGGAGAGGTGGTGAACAGCACAGTGTTTCCATCGGCAATGGCCTGCTCTAGCACCTGCTGAGGATCTGTGCGCAGAACGTTTTCATAGGAAGTGGTGCTCACCTTGCCGCCCAGAGATTCTTCCGCCCAAAACCTGCCCGCCTCATGGGCGCGCGTCCATCCGGAGAGCTCGGGCGTCTTGTCATGCAAAAAGGCCACGCGCAGGCCGGTGTTTTGTCCGGTGGGCAGTACCTTCGCAAGAAGACTCTGCTTTTTCTCTGCGTCGGGATCCAGCTTCAGCTCAATGGGCGAGCCCTTCTCCCGCAGCTTGACCTCTTCCCACATCTTGCCGACCGTGTGCTTGAGCTCATGTGTGCCCGAGCTTGTCAGCATGGCATAGCCGTAAACCTCCAAAAACGGAAGCAGCGCGTCGCCCACCGTGGTGCTGAGCTTGTTCCCGCCCATGGCGGTGTAGACCTCCAAAAAGGTCTGGTACGCCCTGGAAAAGCGCCTGCGCTCGTCCTCGGTCCAATCTTCCTCCGGGGCCTTGCCCACCAGCTTCTGAAGCTGCGCGTAGCTGCCTTTTTTTGTGAACTCCACGTAATTGATCCCGCTGTGGCGGAAAAACGCGGTAAACTCGTTGTAAAGCTCCGTCTCCGGGCTGCCGTCCTGGATCGGCGGGATCCGGCTGACGGTAGCCGGGATCGTGGTCGTGCCAAAGAATTTGAGTACGCTGACCCGTTTGTTGCCTTCGATGACGTAGTAGCGGTTCTTATATTCCACAGCCTTGATGGGATCGCGGATGCCCTGGTCGAGATGGGACTGGCACAGCGCCTCCCACTTTGTGGCAAACTCCGTACCCTCGGCCAAAACCGGCATAAAGCCGGGCGAAAAACAGGTTTCGCGCCCATGGTCCCGCGTGCCGACGATAAACGCGGCCGGCACCTGGATCAAACCCAGATCCACCTGGCAGAGCGCCTGCTTGGGCGTGATCAAATCCTCTAAAACCGCAAGCCCGGTGGGCAGATCCTTCGCAGCCGCGGCTTTTTGCTCCTTCAAGCCCTGCTTCAGGGCGTCTTTATAAAAATATTCAGGCATATTGCGTTCTCACTTTCCTTCGGGTGATTTGCGCTGCGTCAACTCGGTCAGTTTTGCAAGAGACTTGGACAGAGCAATTGCGTCCCGGCTAACGGGGCAGGGGACGCCGTCTGCAACCACGAAGCTCTCCATTGGAATGTGCTCCGGCAAAACGCGTTCGATCTCATGGACCATATAGTGCATCTGTGTGCAGTGCGGAGAGCGGTCCACGGTGGCAAATCGGATGCTCGTGACCTGCCCTGCGCCTAAAATGGCAGTGAGCTTGGTGAGCGCCATGTTGAGATGCGTCTGCTCCAGACACAGCGCAGCGATCTGGTCCATGCCACTTGCGCAGGCTGCAAAGCCAGCAGGCGAGACCGTTTGCAGACAGCTTCCTGCAATCAAAAGCGAGCCGGAAAACGTGTATACGTTTGTTGACATAAAATCGAAAATCTCCATTCGGAAAGCCTCCTTCCGAAAATCATACACAATATAGCGGGTGGAGCGGCTTCTGTCAAGAGTAAAATCCAAACTCCGCGATTTTTTGACAGAAATGTGTCCGGTTCGTCCGGCTTTGCATAGGATAGAGTGCCCGGGCCTGGAGGCCGGGCAAAAGGAGGAATGCAACATGCCGAGCTTTACCAACCAGGCCACCTTGACCTACCAGGGCAGGACGGTGGCCTCCAATCTGGTCACAGGCGAAATGGTGTCGCCGCTTTCGATCACCAAGACGGCGCTTGGCGCGCACTATACCGCCCGGGACCGTGTGACCTACGTCATCAGCCTGGTCAACAACGGCAGCACCTGCTTTGAGGATCTGACCCTGGCAGACGATCTTGGCGCCTATGAAGCCGCAGGGGAGTACGTGACCCCGCTCTCATGGGTGCCGGAGTCCCTGCTGTATCTGATCAACGGCGAGATCCAGCCCATGCCGCAGGTCACAGCCGAGCCGTTCTCGGTCAGTGCGCTGCAGGTCCCCGCAGGCGGAACGGCAACCCTGATCTACGAAACGCAGGTGACGCAGTATGCACCGCTTGCAGCCGGCAGTCAGATCATCAATACCGCCCAGGTGACTGGCCCGGAGCTTCGCGCGCCGATTCGCGCGCAGGCCGTGATCCGCGTGGAAGAGGAAGCGGAGCTCTCGATCGCAAAGAGCCTGTTCCCCACGACGGTGGAGGAAAACGGCGTCGTGACCTACACCTTCACCATTCAAAACCGCGGCAACATGCCCGCGGAGGCTTCTGACCATGTCATCCTTGCCGACCAATTCGACCCGGTCCTCTCTGCGCTTGCTGTGACCGTTGACGGCGTGCCTGCCGAGCTGGGTAAGGACTACACCTATCAAGACGGACTGTTTGCCACCCAGCCCGGACGGATCACCGTTCCTGCCGCGTCCTTCAGCCAGCGCATTGACGACGGCGCCTGGCAGATCCAGCCGGGCGAGACCGTGATCACCGTCTCAGGCCGGCTCTGACCTTCGAGCGCCTCAGGCTAAGGAGCTGAGGCACCAAAGACAAAACGCGCTTCCGGGTGACCGGAAGCGCGCCTGCGCATCAGATTTTGATTACAGTGCTGCCAGATATTTGACTGCCTCGGTGGCAGCCACCGCTCCGTCGGACGCGGCCGTGACAAGCTGCCGGACCTCCTTGACGCGGTTGTCGCCGGCCACAAAGATCCCGGGGACCTTGGTGCGGCAGTTTTCCGACGCGATCGCATAGCCGCTGGGATCCAGGTCGATGAGCTGTGCAAAGCTCTGGTTTTCCGGGATCCGGCCCACAGCCACGAAAAGACCGTTCACCGCAAGCTCACGGACGCTGCCGTCCTTGTTTGTCACCTCAATGGCCTTGAGCCGCTTCTCTGCGATCAACCGTGTGACGTTGCTGTTGAGCACAAACTCAATGTTGGCTCGCGCCTGCAAGCGCTCTACGGTGCCCTCTTCTCCGCGGAAGGCGTCCCGGCGGTGGATCAGATAGACCTTTTCGGCAAGATCAGCCAGATACAAGGCATCCTCCAAAGCGGTGTTGCCGCCGCCGACCACTGCCACGGTCTTTTTGCGGAAGAAGTTGCCGTCGCAGGTGGCGCAGTAGCTCACACCGCGGCCAACCAGCGCGTCTTCTCCTTCCACACCGAGCTTCCGGTTTTCAGAGCCGGTTGCCAAAATCACGGCCTTGGCCCGGTATTCGCCCTTGGTGGTGACAATCTTCTTTTCCTCGCCCAGATCCTGAAGCTGCGTGACCTTCTCCATCACGATCTCCGCTCCGAGGTCTTTTGCCTGGTTGTAGAGATTGGTGGCAAAATCGAAGCCGGAGATATGGGCTACCACGGGATAGTTTTCAATGTCCGGGGTGTTGATGATCTGCCCGCCGTATGCCTTTGCCTCCAGCACCAGGACCTTCTTTGACGCGCGCCGTGCATAGATCGCCGCGGTCAGGCCCGCGGGCCCCGCGCCGACAATGATAATGTCGTACATAATGCTGCTCCTGCCTTATCTCAACAGATCCTCAATGGCTTCCTTGGGAATGAGGCCGACGCTCCGATTTGCCTCCGCGCCGTCCTTGAACAGAACCAGGCAGGGGATGGAGAAAACCTCATATTCCTCAGCAAGCTCGTCGTTCTCGTCGATATCCACGCCAACCACAGTCACGTCGGCGCGCTCGGCTGCAACCTGCTCCAAAACGGGCTTGAGCATCCGGCAGGGGCCGCACCAGGTGGCGTTGAAGTCCACCAAGACAGGTTTTTCGGACTTGAGGACGACCTCCTCAAAATCAGCGCTGGTAATTTCTTGAATAGCCATATACAGAATCTCCTTTTGTCAGATGTTTGTTTTTTCCTTACAGCAGAGCCTCGATGTCGGCGGCAAAGGTCTTGGGGTCGGAGGTCGGATCATAGCGCTTAACGACCGTGCCATCCTTTGCGACCAGGAACTTGGTGAAATTCCACTTGATATCGCCGGGCTTCTTGCAGGTCGTGCTGATCTTGGCAATGGCGGCCATCGCGGCCTTGTTTTTCAGACCCTTGACGTCCTCATCCGGCTGCTGAGATTTGAGGAAGGTATACAGGGGCGACTCATTTTCGCCGTTGACCTCGATCTTTTTGAGTTGATCGAACTGCGTCTTGTATTTGCCGGTGCAGAAGGCGTGGATCTCCTCGTCCTCACCGGGGGCCTGGTGGCCAAACTGGTTGCAGGGGAAGTCCAAAACCTCAAAGCCCTTGTCGTGATAGGTTTCATAGAGGCCTTCAATGGCTTCATACTGGGGCGTGAAGCCGCAGCCGGTGGCCGTG
>ONCN01000157.1 GCA_900316335.1 uncultured Eubacteriales bacterium | reverse complement strand
CAAGGTGAACTTCACCGATATTCCCGACGACGCCTACTTCAAGAACCCTGTGCAGTGGGCCGTTGAGAACGAGATCACCATGGGCACGGGCGAGACCACCTTCAGCCCGCACGACGAGGTGACAAGAGAGCAGCTTGCCACGTTCCTGATGCGCTTTGCGAAGTATCAGGGCAAGGACGTGTCTGCGCGCGCCGAGATCAAGGACTTCCCGGACGATCAGGACGCGAGCGACTGGGCGGTGGAGCCCCTGCAGTGGGCCGTCGCCAAGGGCATTTTGAAGGGCGTGGACGAGGACGGCACCGCCTACCTCAGACCGAAGGAATCCACCACCCGCGCGCAGGTCGCGGCGGTTCTGATGCGCTACCTCACCGAGGAGCCGACCCCCACTCCGACCCCCGCGCTGGACAAGACCGCGCTGGAGGCTGCCATCAAGGAAGCCGAGGCCATTGAAAAAGACGATTACACCGAAGCGTCTGTGAAGGCTCTGGACGACGCCCTTGCCGCTGCGAAGAAGGCGCTGGACGAAGCCAAGACCCAGGACGAGCTGGACGCCGCGAAGAAGGCACTGGACGACGCGGTCGCCGCCCTCGAGAAGAAGCCCGAGGAGCCTGTTCTGGACAAGACCGCGCTGGAGGCTGCCATCAAGGAAGCTGAGGCCATTGACAAGGACGAGTATACCGACGCGTCCGTGAAGGCTCTGGACGACGCCCTTGCCGCCGCGAAGAAGGCGCTGGACGAAGCCAAGACCCAGGACGAGCTGGACGCTGCGAAGAAGGCCCTGGACGAGGCTGTTGCGGCCCTTGAGAAGAAGCCCGAGGAGTCCGTTCTGGACAAGACTGCGCTGGAGGCTGCCATCAAGGAAGCCGAGGCCATCGACAAGGCCGACTACACCGACGAATCCGTGAAGGCTCTGGAGGACGCCATCGCCGCTGCCAAGAAGGCGCTGGACGAGGCCAAGACCCAGGACGAGCTGGACGCCGCGCGACGAGTCTGTGAAGGCTCTGGACGACGCCCTCGCCGCCGCCAAGAAGGCGCTGGACGAAGCCAAGACCCAGGACGAGCTGGACGCTGCGAAGAAGGCCCTGGACGAGGCTGTTGCGGCCCTTGAGAAGAAGCCCAAGCTTGAGCCCAGGATGGAGAATATTGACTTCACCGATCCTGCCGAGGCAGTGAAGTTTGAGGTCCTCAAGCATAATACCGGCGATATCGTGGAGGGCGATGGTTTGACCTTGGTTGCCACACGTCCCGCTTTCGAACCCTGCAAGGGCCAGAATGAGGGAGACCTTGCCACCATCCCCGAGGACGTGATCCGCATTCCCGTTAAGGACGATTGGATCGCCACCCTGACCTTTGACGCCGATTTGAGCGGCGCTCAGAACGGTTATTATCAGTTCTTCGGCTTCTATGCCGCCCAGGGCGAGGATTACCAGAACTTGGCCGGTATCCGCGCCGGTGATAAGGCCATGCAGAACTTTATCCGCGAGGATGGCGTTGTCACCCACGAGGATGAAGACGACGTCGTCTCCGCCCCCGGCGTTGATACCAACAAGACCTACTATCTGCGCATCGAGAAGGTCGGCACCACCTATACCTGCTATCGCAGCGAAAACGGCAAGACCTTCACCAAGATGTTCACCTATGAGAACACCGGCATCGAGGCGGATTACATCATCCTTGACGCCTACACCGGCATGACCGAGGGCTACCGCTATACGCTCAAGTCTCTGGTCTTCGGCGTTGAGCCGCTCGACAAGACCGCGCTGGAGGCTGCCATCCAGGCAGCTGAGGCCATTGAAAAGGACGACTATACCGAAGCGTCCGTGAAGGCTCTGGAAGACGCCCTTGCCGCCGCGAAGAAGGCCCTGGACGAGGCCGAAACCCAGGAAGAGCTGGATGCTGCCAAGAAGGCCCTGGACGACGCGGTTGCCGCCCTGGTAGAAAAGCCCCAGATGGTTGACGCCTATGTGCTGACCACGCAGCTCAAGGCCGGCGACGAGGTGGTCGTCTACAACCCCGCCCGCAAGCAGGCCCTGGCCAACACCGTCAAGGATGGCCTGGCTGCCGCAGCCCCCGCCCAGGTGGAGGATGAGATCCTCACCTTCGCCGAGGATGCTCCGGTTGCCGTGTTCATCGCCGAGCAGAGCGAAAACGGCCTTGTGCTCCGTCTGAAGGACGGCACCGCCCTTGCCATCGGCGAAACCGATGAGAAGCTCGCCTACACCACCGAGCCCGGCGACAAGGGCGTCTGGATGGTTCAGACCGCCGACGAGGCCGCCAAGACCGTGCTGCTGCGCAGCGCCGGTGTGACCGAGCAGATCATTGTTGTGATCCCGCTGCGCTATGAAGCGCTTGACGCCGCCATCGCCGAGGCCAAGGCTGTGAACGCCGCCGACTACACCGACGAGAGCGTGAAGGCCATGACCGACGCCCTGGCTGCGGCCGAGGCAATTCGCGCCAAGGAAGACGCCACCCAGGAAGAGGTGGACGCCGCCGCCCAGGCTCTGAAAAACGCCATTCTCGCCCTGCAGAAGAAGCCGGATCCCACCCAGGGAACCTATGGCCTGTCCAAGACCATCAAGGCCGGCGACCAGGTTGTGATCTACAACCCCGGTCATGGCAAGGCGATCAAGAACGAAACCGACAACGACTGGTATCTGACCGCACAGGAGATCACGCCGGCCGGGAACAAGATCGAGTCTCCCGACGCTTCTCTGGTGTGGACCGTCCAGGTAGACGAGGCCGGCAATTACAGCTTCGTGAGCGGCAGCAACGCCATCACCGCCTGGCCTTCCAACACCTATGTGGAGCTGACCAACGATCCGACCCACGAGGGCGCTGTGACCACCTGGTCGCTCACAGAGGCCGATGCAGACACCTGCCAGTATTACATCTCCAGCACCGGTGTGACCACCACCTATGGCCCCGGCTATATCCAGTGTTATGCCAAGCAGGGCGTGGACAAGATTTGCGGATATAGCACGAACAAACCCAGCCTCAATGATTATGGGTTCCAGTTCTACGTCAAGGGCGCGTCCGGCGAGCCGGAGGAACCGGATCCCCAGCCCACCGTTTCCTATAAGCTTGCGACCGAGCTGAAGACCGGCGACGAAGTCGTGATCTACAACCCGGGCGCAAAGAAGGCGCTGTCCTCTGAACCGCAGGGCAACTATTACCTTGCTGCGAAGGATGCGACGGTGGAAGAAAACGCGATTGCAGAACCTGACGCGAGCACAGTCTGGACCGTCACCGTCAACGAGGACGGAAGCTACAGCTTCAAGCAGGGGAGCTACGATCTGTCTGCTTATGCCAACGGCACGCACATCAACATTTCGAACACCGCCGAAGGGCATGATCCCAACTGGATCCTTGAGCCCGTGACCGGTACGGACAGCTTCACGATGAAGAGCGCGACCGTGGCCAAGGAAGACGGCACCCCTGTGTATGCAGAGTATTACAGCAGATATGACGAGTTCACCGTCTACGCCACCTCGACGCCCACCGGCGACGCCTATGCGATGCAGTTCTACGTCAAAGAGCAGGCGCCGAAGGGGTTTGCCCTGGCAGAAACTGTGAAGGACGGCGACAACGCCGTGATCGTCCTGGCCAGCAAGAACAAGGCCATTTCCACTACAGGCTATCTCTACGAGAAGAAGAACCAGCGTCAGATGCTCCCTGCGGACGTCACTGTGGAAGACGGCACAATCACCTCCGATACCGAGGGCTTGGTTTATACCGTCCATGTGTTGGAGGACGGCGGCGTGCTGCTTGAGGCCGACGGCAAGTATCTGACGGCCGGCGATACCGGCAGCGAGCTGTTCCTGTCTGACACGCAGACGACCTACAGCACCTGGGAGCTGGTCCAGGCAGAGGGCGGCTGGTTCATCAAGAGCGTCAATGCCAAATATAACAACAAGGATCAGTTTGTGGAGTTCTACACCAACTTCACCACCTACGGCAAGAATAGCAACGCGGATCTGACGATCTATACCTTTGCTTTCTACATCGAGGGCTGATCAGCATGCTCCGATCCCCGGCAGCGCGGCCTTGGCCGCGCTGCCGCCAAGCGCAAAACGGACCTCCCGCAAGCAGGCGGGAGGTCCGTTTTGTCGTAGCCCGGTTTATTTTTCCAAAAAGTAGGTGGCCTCGCTGTCGGCCACGGTCAGGGCGAAGGCCAGGGGGAATTTGGCCAGAGCCTGCCCCACGGTGCGGGGATCGTCCTCTGTTGAAAAGCCCATATGGTAGCGGATGGCAAAGGCCTCCTGGTCGGTCAGCGCCATGTACTTCATAATGATCCACACGGATTTTTCCCCATGGCCATAGGGCAGGGGATCCTCAAAGTTGAAGGTCGGCACCTTCTGCCAGTAGCCGCGCTCGTCCTTGACGTTCCGAAAGCCCGGCTTATAGCAGCCGATCTTGCATAGGTCGTGCAGAAGGGCCACGATGGCGATGCTCTCGTCGGAGAATTCCTCTCCGGTCAGACCGTAGAGCTCCATCACCCGGGGGCGGGCCATATAGTCCTTCAGACAGTCGTAAACGTTGAGACTGTGCTGGCACAGGCCGCCTGCCACGCTCGAGTGGTACCGGGCTGAGGCGGGCGCGACAAAGAAATCGGAGTTTTGCAGATAATTCAGCAGCGCCTCCGCGCCGGGCCTGCGGATATACTGCCGATAGATGGCGATAAAGCGTTCTCTTGGATCCATAGGTTCCTCCTTGCAGGTTTGTTCGTTCTTTTCATAGTATACCGAAGAAACGGTCCCTTTGCAAGGCGGATTTGCCTGCTTTGGCGAAAAAAGACTTTTTCTTTTGCGCGAAATATGGTATGATAGGAAAAAATCCTGCTCAGATCGGGAGGAAACTATGGAACACACACGTGCAACTGAAATTCTGTCGGCGCTCAAAGCGAACATCGCCTCGGTCATCGTCGGCCGGGAGCAGACTGTGGAGCTGCTGCTCACCGCCCTGTGCTGCGGCGGCCATGTGCTGGTGGAGGACGTGCCGGGCACCGGCAAGACCATGCTGGCCAAGGCCCTGGCCCGGTCGCTTGACGCGGCGTTCGCCCGCATCCAGTTTACCCCGGACCTTCTGCCCTCTGACGTCACGGGTCTGAACTTCTTTGATCAGAAGCAGGCGGAGTTCCGCTTCCGCCCGGGTCCGGTGTTCAGCCAGATCCTGCTTGCCGACGAGATCAACCGGGCCACGCCCCGGACCCAATCCGCGCTGCTGGAGTGCATGGCCGAGGGCCAGGTCACCATCGACGGCGAGACCCGCACGCTGAGCAAGCCGTTTTTGGTTCTGGCCACGCAAAACCCCATTGAGACCGCCGGGACCTTTCCGCTGCCCGAGGCCCAGATGGACCGTTTTTTGATGATGCTCTCCATGGGCCTGCCGCAGCGAGACGAGGAGATCGCCATTCTGCGCCGCTTTGCCGGGGCAGATCCGCTCGAGGCGCTGCAGCCCGTTTGCAGCACCGGAGAGCTGCTCGCGCTGCAGGCGCAGTGCCAGGCCGTTTACGTTCACCCCGAGCTGTTGGGCTATATCGCAGACCTGGCCCTCGCCACCCGACGGGAGGGGACAAGCCTGCTCGGCGTGAGTCCGCGCGGCTCGCTTGCGCTGATGCGCGCTGCCAGGGCCTATGCTATGCTGCGGGGCCGCACGTTCGTGGTGCCCGAGGACATCCAGGCGCTTGCCGTGCCGGTGTTGGCCCACCGCCTGGTGCTCAGCCAGGGTGGGTTTGACCGCGAGGG
>ONCN01000120.1 GCA_900316335.1 uncultured Eubacteriales bacterium | reverse complement strand
CACACCAATAGTATAAGCCGACAGCCGACACGTTTCAAGTGCCGGCTGCCGTTATTTTTCACGATTTTGGGGCTGCCTCGTTTGTGAGACAGCCCCTTGTCAATCCAGCAGCTATGTATTGCCGGTCGGAAATTGATGTCGGTACAATAGAAACGACAAACAGGGATTAGCGGAAATTAATCAAATGGAATATATCAAAGTAACGAAAGAGAATCTGGAAAAAGAGCATATCTGCTGCGCCATTTCCAATAACAAGGATATAAAAAGGCAACCATTTGATACATCACCTGTTATCTTTGGTTGGTTGTCAGGCAGGCAACCGGACATTACAATATTCATAGAAATCACAAAATAGGAGGCAGCTATGAGTATTGTAGAGTTGAGGAATGTTTGCAAAAGCTACCCGGCATTCCAGCTGAAGGATGTATCCTTCTCGCTGGAAGCCGGTAGAATTACAGGCTTTATCGGCCGGAACGGCGCTGGAAAAACCACGACAATCAAGTCTATGCTGAACCTGATCCATACGGACAGCGGGGTAATATCATATTTCGGGATGCCGCTCTCAGAGCACGAGAAAGAGATCAAGCAGCGGATTGGGTATTCCACCGGAACGGTCAGCTGGTATCCGAGAAAAACGATCCGTGAGATCGTCAGCGTTACGAAGACCTTCTTTCCGGGCTGGGACGAAGAAGCCTATCGAAAATACATGGCTTTTTTTGCAATCGATGAAAACAAGAAACCGATCGAGCTGTCGGAAGGAATGAAGGTGAAGTTCAACCTCCTTCTGGCGCTTTCTCACCGCGCCGAGGTTCTGATCCTTGATGAACCGACCAGCGGATTGGATCCCTTTTCACGGGATGAGCTTCTTGAGCTGTTCAAGACCTTACGAGCGCATGGCGTCACAGTTTTGTTTTCGACCCACATCACCTCTGATCTGGAGCGGTGCGCAGACGACATTGTCTACATCAGCCACGGAGAGATCCGAGCAAACCTGCCCAAGGCAGAGTTCCTTCGGGAGTTCAGACAAGGGGAGGAATCTCTGGAAGAGGTCTTTTTGAGGCTGGAGAGGGAGGCGCTGTCATGAGTGCAATGCTGAAAAAAGAAATGCGCCTGAGCGCACTTGTCCTGACTTATCTTTTCATCGGATTCGGAGCTATGGCAATGCTGCCGGGCTATCCGATCCTCTGCGGCGTGTTCTTTATCACGCTGGGGATCTATCAGAGCTTCCAGAGCGCCAGGGAAGCGAATGACATCGTTTTTTCGGCGCTGCTGCCGATGGCAAAGCGCGACGTTGTGAAGGGAAAATACCAGTTTGTCATGCTGATCGAAATTGCTGGCTTTGCACTGATGGCGATCCTGACAGCTTTGCGCATGACGATCCTGGCGGATGCTGCCGTTTACCGACAGAATGTTTTGATGAACGCGAATCCGTTTTTCCTGGGAGCGGCATTATTCATCTTCGGGCTGTTTAACGTGATCTTTCTCGGCGGCTTTTTCAAAACCGCATATCAGATCGGAAAGCCGTTCATTACTTACATCATTGCGGCCTTCCTGGCGATCAGCGCAGCCGAGGCGGTGCATCACTTCCCGGGTATGGCAGTGTTGAACGCATTTGGCTTTGATCATATCTGGCTGCAGATGTTGCTGCTGCTCGGCGGCGCTGTGCTCTATAGCCTGATGACCTTGTTGTCGTACAGAAAAGCCTGCGCGAATTTTGAGCAGATCGATCTGTAAAGGAGGCAAGTATGCTGAAGGATAATCTTGTGATGCTCAGAAAACTGAACGGATACTCTCAAGAGCAGATTGCGGAAAAGATCGGTATTTCCCGGCAAGCATACGCAAAATGGGAGAACGGGATGACGGTTCCGGACATTGAGAAAGCTTCGCTGCTGGCGCAGGTCTATGGCATCACGCTTGACAGCCTCGCAAAACAAAAATATGTGGATGGCATTGGGAAGCTACCTCCCGCACCGCAAGGAAAGAACATCTGGGGCGTTGTTACATTGGGCGACCGCGGTCAGATCGTGATCCCGAAGGATGCTCGGGACCATTTGGGGATCAATGGCGGAGACCGGCTGATCGTCGCAAGCGATGAAGTGGGAATCGCGCTAATACCGGCGGATTATTTTGAGAAGAAAATGCGGGAGCTTGTGGATATGATTTCAGAGAGACGGTGATCGTTTTTCCCTTTTTTGGCTCTTGCCTCGAAGCCAACGCCTATGAACCTGTGTCACCAATGTTCAACATCCACCACTGAAAAATGAGCTTGTCTGTGCTATAATAAGCTGTATTGATTGAGGAGCCAAAATCGGCTTGAATCACCAATTTAGTCACCAAAAATCACCTTTCGTTCTCCAAATTGGAAGGCAAAAATGTGCGATTCCTCATTGAATGGCATAAATCAATGTGAATCTACAAGAGACTCACTATCATACGGTAGTGGATCTCTTAAATGGGTAAATACCGAGCATAGCCCGCTGCCTTGCCAGCAGTTTCTTTCAAAAGTGTTTTCTACAGCCCCCAATAGTAGCCAGACATATCCTGTCCGGTACATAAAAAACACGGCAATTCTCGCTTTGTGTCGTGGAAATATGCGGACAGATTCCATATACTCCAATTGAATCAAACGGGGAAGGAGGGAAGAGAACTTTGGATCAGCAGAAAGCAGGAAGATTCCTAAAAGAATTACGTCACGAAAAGCAGATGACACAAGAACAGCTTGCACAGGTCTTTCATGTGAGTTCCAGAACGATATCTCGATGGGAAAACGGAACGAATCTTCCTGATATTTCACTGTTGGTTGAGATTGCCGATTTCTATGATGTAGATGTCAGAGAAATCATTGAGGGAGAAAGAAAAAGCGAGATGATGGATAAGGAAGTAAGAGAAGTTGCCACAAAGATGGCCGACTATGCCAGTGAAGAAAAAAGCAAGCTGCTGAAAGGAATACAGATCGTCAGCTTTATTGGTGTTCTGATATTGTTGGTATCGATCTTACTGCAGACAGCGAAGCAGACCTCAATCAATTATGGCGTACTGATTGCAACATTGCTAGCTCTGGTAATCATGGCGATTATCACTTTGTATGTGACCGGGGTATTAGAGAAAATCATCAAGAACAAGAAACTGGTTCGCGGAATCGGAATTGCGACTATCGCGGGACTTGTTGCGGCATTCTGGCGCGTATTTGTAACGACAACCTTGGTGGGAGTACTGGTTGTTTCATCGACCTTTTCTCCGATTGAGGAATATGATGATATATCCCGCTATCAAGAGTTTATGAATTTTTCTAACGGAGCCTACGAGGAAGGCGTCGATACACAATGGACAAAGTGGGGGATGGATGAAACCATCTGGCCGAAGGAAATCACCGACGATATGAATGTAGTCGACTTTAAGATGGTTTATTACAATCCCTGGGATGCGCAGTATCTGGGATATCTGGTGGTAGACTATGCTGCTGATGATTACGCGGAAGAGGTAAAGCGACTGAAAGCGTACAAGTCAACAGAATATATTGGGTACTACTGCGTTGAAGAAGAAAAAACATATGAGCTTCTGGCAGTCAATGCGGATTCATATCAAGGGTTTATATATGCGCTAACTGATGGAAAGGGCAGAATAATCTATGGAGAGCAGATCTTCTGCAACTACTATATGGATCTTCAATATGAAAAGTATATACCGAAAGAATACTTACTTGACGGCTTTAACGCGACTACCGAGACAGATTATTATAAACAGATGGCTGGAAATCAATAAATCAATTTTAAGAGGCTTTCGAGGGCTCTCGTTTGATACAGTTTCATTCACAGACAACACCGAGGAAGTATGTTGAGGTGTGAAGAAAACCTTGCGTCCTGACCGTTTCCCCAACAATGATGCTAAGTCTTCACACTCGCCATTTTAGTCTCCAATAGCGCGAAGAATAGAGCAGAGTGATGCGGAAATGTGGCCCTACAACTCAGGCTATACGGAAGACGGGCTTTAATCAAAGGCTGTTTCCGCGTGAGGCTTTCAGTAGTCCTGTACACGTGCGAGGGATTATGATTCCTGCGAATTTGAGGGAAATCAAGCCGGGTTTTCTAATCCCGACGATGAAGCCGATGGATCTGCCCAAGAAGGACGCGGGAACTGCTGCCGCGCAGCCGGCAAAGGCCGGGAGCAGCGTCGAGCAGAACTGCGAAGAAGCGCCCATTGACTTCTCCAACGTGGTCATCGAGCAGCTGTATTAAAAAAGACGCCGAAAGGCTCTGGCCTGCAAGCGGGTGCGGCAGATGATCTTGCCGCAGAGCGGCACAATAACGCGTTTTAAAAGGGCTGTCTCCCGGCGAGACAGCCCTTTCAAAATATTTTTTACATAGTTTGTAACAAAACGGCCCGTTCTGACATTCATTGACAGGAGGTGAAACTGGTGGAGGACCTTGACTTGATCTATCGGCAGCATGCCCAGACCGTCTACCGCTTTTTGCTGGCAAAGACCGGCTCGGCGGATCTTGCGGAGGAGCTGACCCAAGAGACCTTCTTTCAGGCCGTCGGCAGCATCGGCAGGTATGATGGAAGCTGCAAAATCAGCACCTGGCTTTGCGGAATTGCGAAGAACGTGCTCTATTCCCACTATAAAAGTCAAAGGAACGAAACCGTCAGTCTTGACGACGTGACGGAACGCCCCACAAGATCCGCCGAGGAGACGGTGCTGAATGAAATGGACCAGCAGCGGCTTCTTGCCGCCATCCACAGACTGCCGGAGCCCGGGCGGGAGATTGTACACCTTCGGCTGCTGGGCGGCCTGTCCTTCCGGCAGATCGGCGCAATCCTCAGCCAATCGGAGACTTGGGCAAGGGTGAACTATTATCGGGCCAAACAAACGCTTGTAAAGGAGTGGAACGAACATGAAAACAAATCTGTCTTGTAGTGTTGCGCAGGATCTGCTCCCGCAGTACGCAGAGGGGCTTCTGTTGCCCGAAAGCGAAGCGGAGCTCAAGGCGCATCTGGCGCAGTGCCCTGCCTGCCGCAAGATCTGCGTCGAAATGACCAGTCCGGAGCCGGAGCTTTTGGAGACGGTGACAGAGGTGGACTATCTGAAAAAAATCCGAACAAGCAGACTTCGCCTTCTCATCTGCGGCCTTGCGGCAGTGGTGCTGGTGGCCGCAGGAGCGCTGCTGTTTTTGCAGCATCAGCAAAAACAGGCCGCGGCGAAGCTGACCGAGCAGGAGCAGAAAACCAGCGAGCTGCTTGCGCAGATCGCCCAAAACGCCGTCAGCTATGACGCGGACACCCGGACCATGGTGATCTACGGCAACAACACCCAGGCCGAAACGATCCTTCCGCCTGCGCTGGACGAGGCCGTATATCTGGACGCGCAGTTTGACAGCTTCCATCTGTCCGCGTATTTGCCGCATCTGCGCGGCGAGGACGTAACGCTCGAGACCTTTTTGCCCCAGTATCTGGATCGGACGGAAAACAGCTTCCGGTTCATCCGCGACTATCTGAAAGAAAACTGCACCGATCAGTACCCGGCGCGGCAAGCGGCCAAGTATGTGGATCTCACCATCCACCAGGATGAGGGCTATCGCTGGACCGAGACGGAGGATCGCCTCGCCCTTGAGATCGGCAGCTACTATTGGCACCGTGAGGAGGTGTATATCCTCTCGCTTCTCGGCAGTGAACGCGTGCAGTGGAAGCAGCTCGGCTACGCCTGGTATCTTGGATCCTGCGTGGATCCCTACTCCGAGGTGCTTCTGCGAACCAGGTTTGATTTGATGCAAGACTACCCCTACGCAGAATACTATACCCGAGGCGGCGGAACAGCGGAGAACACCCCCGAGAATAACCGCAAGCTGGTTGACGCCGTGTCCTGCGTGTGCCTGACAAAGGGCATGTACTGGGGCTCAGCCTACGAGAGCGTTCCGCTGCGCATGACCGCGCTGTATCAGGCCGCAGCCGCCGAAAAAGATCCCGGCGACGAGATGAGCGTGTGCATGGCGACCTCCTTTGTGGCCTGGCTCAGCGACCGCTATGGCTTTGACCGCGTCAGCAGCTTCTGCTTTGACCAGGCAACCTTTGAAGAGGCCTTTGACACCGATTACGCCAGCGCCTACAAAGACTGGAGCGACTGGATCTTGCGCACGTACGCAGGGCAGTGATCCGCCAAACGCCGCATCCGCCCGTGAGAGCCCGCAAGCCGGGTTTTTCACGGGCGGCTTGCTTTTGGCCGCCCGGTGTGCTACAATGGAGCAAACGACCCAAGGAGGAACGACCAATGGATAATACAAAGCAGGTTTCCGCCTCTGTGCGGGGACTGATGGACTTTCTGCAAAACAGCCCCACAGCCTTCCACGCAGTCGACCAGGTGCGCAGGATTTTGCTTGCGCAGGGCTTCCGGGAGCTGCCCGAGTCGCAGCGCTGGATCCTCTTGCCCGGCGGCAAATACTTCACCACGCGCAACGGCTCAAGTCTGATCGCCTTCCGTGTGGGCGCAAGGCTGCGCGAGCCGGGGTTTCTCATCACCGCCTCGCACAGCGACTCCCCGTGCTTCAAGCTCAAGCAAAACGCCGAGCTGCGCGTTCGTGACCGGTACGTCCAGCTCAACACCGAGGGCTACGGCGGCATGATCTGCTCGTCCTGGATGGATCGGCCCCTGTCCCTGGCAGGCCGCGTCCTGCTTCGCAAAGTCGAGGACGGCCGCCAGACCCACGAAAGCCGCCTGGTCTGCTTTGACCGGGATCTGCTGCTCATTCCGAACCTTGCTATCCACATGAACCGCAAGGTCAACGAGGGCTTTGCCTTCAACAAGCAGATCCTCGCCATGGACCTGTACCTGTACAACCGCATGGCGCCGACCGTCTGGGGCGCGCAGAACGAATTTCTCTCTGCGGGCCGCCTGGACGATCTGGAGTGCGCCTACGGCACGCTGCAGGGCTTCCTCGCGGGCGAAAACGACCGGCATATCCAGGTCTACAGCCTGTTTGACAACGAAGAGGTCGGCTCCGGCACCAAGCAGGGCGCGGCGTCGACGCTCCTCAAGGACGTGCTCTACCGCGTCGTACGCGGCCTGGGCCTGGACGATGAGGACTTCCGCTGCATGACGGCCAGAAGCTTTATGCTCTCTTGCGACAACGCCCACGCGGTCCATCCCAACCACCCCGAAAAGACCGACGCGAATAACTGCACCTATATGAACGAGGGCATCGTGGTCAAATCCCACGCCGGGCAGAAATACACCAGCGACGCCCGCTCGATCGCCCTGTTCCGCGCCATCTGCGAACATGCTCAGGTACCGGTGCAGTTCTTCTCCAACCGCTCCGACGAGGCCGGCGGCTCCACCCTGGGCAATATTGCCATGGCCCAGGTGTCGATGAACACCGTCGATCTGGGCCTTGCCCAGCTTGCCATGCACAGCGCCTACGAAACCGCCGGCGTGCGGGATCTGGAGTACCTTGAGCGGGCCTGCGCAGCCTTCTACGGCGCCGGCCTTTCCACGGATGAGCGCGGCGACCTTCGCCTGGAGGGCTGAACAACACAAACCATTGTGACAAGAAAGGAGCGCATATGACACACGAGCAAATGCACCGGATCTTTCAAGATCTGGATTTTGTCCACACCAGCGGCAGCCCGGAGGAGCTTCGGGCCGCGCAATACCTGGCGGATGCCTGTCAAGCGCTGGGCGTCCCCGCCCGCATCGAGCCCTTTGCCGTCTCCATGGCGGAGATTTACCATGCCGAGGTCCTGGCCGACGGGCAGCCGATCCCCTGCCAGGGCGTGAGCCTGTGCGGCAGCGGGAGCGTGGAGGGCGAGCTCTACTATATGCCCGGGCAGGACCCTGTCTCCATCGCCGGGGCAAAGGATAAGATCGTCCTGCTCGACACCCAGGGCATCGGCCACTTTGCCTACCAGGATCTGGTCAAGGCCGGTGCCAAGGGCATCTTGTTCCAATATGGCAACCTGCACTATGACAACCGGGATATCGACCGCCGCGACCTTCGCCCCGCCGTGGTGGGGGAGGCGAAGAAGCTCCTTTGCGCCATGCTCCACGTCGAGACGGGCCTTGCACTGGTCAAAAACCGGGTGCGCCGCATCAAAATCACCGTGGACCAGCAGGAGTATGAGGGCCAGTCCCAAAACGTGGTTGCCGAGCTTCCGGGCAAGCGGCCGGAGTATCTCACACTTACCGCGCACTATGACTCCACGTCCCTGTCCCACGGCTCCTACGACAACCTCTCCGGCTGCGTCGGCCTGCTTGGCGTGATGGACGCGCTGCGCAGCGAGAGACTGAACTACGGCCTGCGCTTTGTCTTCTGCGGCAGCGAGGAGCGGGGGCTTCTCGGCTCCAAGGCCTACGTCAAGGCCCACGAGCCGGAGCTTGACGAGACTGCCTTGAATATCAATCTGGATATGATCGGCACCTACGTTGGCAAATTCATCGCCCGCGTCAGCGCCGAGGAAGCACTGGTGCACTATCTGACCTATCTTGGCGCCGAGATCGGCTTTCCTATCGCGGCAAAAACCGGCGTGTATTCCAGCGACTCCACCCCCTTTGCCGACAAGGGCGTTCCGGCGCTGTCCTTTGCCCGTCTGGCCTCCAATACCGTTGCGCCCATCCACTGCCGCTTTGACACGCCAGAGGTCCTTTCGATGGACCAGATGGCCGCAGATATCGACTTTATCACCGCCTTCACCCGGCGCATGGCCCAGGCCGTCGTCTGCCCGGTCAAACGGGAGATCCCCGAGAAGGTCCGCAAGGAGCTGGACGAATACCTCTTCCGCAAGAGAAAAGAGCCTTGATCACAAAACGACCCGAAGACCATTTGCGGTCCTCGGGTCATTTTTTTGCGGTTCACGCGGTCCTGTGCTGGCGGTAGAGTGCCAGCGCCGTGCCCATCAAAGCGTGGGCATACGGTCCGCGGCCAAAGCCGGAAAGGACCTCCTCTATGGGCCGCAGCTCATAGCGCAAAAGCTCGTCCTCGTCCAGATGCTGCGCCCCGGTGGGGGTCAGATCCTCTGCCATATAGCAGTGGAACCGGTTTTGAAACAAAGCCGGGTTCGGGCTGCAGCTTCCCAGATGGGTCAGGCGGCCCACGGTGAAGCCCGTCTCTTCTGAAAGCTCGCGCAGCGCAGCTTGCGCAGGGTCCTCGCCCCGATCCACCACGCCGCCGGGGAACTCCAGCGTAACGGCCTGCATGCTGTGCCGCCACTGCCGCACCAGAACAAACTGGCCTTGATAGACCGGGATGGTCATCACCCAGTCCGGCGCCTGCATCGCCACATAGGTGCCGCGAAACCCCGTGGGGGAGACCTCTTTTTGCGCCATCACGTCGTAAACCGGGGTGTGGAGCAGAAGCTTGCGCTCTGTGATCTGCCAGATCAGATCCTTGTCGTCCATGCCATGTCTTCCTTTCTCACAATGCTTCATCGGCAAAATGCTCGCGGGCGCCGAAGGCCTCGCAGATTTGCCGGTAGTCTCCAAAAACCGTGAGCCGGTCGCCCGCAGAAAACACCGTCTCAGCGGTGGGCGGCTCGGCTGGGGCGTTATCGTGCTCCACCGTCAGCACAATGATGTTCCAGTCCGGTTTCAGCCCGGTCTCGGCAAGCGTCTTGCCGCCAAGCGCCTCGGGCAGCGTCTTGAGCCGGACGCGGGCGATGGAGTTTTGCCCAAGCTGGTCAATGAGCAGAATGCTGTTGTAGCCCGTGTCGCCTGTGAGCTTTGCGGCAAAGCCCTCGATCCACCGATCCACCCGGCTTCTGAGCCCCGGAAAGCGAAAGAGCGAGATGATCAGAATGGCTGCGCCGAGCGGAACCAAAAAACTGTAGATCCAGCCGCCGAGCTGGCTGACCTTCATTGCCACAAAGATATTCACAAACGCCGAAACGATGGTGAGGTTGAAGACGTAGCCAAAGAGCATCGTCACCCTGGCCAGCCTTCGCCTGGAGCGGCTGGAGAGGATCATTTCGCTCTCCCGCGTGGTAAACCCACACCCGGTCAAAAGCGAGATCACCTGGAACCGCGCCTTCTCCTCCGGCAGCCCGATCAGCCGAAAGAGCACGGTGAAAACCTCGGAGATCAGACCATAGAGGATGATCAGAATTGAAAACAGCGTTGCAGCCACATAGATATTCATTCCGCCCCTCCTGTCGGCAAACGATGTCGTTTTCTTGATTGTAGCACATTCTCCCCCGGATTGCAAGGCCGGAGCGGGCAGCAGAGGCGCGAGCGCAGGGTGCAAAACTTTTTCCGGGTGGTTCCATTTTCACGCAGAGTGTGGTACAATGGAGAAAACCAACAAACAAGGAGGTTATCATGCTGCAAGACATTCTGCAAGCGCAAACCGCCCTTTTTGACACCGGGGTCCAGACGGTCCTCCGCGGCCAGGAGACCCGGGTGCGCCGCGTCAGCCTGCAAAAGGGCGTTTTGGTGAACAACCAGCGCAGCGAAACCCGGGGCCTGTGCGCTAAGGTGCTGAAAAACGGTGTGGCCGGCTTCTCCGCCGTGGCGGAATATGACGTCGAGTCCGCCCGCCGGGTCCTGCGCGCCGCCACAGAAAACGCAAAATTCCTAGACGCCCACGCCCCACGCGGGCTCAGCGTGCGTCCGCTGCCGCAGCAGGGCGCGGTGCTCTGCCCCATGCAGATCCATGACACCCACCAGCAGCGCCTGATCGACGCCTGCCGCCAGATCGACGACCATATCGCCAAAACCTACCCGGATCTGACCAGCCGCAGCGTGGTCTACTATGAGGACTCCATGGACAAGATCATTTACAGCTCCGACGGCTGCCACGGTCATATGTGCAGCCCCCGCTGCTATATCTATGTGATCCTCAACGCCGAGGCCAGGGACGGCACCCCGCTCGAGCTGTTCAAGGCCTTTGGCGGCGCCGGAAGCTTTGACGACCAGTTCTCCGACGTGACCCGCTGCTACCCCGAGATCCAAACGCTCTATGAGCACCTGATGGCAAAAAAAGAGGGCGTCTATGCCGAGGCCGGCACTCGCACGGTGATTTTGGGCGGTATGATGGCCGGCATGCTGGCTCACGAGGCTGTGGGGCACACCGTCGAGGCGGATCTGGTCCAGGGCGGGTCGGTGGCGGGCCCACTGCTCAACAAACGGGTCGGCTCTGAGCTTGTAAATCTGGTGGACTTTGCCCACACCGCCTTCGGCAAGCCCGCGCCGCTGCCTGTGTGGCTTGACGACGAGGGCACGCTGGCAAACGACGCCGTTCTCATCGAAAACGGCATCCTCAAGGGCTATATGCACGACCGGCTCAGCGCCCAGCGCTACGGGGTCGCGCCCACGGGCAACGCCCGCGCCTGGGCCTTCAACGACGAACCGCTCATCCGCATGCGCAACACTGCCGTTCTGCCCGGCAAAGACAAGCTTGAGGATATGATCGCCTCGGTGGACGACGGCTACTATCTCATCGACTCCGGCAACGGCCAGGCGGACCTGACCGGCGAGTTCATGTTCGGCGTCACCATGGGCTATGAGATCAAAAAGGGCAAGCTGGGCCGGGCCATCCTCGGCACCACGGTCTCCGGCGTTGCCTTTGAGATGCTCAAGAGCGTGGATATGGTCTCCGACACGGTCACATGGTCTTCCAGCGGCTTCTGCGGCAAGAAACAGCCTATGGCCGTTGGCATGGGCGGGCCGCAGCTTCGCTGCCGGCTGAACATCGGCGGACGATAGGAGGGAAGCAACATGGAGCAACTGCAAAAAAAGGCCGGCCAGCTTGAGGACATCCTCGCAGCCGCCGGCGTAGAGAAATACGCCTTCCGCTTTGTGGAAAAGCAGACCGGCGAGTTCAACGCCGAGGACGAGGGCTTCACCCTCTACCGCACCTTGTTTGACAACGATCTGCGCCTGACGGTCTTCCTGGGCGGCCGCATGGGTGTGGCAAGCGGCAACGACCTGTCCTACGCGGGCATGCAGGCGCTGACCGAGAGCGCATTGAGCGCCGCCCGCGCCGCCGAGCCGGATCCCTGCCGGGATATTGCCCCGCAAGAGCCCTCCGCCGTCTTCCGCACCGGCTGCTATGAGCCGGATATGGACGCCTTCTTTGAACGCTTCCGCGAGCTTTTAAGCGGCATCCGCAGCGAATACCCGCTGATCCGTCTGAGCCTGTCTATGGCCACCCACGTGCGCCGGCACGTGATCTATCGCAACGCCAACGGCACCACCTTTGAAAAGTTCGGCGGCTATTACGAGCTGGAGGTGGAGTTTGCCGCAAACGACGGCGAAAACACCACCGGCATCGACTTTGTGGGCCTGACCTTTACCGATCTGGACAAGCCCCTTCTCGAGCAGCCGCGCCTTCGCCAGCATCTGCGTGACACCGTGGCCCAGCTTCACAAGATCCCCGTGGGCGAAAAGTTTACCGGCACCGTCATCCTCACGCCGGAGTGTCTGGCGGGCTTCCTGTACTCGCTGCTCTTCTCCACGGTGACAGACGGGGTTATCCTCAACGGCACCAGCCTCTGGCGAGACCGCCTGGACCAGAAGGTCACAGACGAGCAGATCACCCTGGATCTGCCTGCGGCGCACCCCGACAACGTCGATCCCGACTGCTTCACCGGCGACGGCTTCCGCACCCAGGACGTGCGGCTTTTGGACCACGGCGTGCTCAAAAGTCACCTTCTGGGCCTCTTTGTGGCCAACAAAACCGGCCGCCCTGTGACCAAAAGCGGCGGCAGCTTCCTGGTCATGGCCCCCGGCGAGCAGAGCCTTGCGCAGATCATTGCCTCCACCCGGCGCGGTCTGATCGTGGGCGGCTTCTCCGGCGGCGAGCCAGAGATCAACGGCGAGTTCTCCGGCGTGGCCAAAAACAGCTTCTATGTGGAGGACGGCCAGATCCGCGGCGCAGTCATGGAGACCATGATCAGCGGCAATCTCTTCGACCTCTTCGGCCATATCACCGCTCTGAGCCAGGAGCGCGTCCGGGTAGGAGAGGGGCTGCTGCCCTATCTTGCCGCACCGGATATCGTGATCTCCGGCAAGTAAGCCATCCGGGCGGCGGGCCCGAGCCCGCCGCCCAGATGGCTGGGAAGAAAAAATATCGAGATTTGAAAAAAAATGTACGTTTGTCAATGATGTGAGACCGAAAAAAAGAAGAGTTGTCAGAATGGGATTTCGCGTGCTCTGACGGAGGGAGGGCGTAGCCCGACCGGAGTCAGAGCACGCGAGCGGCCTCCAGCTCCTGCCGTTTCTGGATTGGCGACTTCCAGCCAAGGACTGACATGAGTATTC